>JBGTNM010000527.1:0-28505 GCA_041743025.1 Microcystaceae cyanobacterium
GCTTTCTTTCTGCACCGTTATTAGGATTACTTGAAACAGGCGCTTGGCTGAAAAATGCTCGACACGCAAATGATTGTGCAGAATATTTTGAAAAACAACTTTTTGATATACCAGAAGTTGAAATTATGTTTCCCAGGCAAGCTAATACGCTGTTTGTTGATTTACCCGTTAACGTAGCAAACGCTTTAAAAACAAAAGGCTGGATTTTTTATAGTTTTATTGGTGTAGGAGGAGCTAGATTTGTCTGTTCCTGGAATACGAAGAAATCGCGAATTGATAAACTGATAAGCGATATTAAAACTTCTCTGGTTTAATAGATTTCAACTCTTAACTAATAGTTGCTTAATAGCAGTCACGATTGCTTCTGGCTCATCTATCCAAACAAAATGACTGCTTTGTGAGGCTATTAATTGAGTTGAATCTTGCGACAATTTTAGAAGTTCGGTGTGCATAGTATCCCGCAAGTGATCGGCAGCTTGAAGTGGCATATAAATATTCCAAGGAGAACGTTTAAAAAAAGTATTCGCTTTAATAGTTATCAGAGGAATATTACCCAAGCTACTCGCCTCGCTAACTTGCTTGGCACTAAGGTCTAAATTCCACATTTCTCGCCACATTGTTATCCAATGGTTATGACGATAAAAAGAACGTTTAACCATTGACACAGTAGCAGTAGGGAAATTTTTTAATTCTGGTTTAATCAACTCAAAAGTTCCTAGTTTACCCAACAGCCTAATTAAACCCAGAAACGATCCGAAGGTAGACATAGCAAACCCAGACATAAAAAATAATTTTAGCAATTTCAGCCATAGAGGAAGCTTTAACATAGCTTTTTCGTGAAGTCCATCGGTTAAAATAATTCCTAAAACTTTCTGAGGGAAATAATGAGCGTAAAGTCGAACGTTGTAACTGCCAAAGGAGTTACCTACTAAAATATAAGGAGGCTCAATATTACTCTGGCTTAAAAGGTAATCTAATTCTCGAACAATTTCTAGGCTACAACGTGTTTTAGGACTGCGATCGCTCCATCCATAACCTGCTCTATCGTAAATGCAAACTTTAGTAAGTTTAGCAATTTCCTCAAGCAAAAAATAACCATCTAGTCCCCCCAAACTATGGTCTATAATAACAGTAAACTTACCCGTTCCTTTTGAACAAAGATGTAGTTTGTAGCCGCCAACATCAACCAACTCACCAGGAGGTTTTTGTAAGCGATCTTCTTGCCAACTTGCCCAGTGATGATAGAAACTAGTAAAAATAAGACATAAAACTTGAACGAAGTTAAACATTATTGCATCTTCCACTATTCACTAATAACTAATCACTATTCACTGTTTTAATAACTTTTCCCTGACAAATAAAGGAAATTCCCTGTCCAGATCTGGTACTTATCATCACTGTTTCAACGATTGGTTCAGTAATTGATTTTTCGGCAATCCACTTAACAATAAAGTTAGCTCCTAATCCACCCATTGTATCAGTGCTATCTACAAAAAAATTAATTGATTCCAAAGCCTTGATTTTAATAGGACGAGCTAAAAAAGAGTTGATTAATTGCCCTTGAGAGTTATAATAATTAATCATGGTAATAATGACAGAATTAGCTAAATCTGTATTGCGGATGCTTAAATTGGTAGCAAGATAGAGAGGTCTCCGTTGTTTTTCATGATAAATATGAGAGTAGACTGAAACATAAATGGTTTGACCTGCCACGACTTTAAATGATTCATCTACTGTCACTTCCTGAGATGAAGTTTGAGAAGTTGGAATTTTCTGCGATTCAGTGAGCGGTGACTGAGCAGGCAAGAACGAATTACAACCCACTAAATAAATACAGATAATGATACTAGCAATGAATAGACTTCTTACAGAAGTCAGGCAAGAGGCAAAAGGCAAAAGGCAAAAGGAGTTTTTTTTCACGATTACAAGAACAGACAAGTTAACTGATATGTTACTTGATTGCGATCGCCTATCTAACAATAAGAACCCAGTTAAGCTTTTTTCTTCTACAATAACCACTGAACGACTCAGTTGAGGGTTATTTGTGGTTTCTTCTGTAGTAAGCGATCGCCAGAATAGGCAAACACCGACTTGGCAGTGGCAATCTTGCAACGGCTCATCCTATCTAACGTGCAGCCTCCTACAAGCTTGGCAGCATGGCTTTTTTACCCGACAATTTTACCCCCGTTCCCCAGACATTTTGACAGAGGCACTACAGCCACAGGCAAAATCCTACCGCGTCAAGCAAGTACACGGCAATCGTGTATTAACCCCCAGCGAAATTGAAGCCAATCTTAACGCAGGCGAGACAGAAGATGCCTTCTCTGCTGCTGATGGGTTAATCACAGAAGACTCAGGACAAGCGATTTGGGTTGCCAGTGCCGATTGCAGTCCGGTATTAATTGGTGACATTTACTCCAGAAGGGTAGCGGCGGTTCATGCCGGATGGCGAGGAACTGCCTTGCGGATTGTCCCAGAAGCGATCGCTCGTTTCCTGGATTTTGGCAGTGCTTTAGAAAATCTCAGGGTAGCGATGGGGCCTGCCATTGCGGGAGAGGTCTATCAGGTCACAGAATACGTCGCTGCCGAAGTCGGGGAGAGTTTAGTCAAAAAAAAATACTTTGACACCTCAGAGGCGATTTTAGCGAGCATACAAGCGATGCCAGATTCCCCCTTAATTCCCGACTCTCAGCCCGGACGAGTTCGCTTAGATGTGCGCCGTGTCAATACCTTACAATTAGAACAGTTGGGAATTGACAAAGCACAGATCGCGATCGCTCCCTACTGTACCTACCAGCAAAGCGAGCATTTCTTCTCTTTTCGCCGTACCAAAGAAAAAAAAGTGCAATGGTCGGGAATTGTGAGCCATTGAGTGTCAATTGATAAATTATAGTATTTAAGTTACAATAGGTGATTGTGTCGAATTTAACGAAAGTTCATGCCTAAACTGAAGACTCGCAGAGCAGCCGCCAAGCGTTTTCGCGTTACAGGAAGCGGCAAAAAAATTGTTCGGCGAAAAGCTTACAAAAACCACCTACTCCATCATAAAAGCTCTGAACAAAAGCGTCGCCGCCTGTCTCACCTGTCGCTTGTCAGCGAAGAAGACGCGCTCAACGTCCGCTTGATGCTGCCGTATTTGTAAGGTTTCACGACAAACACACCACAGATTATCGTATTAATAGAGACTAGCCATGACCAGGGTAAAACGGGGCAACGTTGCTCGCAAACGCCGTAAAAAAATTCTTAAACTCGCCAAAGGCTTCCGAGGCAGTCATTCCAAGCTTTTCCGTACTGCCAACCAGCAGGTGATGAAAGCTTTGCGAAATTCCTACCGCGATCGCCGCAATCGCAAGCGAGACTTTCGCCGCCTCTGGATCACCCGCATCAACGCCGCAGCCAGACTGCACGGATTGAGTTACAGCAAACTGATCTACCAACTCAACAAAGCAGACATTCAACTCAATCGCAAAATGCTCGCACAGTTGGCAATGCTCAATCCTGATGTTTTTGCCAAAGTTGTTGAAGCTTCTAGTGCTGCAAAATAGGGAAATTTTAGACAAAAAACTCTGTTTGTAGCTGTTAAGGTGGGCAATGCTCACCTTATAATATTTTGCCTGGAAAATACTCAAAAGTGAGCATTATCAGCACCCTTGCTCTTGGGCGAGTTTTATACCTTTTCTTTTGAACAGGTTGGATTATTCCAAATTTCCAAAACGCGCCTGATATTGCTGCAATAATGCTTCTAAATCTTCATTTTTTTGTTTTTCCTGTTCAGCGCGTTGTTTTTCCTGTTCGGCTCGTTGTTTTTCCTGTTCAGCGCGTTGTTTTTCCTGTTCAGCACGTTGTTTTTCCTGTTCAGCGCGTTGGCGTTCTTGTTCAGCGCGTTCATCTCCAATCAATAATAAATTGCCTTGATTGTCCCACCAGCGTAACCAAAGTTGATTTTGATTTTGATAATTGCCTTGCCACAGTCCCACTTCAATTCCCAAAGGTTCAATCGGGTAATGTCCCCTGTCATTAGGAGTCAAAGAACAATAAGAAAAATTTTGTAGGTGATAAACTTCGAGCTTTCTACTTTTAATTTCATAGATTCCATAGTAGGGAAGCCGAATAATATGGGAATATACCCAAAATTTACCGGGTTTAGTGGTTTCTCCGGTTTCAGTACGAAGTAACGGGGTTTGGTCTCGTTCTTCTGTTCCGTCGCCACTGGCAAATTCCAAAGCAATTAAGGGTGCCATAAACTCGCGCCACAGCACATAGGAACGGCGGAATTCCCCCTCTAATAAGGGGGGAACATTGGGAACATAAAACCAATCAGGTGCAATAGCCCCTTTCTCAGGCGGCTCAGTTTCTCGCCAGTAGATACCACAATCTTGTCCAATGGCGTAATTGCCGTCAGGATGCAGTTGTTGTAAGAGAGTTCCTATTGAATCGGTTAAAAGAATGCTTTGGGGGTGTTCTTGGAAATTTTTCACAAACGTCCCATCGGATTCCGGCAGTTGAGTATGATCGGGAAAAGCAGGCGGGATATCCAGAGAAATAGCAGTCTGAGTCATGACGAATTCTAAAACATTTATTCGTAGTAGGGCTTGAGCCTATATGGAGTGCGCTGTGCGCTAAAGCGCAACTACAAACTATTTTTACTTTATTTTCGACTACCTACTTATATATATTTTAATAATATCCTAAAAGCTTAGGTTTTGACCGGATATAATAAAAAAAATCCAAATGCTCACCCTTACGCCCCATGAGCCAATGTCTTAACCCGAATTGCTTGAAAATCAGTCCAGACAGCAGCCAATTCTGTCAGTTTTGCGGTGTGGGTTTATTGCTAGCGCAACGCTATCGCGCCCTTCGTATTCTAGGACAAGGCGGATTTGGGCGCACTTTTCGAGCAGTAGATGAATATAAACCCTCTCGTCCCCTATGCGTCATCAAGCAATTCCTTCCCCAAGCGCAGGGAACCAACAATGTGCAAAAAGCGGCGGAATTATTTGAACAGGAAGCGGTTTATCTAGAAAATCTCGGTAAACATGACCAAATCCCTGAACTATTAGCGCATTTTACCCAAGACACCCATCAATACCTGATACAACAATACATCCTCGGTCAAAACCTAGCACAAGCGTTAGTAGAAGATGGCGTTTTTAATGAATCTGCAATCTGGCAAGTTCTAACAGATATTCTCTGTGTCTTGCAATTCGTCCACCAAAATAACGTCATTCATCGAGATATCAAACCTGAAAACATCATTCGTCGTGAAAATGATAATAAATTGGTGTTAGTAGACTTTGGTGCGTCAAAAGTCACGGAAAATCTAGGATTATCAGTCACAGGAACGGTTATCGGTTCAGCAGAATATACTGCGCCCGAACAAGCGAAAGGTAAACCCAAATTTGCCAGCGATTTGTACAGTTTAGGGGTGACTTGCCTGCATTTACTGACGAATATCTCACCCTTTGATTTGTACAGCGTTGAAGAAGGAGATTGGGTATGGCGAGATTTTTTGGTAGATAATCCGGTTAGTGATAAATTAGGCAAAATTTTAGATAAATTAATCGAAGGTGCAGTAAAAAGGCGATATCAAAGTGTTGAGGAAGTTTTAGCAGATATTGTCCCTAAACTGACACCGATTCCTAATCCTACTGTTATTCAAGCTGCCAATCCACCTCAACCCGTTCAACCTCCCTCACTGCCTAATTCTATTCAATTAAAGCGTTTTTCTTTTGATATCGTTACGATTGATAAGATTACATCAGGGTTATTCGGACAGAAAACCGTTAAAACCAAAAGCAGACGCGGTGAAGCAGAATATTTCACCGTTGATTTAGGACAAAACGTCGGTTTAGACATGGTATCCATCCCTGGCGGTAAATTCCTGATGGGTTCGCCTGATGATGAAGAAGGAAGAAACAATAATGAAAGTCCGCAACATTGGGTGACAGTTTCTCCTTTCTACTTGGGCAAATATGCCGTTACACAGGCGCAATGGCAGGCAGTTATGGGCAGTAACCCCTCAAAATTTCAAGGCGCAAATCGACCTGTAGAGCGCGTATCCTGGTATAATTGTGTAGAGTTTTGCGAGAAATTAAGCCAAAAAACAGGGTTAATCTTTAGATTGCCCAGTGAAGCAGAATGGGAATACGCCTGTCGTGCCAGTAGGGGCGAACGGCCGTTCGCCCCTACACCCTTTCATTTTGGGGAGACGATTACCCCTGAGTTAGCGAACTATGACGGCAATTATGTTTATGGAAATGGGATGAAAGGAGAATATCGGCAAAAAACAATAGATGTCGGTAGTTTTCCGCCCAATGCTTTCGGACTCTATGATATACACGGCAATGTGTTGGAATGGTGTGCGGATACTTGGCATAACAATTACGCTGGTGCGCCAACTGATGGCAGTGCTTGGCTAAATAACGATAATCATTCTCAATTGCGGTTGCTACGCGGCGGCTCTTGGGGCTACGGTCCCAGGTATTGCCGTTCTGCGTTTCGCGACGACGACGACCCCGTCTACGTCAGCAGCGATCTCGGCTTTCGGGTGGTTTGTTCTCTCCCCAGGACTTTTTAGCCCTCTGCCCTTTTGCCCTTTTACCCTTTGCCTTTTTTCCGCCGAAGGCGGATCGATTTTTTGGGGGCAATATTTATGATATTAAAAGGTAGGTGGGCAATGCCCACCCTACGCCTATAATCTGTGTTGACAAGAGAACGGAAAATTTATTTATCTTGGCGGGGTATGAGGAAGACATTGAAATAGAAATTACGCCAAATGGGGAGGTATTTTAATGAGTGAAGTTAACTATGATGCCATGAGCGATCGCGAATTGAAGCGATATTTTTTGAACCATCGCCATGATGAATCGGCTTTTCAAGCTTATTTGGAACGGCGTAGAAGGTATCCTCAAGCGATTATCGCTAAAGTGGGCGAACCTGATTTCGATCTTAAAATTCAATTATGCAATTGAGCAAAAATTACAAGCCCGTAAAACTCGCGATATTTAACTTAATGTCGGGAGAAGTCCCTCACTATAGCTAAGGCGGATACATCGAAGCATAGCTGAGTGCCGCCGAACGCTTAGTGATGAGATGAATCCCGACCAATATATTAACGTGCGGCAGCACAACCTCGTCCGATAAATCTATGTTAGCATATTGTTTGTTGTGTGCTAACATGGATTCATGGTAACTCTAAACTACTCGTACCGAATCTACCCTGACAGCAATCAAGGGACTATGTTAGATGAATGGCTAGAAATTTGTCGCCGTTCTTATAACTATGCTTTGCGAGAATTGAAAGATTGGATCGCTTCTCGTAAGTGTCCAATAGATCGGTGTAGTTTAGAGTCAGAATATATCATGTCTGCTGACTACCCATTTCCGAGTTATCATCAGCAACAGAACCAATTACCGAAAGCTAAGAAAACATTTCCATTGTTAGGAAAAGTCCCCAGTCAAGTCTTGCAAACTAATGTAAAAAGACTTCATGATGCTTGGGATTTTTTTCGCAATAGAGGGTTTGGTTTTCCGAGGTTCAAAAAATACGGACAGATGAAGTCTTTATTATTTCCTCAATTTAGAAGCAATCCTTTGACTGGGTGGCAAATAAATCTGCCAAAATTGGGAAAAGTTCAGATAAATCTTCATCGTCCTATTCCTAATGGATTTGTTATCAAACAGGTAAGAGTTCTCAAAAAAGCCAAGGGGTGGTTTGCTGTTATTAGCATTCAATCCGATATGTCTTTACCTGAAGTTGAGACTCCTTATGGACATCCGTTAGGTTTGGATGTCGGCATAACTAAAATCATTGCCACATCAGATGGCTTTGTCGAAAAAGGACGCAAATTCTTTAGAAATGAACAACGTAAGCTGAAATTGCTGCAACATCGGTTGGACAAGAAAAATAAGCGTTCTAATAATTACGATAAAGCCAGAAAAAAAGTAGAAAAACAACATAATCATATTGCCTTCAAACGCAAAGATTATCATTTCAAATTGGCCCATCAAGTTTGTGATATGGGAGACTCTATCTTCATGGAAGATATAGACTTCCGCATCATGGCTAAGGGCTTTTTGGGCAAACATACTCTTGATGCTGGTTTTGGACAATTTAGAGATATCCTGAAATATGTCTGTAAGGTGAGAGGCAAATACTTTGGATTAGTTGACCACAAAGGAACTAGCCAGACTTGCCCTAATTGCAGGTCAGAAGTAAGGAAAACCCTCGCTGATAGAGTACATGATTGTCCTGAATGCCAGTATCAATGCGATAGAGACGTGGCCTCAGCTCAAGAGATTTGTAATCGAGGCATAGAAACTACTACCCTGGGACTCAGGGGAAAGGAAACCGTCTGTCAAGTCGAGGTGTCGGGGGTGATGAGCCTAGATAACTGGCGTAGAGGTACTATACCTTTGTGGGCAGAAATATCCCAATGTGAGTTGGGAAGCCCCATTTGCGCCGTCGCACGGCGCAAGTTGCGCTATACTGCTCTTAGCAGTTAGCGTCGGGAGGATGTCACTTAAACCTCGCCGATGCCGATGAAATAAGGTTTCAGTGCGTTCAACTGTGCCAATCCACTACCCTGCGTTGTTTGGTTGCCCAGAGGATTGCTTCGATACAATTAAATAAAGAATTGTTATCAATATGTCTGACGAACTTCAAACCGAATTGCAACAAGCGATCGCCCAACGGCGCAATTTCGCCATTATCTCTCACCCCGACGCAGGAAAAACCACTCTCACCGAAAAACTCCTCCTCTATGGGGGGGCGATTCACCAAGCAGGCGCAGTCAAAGCACGGCGAGAACAGCGCAAAGTGACTTCTGACTGGATGGAAATGGAAAAGCAACGGGGCATTTCCATCACTTCGACGGTGTTGCAATTTGACTACAAAGGCGCTCAGATCAACCTGCTAGACACGCCAGGACACCAAGATTTTAGCGAAGACACCTACCGTACTCTCGCAGCAGCAGACAATGCCGTGATGCTAATTGATGCAGCCAAAGGATTAGAACCGCAGACGCGCAAGCTATTTGAAGTTTGTAAGATGCGATCGCTGCCGATTTTTACCTTCGTCAACAAGCTTGATCGCCCTGGACGCGAACCACTAGAATTACTCGATGAGATCGAGCAGGAATTGGGGTTACAGACGTATGCTGTTAACTGGCCGGTAGGAACAGGCGATCGCTTTCGGGGCGTTTTCGACCGTCGCGAACAGGCTCTACATCTGTTTGAACGTCGCGCACACGGCAGCCAGCAAGCCCAGGTAACGATTATTGCGCTAGGCGACCCCAAAATTGAACAATTTCTCGAACAAGACCTCTACTATCAGCTAAAAGAAGACTTAGAAATTCTCGAAGCGTTGGGAGGCGAGTTGGATTTAGAGGCGGTTCACATTGGGATGATGACTCCGGTGTTTTTTGGCTCTGCCATGACAAATTTTGGGGTAAAACTGTTTTTGGATGCCTTTCTCAACTATGCCTTGCAACCGATAGGGCGCACCTCGTCAGCCGGCGTGATTGACCCTACCTATGCCGAATTTAGCGGATTCGTCTTCAAATTGCAAGCAAATATGGACCCTAAACACCGCGATCGCGTGGCCTTTGTGCGGGTGTGTACGGGCAAGTTTGAGAAAGATATGACGGTAAATAATGCCAGAACAGGCAAAATTGTTCGTCTTTCGCGCCCACAAAAGCTATTTGCTCAAGATCGCGCCGTCATTGAAGAAGCTTATCCTGGCGACGTGATCGGGTTGAACAATCCGGGAGTCTTTGCGATTGGCGATACAATTTATCAGGGGAAAAAACTAGAATATGCGGGAATACCCTGTTTTTCACCCGAATTATTTGCCTATCTGAGAAATCCTAATCCTTCTAAGTTCAAGCAATTTCAAAAGGGCATTCAGGAATTGCGTGAGGAAGGCGCAGTACAGATTATGTACTCTACCGACGACTTCATCCGCGACCCCATTTTAGCGGCAGTGGGGCAGTTGCAGTTTGAAGTTGTGCAGTTTCGGATGTTGAGCGAATACGGTGTAGAAACGCGCTTAGACCCGATCTCCTACAGTTTAGCTCGCTGGGTGGCTGGCGGTTGGCAAGCTCTCGAAAAAGCGGGACGAATTTTTAATACAATAACGGTAAAGGATAATTGGGGTCGTCCGGTGTTGCTGTTTAAAAATGAGTGGAATTTGCAGCAGGTTAAAGAAGATTGCCCTGAATTGGAATTGCGGTCTTCTGCACCCGTGGGTTCAGGCATTCAACCGCAATAGCCCGAATTTAGCTAATGTTTTCTAGCTTATCAGCTTGCTGAAACAGCGTTTCTAAGTAGACGCGAGCACAAGCGCGATAGTGTTTAGAAGATTGCGTCGTATAAGCACTCTCATTTTGCAGCAAAAACAAAGATAGAGCCGCCGAAAATACGCGGTCAAGATCCCAATTTGGGTGAGATTCTAAGTAAGTTTTGAGTGATTCATGGAGTTCTTCGGGAATTTCAGCAAAAATACTCACAGGCGTATTCATATCTACCTCTATCGACAAAAAAATACCCTCCACCGGCTTTTTTCTTATGAAGATCTAGCCAGCTTGAGATCGGAGGAGTAAAAGTGCCTTACTATTTTGCTAAGGAGGTGGCAAGCTTGTCAATGTTGCTAAATGTTACATTATCATTTAGAAAAAATTAATCTTTACCAAGCAATGCGGGTTTAAGCCTATTTTTTGATACATAACTTTACAGTAACTCAGTAGTGATGAGTATCGAGGCAAAATCCCCGATATCCCCCTCAAGTGGCGATGTTACCGCCATCACTTGTGGAAAACTCTGGGTAAACTGTGGAAAACCCAGAAAAGACTGGGGAAAAGGTGGGGAATTCTGGAGGGAAACCCAGACAAAAAATAAGAATTACAAATTTTTGCTGAGCGATTGTTTATCAGGTAAATCTTAACCTTCTAAGCGGGAAAGAATGCTACTCTATAGTCGGATTCCGTATCACTCTTTAGCTGGGTTGCGGTTCAAACCCAAACGTTCCTGCATTTGAGCGATCGCCTGTTCTTCCGACGTTGGATCAGTTGGGTTAATCACGATTGCCCGCCCAGACTCCTGAAGCTTGTCCATGTAGGCATAGAAAGCGGCACTGTCATCACGATGCTCCAGAAAGTAACGCTTCACCTCATCTAATGTCATGCTGTCAAACTTGCTCATATTAACTCTCCATCCGGGGTAATTTGCATCTCTATCGATTCTTGAGACATCGAATCTTGTAGGATGCGTTGTGAACGCATCCTACGAAATTAACTAAAGCGTGGGAATAATAAAACCTAATAGAGGCATGAACAAGCCATGCCCCTATGAAAAGTTGCCAGCTTGTGTTAAAAATCAAGCATCATCTAGCGCGGCAATTCCAGGCAGTACCTTTCCTTCGAGCAATTCTAGGCTAGCACCGCCGCCTGTGGAAATATGACTCATTTGTTCGGCGACACCCACTTTTTCAACTGCTGCCACCGAGTCGCCGCCGCCGATAATCGTCGTTGTTCCTTGAGCAGTCAAATCAGCGAGGGTATGGGCAATCGCTTCGGTTCCCACTGCAAATTTATCAAATTCAAACACGCCCATCGGCCCGTTCCAAATGACGCTTTTGCACTCACCCAAGGCATCTTGGAACACTTTAACGGAGTCTGGCCCGATATCCAAGCCCATCCAACCGTCGGGAATGCTTTCGATGCTGACAGTTTGCGCGTTGGCCTCTTTATCAAATTTATCGGCGATGACGACATCAGTGGGCAAAAGAAATTCTACCCCTCTTTCCTTGGCTTTCGCTTCTAGGGTTTTAGCCAAATCCAGCTTGTCATCTTCGACCAAAGATTTGCCGACACTCAATCCGCGAGCTTTGTAGAAGGTAAAAATCATACCGCCACCGATAAGCAGCTTGTCGCACTTATCGAGTAAGGTTTCGATAACTCCAATCTTGCTAGAAACCTTAGAACCGCCGATAATTGCCGCTAAAGGACGTTGAGGATTTTCAATCGCTGCTTGCAGGTAGTTGAGTTCCTTTTCAATGAGGTATCCCGCCACACAAGGGCTGAGGTAGTGCGTTACCCCTTCAGTAGAAGCATGAGCGCGGTGAGCCGTCCCAAAAGCATCATTGACGTACAAATCAGCATTGGCAGCGAGTTGCTTAGCAAATTCAGGGTCATTTTCTTCTTCTTCGGCGTGAAAGCGCAAATTTTCGAGAAGGGCAACTTGGCCGTTTTTGAGTTTACTGATAGCTTGAGTAACCGAATCTCCCACGCAATCATCACACATAACTACGTCCTGCCCTAACAATTCGGATAGGCGTTTGCCAGTGGGAGTCAGACGCATACTCTCGACCACTTTGCCTTTAGGTCGTCCAAAATGGCTACAGAGAATGACTTTTCCGCCTTTTTTCCTTAAATCTTGAATGGTTGGCAGTGCCGCCCGAATCCGAGTGTCGTCAGTAATTTTATCGCCATCGAGAGGAACGTTAAAATCCACGCGGACTAAAACTCGTTTTCCGGCTACATCAGCCTCAGATAAATTTGCTATCGTTTTTTTGGGCACGCCAGATTCCTCCTAATTGCGTTGTGACTGTACAAACATAGTGCCATACTCTCGACCTTCACTCTCGTTAAGGTTGAGTTTTTAAACCGTAGGGGCATAATATATTGAATTGGCTTACTGTACAAGAAGCAAAAACAATCGTCGTGAGACTTCCCAACCGAGACAAAGCATTTGTTAAACTTTCTAAGTTGATTGGTTATTTGCTCTGTGAAACGTATCCAGATGGCAAATCTAAAGCAAAACTGCTGCGTGCTGTTGGCTTCAATGAAACAAACATTGATATCCTAGAACTAGGGTTGCTATCAATTGCCCAAGATCAAGATGTTAACGAAGTTGTTTTTTCCCTGCATGGTGTCAAGTATGTTATTGAGGGTGATCTCCCGACTCCATTAGGTGGCTCTGTCTCTCTACTAACAGTTTGGATCATTGACAATGGGCAGGAAATTCCACGCTTTGTGACAGCTTATCCTCTTTAGTCTCTTATTAGAGTGCTGAAAATGATTAGTGAATTAGACGTTGTTACTCTTACTCACGATGTTGCAGAATATCATCTCAAGAAAGGTGATCATGGGACTGTAGTACACTGCTACAGTGACGGCAACGCCTATGAAGTTGAATTCATTGATAATGATGGTCGCACAACTGCCTTGCTGACGCTTACAGATGCCGATATGCGAGTTGAAATTCCGATCCCATATCCTGTGTCAAGCTAAACCTAACAAGTATGAAATATTTCAATTCCCTATGATTAAGTAAGGAAAACAACTCTCAAACCCTCTTTCTACACCTTAATAACGTTGACTTGCATGACTGCTGACTCTCTTGAACAATGGTTAATCTATAAAGAATTTCGCTTTGAAGCTGCACATCGATTGCCCTATCATGAGGGCAAGTGCTGCCGTTTGCACGGTCACAGTTGGGTAGGACGGGTGTACATCCAAGGACAGCAATTAATGACTGAAGGTTCACAACAAGGCATGATTATGGATTTTGGCGACATTCAAAAATATTTAGATCCGCTTTTGGAAAACTATTTAGATCACTATTATTTGAATGAATCAATGGCATTGGAAAGTCCTACCAGTGAAGCGATCGCTCGTTGGATTTTTGATAAATTAGAAGCTGTGGGTTTAAACGGATTACATTCGGTAGAAATTCGCGAAACTTGCACGACTGGAGCGAGATATAGTAGAAGGTACTATGATTTAAATGATTGAGTGAAGACTATGATTAATGAAAAAATTAATCATAGTATAATTATTTAATCAAAGTCGGGAATGGCTAATGGTAAAACTCTTGCTGTTAATTCTGATAAGATAAGTTGTGGACTCTAACCTGAATGATTTAGTAATGGAAACTCGACAAGAAACGCTTTGGGATAAGTTTTTAGCTCCTATTTTCAATCAATTTTTGATTGACCGCGAGGCGTTAGCAAAATTACGCCATTCTGTTGATTGGGAGGCAGTACGCGATCGCTTTTCTCAATCGGATAATATTTATCCCGATTATTATTTATCTCACAACTTTCACGGTATTAAAAATGGATACTTAACGCCTGATGCCGCCGTGACTTACGATCCTATTACCCAGTATGTTTTACCCCCAAATGAAACCTGGGTGCGTCAAGAAGCGGTTAATAGAATTCAGGGTTCACCCCGCCGAATACTCGATCTTGGCTGTGGAACAGGTTCGACAACGATACTTTTAAAACAAGCCTTTCCTCAAGCTGAAGTGATCGGTGTCGATCTGTCTCCTTATATGTTATTTATGGCTAGTGAAAAAGCTAAGAAGGTAGGATTAGAAATTCAGTGGCAGCAGGCAAAAGCAGAAGAAACTCCCTTTAAGAATGCTTCTTTTGATGTGGTGACAGCATCATTGTTGTTTCATGAAACGCCTTCTGTAATTGCTAAGTTGATCTTAAAAGAGTGTTTTCGCTTGCTGACTCCTGGCGGACAAGTTATTATTCTCGACGGCAATCAAAAAGCCTTGTTTAATACCGACTGGCTGACCGAAATTTTTGAAGAACCTTTTATCAAAGAATACGCGCAAGGAAGTGTTGATGCTTGGATGGGAAATGCTGGCTTTGAAGCGGTGAGAACAGATGAGTTATGGTGGATTCATCAAGTAACGCGAGGCATGAAACCTTTGCCTATTACTGAGGAGATTTTTTCATCTGTCCAAGTGTCATTCGCCTAAGTACAGGAAAAAAATATAACGTATAAGATAAATTTTTTCTAAAGTTTTTGCTAAAGTCATAATTATTGCCTTTTAGGTAGTTAGGAAATGGCGAATTCCGTGTGTTTTCGGCTCTCTAATGGCTGATAAGCCAAGACAATCTGCGCTTTAGGAATTCCAGCCGCTATTAGCTCATCAGCGATGCCTTCTTCGGTTCCATCGTGTTGAATTACAAATTTATTGCTAATGATATCAACGTGCAACAATGTACCATAAATACGATAGCCATTTTGCCAACCTGTTTCAACCAGAAGATAGTGGTTGCGCTCAAGGTCAAACACTAATTGTACTTGAGTCTGTTCATCATTTCCGAGAAAATCGGCATAGTCTAGTAAGATTTTTTCCACAATATTGCGATATTGGGTAGTTAGTGAATCCATTGAACAATTACCTCCTGTGTGGGGTCAAATATTAATAAACGAATAATTCCATCTTCTATTAAAGTTTGACCTGCTTCTTCTTCAAAAACTGTTTATAATATATTATAGCAATTCTCATTTAGATGAGGTACAGAGTTCCTAATTAGCGGGTTCATTCGCATAATTTCAACTGACTTAATAAAATGACAATTTCATCAATAGCAGTCCTTAATTCTGAAGCAGGTAAAGGAGATTGATTAACAATAATACTGAAAACAAGAGGAGAATAATGAAGAGGTGTTAAATAACCTGTAAGTGCAGAAACCCCCGCAAGCGTTCCGGTTTTAGCTTGTAAAATTCCCTCAACAGGCGTATTCTGGAAGCGATTGGTTAGGGTTCCGCTTACACTCGCGATCGCCAAGGAATCTCGATAGGTTTTTGCTTCATTTGTTTTGTCCATCAAGCGAAGGGTTTCGACGAATATTTCTGGCGTAACTAAATTATGGCGAGACAGTCCAGAACCGTCTGTTAAGTCATAGTTATTGGCAGGAAGATTTAATTGACTTAAAGTGTTTTTGAGATTTTCTAGCTTAAGAGACGATTGAGTAAACAAAAGATTTAAAATACTTTCGGCGTATAAGTTATTACTGTCTTGATTAATTTTTTTGACTAAAGTAGATAAAGGTTCGGATTCTAGATAAATTAATTCCTGTTTTGGTAAATTATTGGGGAATTGATTAACAATAAAAATTTTTTTTAAAGAGGATTTGTGTAAATGACTTGTCGGTTGAAGATGGGCATTGCCCACCCTACTACTACTACGATGGTTAACGATAATACTTTCAGTGATTAGAGTTTGATGCAAAGTTTCTAAAAAATAATTCGCTGGATTGACAATGGCTAAGCTGAAAGTATCGGGTTCGGAATCAATAGATAATTCTCCTGTCAGCTTTAAACTAGCTTGTCCTAAAATAGGAGAAATTTGAATATTATAAGGTGTTCCTTGAGAGGCAGCGATCGCTTGGTTTTCGATTTGCCATTGTCTAGCAGCAATCGAGTCAGACCATACTAATTTTAGAGGTGCGCCAACTGTTTTAGGAATGAGGGTTAGCGTCACTTCATTTTCATTGAGAATGAGTTGATTGACTGCGGTTGCATAAGCAAAGTGAACGTCTTCCCATTCCCAAGTCGGGTTAATGATTGGTGTTGTTAAAGGCGTGTCTTCAACGATTAAGCGATCAATCTGTTTAATGCCGCGATCTTTTAACTGTTTGGCTAGGGTTTTTAAATCATCAGTGGTAAGACTGGGATCGCCTTGTCCGACAATTCGTAAGCTGCTTAAATGATGAGAGGTTCCGGTGAGGTAAACTGGCGTTCGGATGCGAAAATGAGAGCCGAATTGAAGTAAGGCGGCTGCGGTGGTGAGTAGTTTAACATTGGAAGCTGGAATAAAGTATTTATCTGAGTCTAGATCGTATAATGTTTGATTAGCGTCTAAGGTTTTAATGAAAATTCCCCAGCGCGATCGCTTGAACTTATCTTCCTCTATTATTTCTTCAATCTCAGTCGCTAATTGTGCCGGACAAATGCCATTATCTGAGGTTTGAGAAACTTCTGCTAAACTAGATTGAGGCAAGTTAATGCCAACAAACAAAATTAACATTCCCAAAGGTTGAAGACAGCGATCGCAAATTAAATTAAGAAGGGTTAAAATTAATGACATTGAGACAGTAATCGGTAATTAGCCTAAATTTATCTATCTTACCAGCGTCAGGAGAAGCGTAAAATCATGAGTTATGATTTTAATTTATTTGTCATTGGTGGAGGTTCTGGTGGTATTGCCACTGCCAGACGTGCCGCACAATACGGTGCAAAAGTTGGCGTAGCAGAATTTGGTCGCTTGGGAGGAACTTGCGTCAATCGGGGGTGCATTCCTAAAAAGCTGTTGGTGTATGCTTCTCGCTTCCCTGATGTGTTTGAGGAGTCTCAAGGTTACGGTTGGAGTCCGCTTAGCAGTATTCTCGACTGGCATAAATTGATAACGGCAGTTGAGGCAGAAGTTAAACGCCTTAATGGAGTCTATCAGCGAATGCTAGACAATTCTAACGTACAGGTGTTTCCCGTTTATGCTAAATTACTTGACCCCCACACGATTGAAGTGGGAGAGAGCAAAATAAGTGCCGATAAAATTTTAATTGCGGTGGGTGGTGTACCAGAAAAACCGGATATTCCGGGAATAGAACATATGCTGGTTTCTGATGATATGTTCAAACTCCCTCAGCAACCCAAACGGGTAGTAATCGTGGGTGGCGGCTATATTGGGGTAGAATTTGCCTGCATTCTGCACGGTTTAGGCTCGGAAGTCGTCCAAATTATCCGCCGAGACCAGATTTTACGGGGATTTGACGAAGATTTATGCACAGAAGTTCAAGAGGCAATGATTAAACATGGCATTCGCATCCTGACAGGCACTTGTCCCAAATCCATTGAAAAGACCTCAGAAGGGTTGAAACTGTTTTTAGAAGGAGAAAACAGCAGCGAAGTTGTCCTAGCAGATGCCATTGGTTTAGCGGCAACTGGCAGGAAACCCAATTTAGATAATTTGGGGTTAGAAAATGCTGGGGTAGAAGTGATCCAAGGCGCGATCGCAGTTGATCAGTACAGCCGTACTTCGCAAGCCAATATCTATGCGGTAGGCGATTGTACTGATCGCATCAATTTAACCCCTGTTGCCATCAATGAAGGACGCGCTTTTGCTGATACAGAATTTGGCGGCCAACCGCGCCTGATGAGTCATGAAAACGTCCCTTCTGCTATTTTTAGTACCCCTGAAGCGGCCACGGTCGGACTAACTGAAGTGCAGGCTAAAGCGCAATATGGAGAGGAGGCGATTCAAGTGTATCGCAGTCGCTTCCGTTCCATGTACTATGTTTTACCTGACAAAGACGAGAAAACCCTGATGAAATTGGTCGTCCATCGAGAAAGCGATCGCGTTTTGGGGGCCCACATGGTCGGGGAACACGCCGCCGAAATTATCCAAGGAATTGCGATCGCTATCAAAATGGGGGCAACAAAAGCTGATTTCGATGCTACTGTCGGTATTCACCCCAGTTCGGCAGAGGAATTCGTAACAATGCGCTAATGCTATTTTTAGGGGTATGTGGATGGTAGGGGCACGGCATTAGTAATCTTACTATTAGACGGTTACAATTTTTGATATAACTTGGATTTAACAATCCGTCGTAACGCATCATTTTAGTCATGTCAGTCTACTGTAGCTAGTTCACTAGCGATCAATCGTGACAATCCAAGTTCCCAGATACAACCGCACAGGAATGTCCCCGGCTGCTAGTGCGTCACCGACGAAATAGTAAGTGCCAAATCCTGGATTACGGACGTTAGAAAGGACAATATCGACTTGGTTGCTCGCTTCAATCGGCTTTACCAAATCAATTTCTAGCACCCGACTTTCTTTGTCCCAATATACTTCACGCACAGGCATAGATTCACCTTTAACACGCACTTCTACTCGCTCGGTATCAAATTGGCCATCAAAGTAATCGGGGTAAGAAATGAAAAATTTACTGGCTCCTTGGGTCAGCTTTTTACCAGGAATGTAGAGCTTGTAGCGGTCAAGCTGTCGGGGATGACCGCCAAAGTCTAAATAATAGTTGAGTTGATCTTTGCGTTCGACTCCGCTAAAAATGGTCAGTCCTGAGTTTCCGTCAGCCAAAGTGAGAGCTTGTGCGCCTAGAAGCAAGCAACCAGCTAGAGTCAGCGAACTTATAAGTTTTTTAGGCGAGACTTTAGCAATTTTTATTAGATTTTTGCTCATATAGATAAATATGTAATGGATATGTCAGGTTAAAGGAGTAGTAGCCGAGTATTGAACTCTACGATTAAAGATAACAGAAAGACTGTCCTGATGGTTGCTAGCCAACAGACAGATGCTTAAGTGGCAGTTACAGCATTTTGCGACAGATATCTCATTCCCACTCAATGGTTCCGGGTGGCTTGGAGGTAATGTCGTAAACGACGCGGTTGACACCTTTAACCTCGTTGACGATACGGCTAGAAATCGTTTCTAACAAATCGTAGGGAACTCGTGCCCAATCTGCTGTCATGCCATCTTCACCCGTGATGAGGCGCAAGACGATTGGATGGGCATAGGTACGCTGGTCGCCCATAACACCGACACTCCTTATTGGTAACAGCACGGCGAATGCCTGCCAAAAATCGTGATACATCCCATTCTTGGCAATTTCGTCGCGCACGATATAGTCGGCATCGCGCAGAATATTTAAGCGTTCGGCGGTGACTTCTCCGACAATGCGAATGGCTAAGCCTGGGCCAGGAAAGGGATGGCGGCGGACAATTTCTTCCGGCAAGCCGATCGCACGACCGACTTTGCGAACTTCGACTTTAAACAGTTTCCGCAAAGGTTCTACCAACTTAAAGCGCAAATTTTTGGGCAATCCGCCGACGTTGTGATGGCTTTTAATTTTGACGGCGATGCGTTCTCCTGTTTTGGAATCGACGTTATTATCTGCCGATTCGATCACGTCGGGATAGAGCGTTCCCTGGGCCAGGTAGTCGAAGGGGCCGAGGCGTTGAGATTCTTCTTCAAACACTTGAATGAATTCGTGTCCGATACGGCGGCGTTTTTCTTCGGGGTCGGTCACGCCTTGGAGTTGGGACAAGAAGCGATCGCGTCCGTTCACATAGACCACAGGAATGTGAAATTGTCGATTGAAGATGCTCATCAGTCGTTCGGGTTCTCCTTTTCGCATGAATCCCTGATCGATGAACATACAGGTAAGCTGGTCGCCAATTGCTCGATGCAGTAAGAAAGCGAGCGTCGAGGAGTCTACACCCCCGGAAAGTGCCAATAATACTCGTCTATCAGCTATTTTTGCCCGAATTTCCCGAATTGTTTCTTCGATAAACGCTTCCGTTGTCCAGGTGGGTTCGCACTCGCAGACGTGGTAAACGAAGTTACGAATTAAGGCGATACCACCGATAGAATGGACGACTTCTGGGTGAAACTGCACACCAAAGAGTTGCCGCTCGTGGTCAGCGATCGCCGCACAAGCGGTATTCTCGGTATGAGCGAGGATTTCAAATCCTGTCGGTAATCGGCTACAGGAGTCACCATGACTCATCCACATCGTAGACCCATCTTCGACGTTGGTAAGCAAATCGGTGGGGTCGTCAATTCGCAGCGAAGCCTTGCCGTATTCCCCGCGCTTAGCTCGTTCAACTTTCCCTCCCAACTGTTGTACCATCAATTGCATCCCGTAGCAGACTCCCAAAATGGGAATTCCCAGTTGCCAGAGTTCGGCATCGCATTGGGGAGCGTGATCGTCGTAGACTGAATTGGGGCCGCCCGATAAAATGATGCCTTGGGGGTTGATTGATCGCAGTTGTTCGGCAGTTGTTCGGTAGGAAAGAACTTCTGAATATACCTGTGTCTCGCGGATGCGGCGAGCGATTAATTCTGAATATTGAGAGCCAAAATCGAGAATGGCGATCATTTGGCGATTGATGCTTGCATCAAAAGACTCTGTCGGCAAAGTCTCGTCTGCGGTCAGAAGGGTTGGAATTTGAGCAGTCACTTGATCAGACACCTGCAAATGAGCGATTTTACGAGTAAAGATTCATTAACAACTAAGGATGGACAAAGGCATTCTATTTGGGAATAAGGTATAATAGATAAGCCTTTCTTGTGATCGCAACAATTTAAATATTCCGACGATCATAGCACAAACAAAATTTTATGTCTGTTTTTTAGGCAACAATATAAGGAGCGAGTTGAGGGCTTCTGCGCTTCCTTATTCCTTAATATGAACTACTCCAATCCGCTACGCTGAGATTGGAGTTTCTGTCGCTTCATAGAGGAAAATTGCTGAAAGCCTCCACACTGCTTAGGTGCGGGGTTCGCAGTAGAGCTTTCCTCTCGACGATTAAAGACGCTAGTTCCTAACGCCCACGACAACATAACCTCGGCACTAGCTACATCCCGGTCGTTGGTGTAACCACATTTCTGGCATTCGTGAATGCGTTGATCCAAGGTCTTTTTCTCTTGATGACCACACTTAGGGCAAGTTTGAGAAGGTTTTACTTTTTGGGTCGGAACCTCCACAAATACCCCATTACACTCAGACAACTTATACCCAACCATGCCTCGCAGCATTCCCCATCCTACATCTAAGATGGAACTGACTGAGGAGAGACTATAAGGATTTAGTAGATGTTATTTTCCTCGTTTATCTGCTATGTCAAGTTTATCCTGAGCAATCTTGTTATCAACATTTAATGCCAAAGCTTTCTCGTAAGCAGTGATCGCATTGTCATAATCTTTATCAGTCAATGGTTGATTATCTTTCGGGGCCATGTGTTTATCGCCTTCATTGATATAGTCTTTAAACGCTTTTTCTTTAGCCTTTTTGACCTCAAAAATCATCTTCATTGCCGCTTCCCTATTAGAGATATGATCGAAGCTTACCTCCATGGCTCTGTTGAAATCAGCTTCAGCTTCATTAAGCTTTCCACCGTCCAGTTTTTCTTTACCAGTTTTCATCAATTGATCGAACTCTGTTTGTCTCTGTTGTTGATTTTGTTTTCTCTCATCCCTGGAATTTTTCTGTAAGGCAGCCCAATTTTGTAGTTCTTGAAGATGAACCGAATTGATTCGAGTGACAAAATTTTCTATGCTTTTTAGTTTAGAATTTTTATCATTATCATTTATTAAATAATCTTCAGTCACAGCTAAGAGAAATTCCTCTCGTTCTGCCTCTAAAATTTCGCCAGTATTTTTACTGTTTATCCAACCTTCTAGAAAAGGAAAAGCAGTCGATATAGCTATCAAGATTGCTGCAATTGCAGGAAGTATAACCGGAAGCCACATTATCCACATACCTACAATTGGGATTTTTTTGAAAGACTCTCTATAATTATCTGACTCATTTATTAATACAAAAACTGGGGTCATTCCAGCCAGTAAGATTGTTGAGATTTGCAACCAATAGTAGTAAGCTCGATTCACGGCTCTATTTGTTTGATAATACTCAATCAAGTCATTGCAATAGTTCAACACCTCTTTCTTGGACAATTCTATATTGTTTCCTGAATTTGTACCTGCTTTAATTAGATTTTTCCATCTTTTTTGAGATTTATCTTTGGCATTGAGTTTAGAAAATTGTGGAATCAGGAAAAGCAAGAAAAGATAAGTAATAAAAAAAACAATAGCCCAAAAAGCAAAACTACTGATTGTAGCTTTAAGATCGATTGCAGCTTTAGGATCGATTGTAGAGTTAGGAATTAAAAGAACAATAAAAAGAATAGAAATAGCAAGACAAAGATATTGAGCTACTCTCAAGCAAATAAACAAATGCTTCATTTCTATACGTTTGAGAGATTTTGGTTTAGCTTTCTCACCAACAGATTGATCAGTCATAATTTTTATTCTCCCAAGACGGTAAACTGATTAGCAAAATTTCTCGCCTCTACAAAATAGCCGCGTGAGAAGTAGTAGCGACGAGATTACAGAGGCTAGCCGTTAAAAAAGAGAGGAGTAATGAGTTTTTGGCAGAAAATCTCCAGAAATTGATATCAAAACGGCTACCCCCCCCCCGCAAACAAAAACAGTATATTTAGATACATTTATATAAATCTTAATATTTATCTCCCCTAATCTTCTGCTCAAAATCCGCTATAAAAACTTTAAGATGGCTTCAGTTAGGGTGAAAAAGATTTCTAGACTCAGTAGATTTTATTGGTTTTGACTATAATGACAATCATTCTTTTGTCAGTCGAACGGAATGATTAGAATCGGAATTTGTGCGGCTTCTAATCCGGGGCGTAGTCTATCTAAATCTTCCCCACACTCGTCAGCCGCCGTTAGGATTAAATAGTCTCGCGATCGCGTCATAGCAACATAAAGCACCCGCAACGCTTCTGCTTCCTCTCGGCAGTGACGCATCTTTTCTAAATAGCGATACAGTACCGACTTTTGTGTTTTACCCCCGTCATCTTTGCCTAAGAGTGCAACGCCAAAACCAGGATCGAAGTAAACAGGTTCAGAAAAGTTAGGACGCAATCGCGTTAAATCTGCCACGACTACTACTGGCCATTCTAACCCTTTTGCAGCAAAAATCGTCATCAATGCCACAGCATTTTCCGTTTCAACAGGCAAACGCGCTATTGCTACCGCTTTCTCGACTAATCGTTGCAAACGACGCACCACGCCAAACACATCCTGACTATTCCCTTCCAACTGACGCACCAACTGTCGAAACCCCTGCCAGTCAGCTTCGCGACGGGATGCCCCAGATAAATTGGCAATAACGGCAGTATACCCCGTCAGGCGGTCAGCTAGTTGCAGCAAGCGCGATGGTGCTTCTGTTTGACTGTATTTTAATAATTGTTGCAAAACACAAACGGGATGTTCTAATTCTTTAAATGAAGCCGTTTGTATCACCTCCCACCAGATTGTCTCCTGGGAACGAGCAATCCCTAGTTTAAACAAAATGCGATCGCTCAAGGCAAAAAAGGGACTCCGCAACAAAGCAACTAGGGCGATATTATCGTCAGTCTGGGCCAGAAAGCGCAATAAAGCCAACCCATCTTTCGCTTCTCGCGTTTCTACAAGATTTCCTCCTCCTGCTGGCGCGACAGGAATGCCGACTGCTGCCAACGCTTCCGCATAACTTGCCAAGGGTTCCCAAGTACGAGTGAGGATAGCGATATCTTTCGGTTCAATTGGACGCAATTGCTGACTTTGCTTGTCAAAAACGGGAATTTTAGCTGCTAATAATTCTTGAAGCGTCTGGGCGATCTGAAAAGCTTCGATACGCTGGCGTTGAGCTTTATTAGTCGTTTTATCGGTTTCGACGGCAAAAACTTGAATAGGAAAATAACTCGAAGGAGATTGACTGCGAAAAGCTCTTAGATTTTGCCTAATATTGGCAAAAAGCGGCGAGAATATTTGATTTATTGGTTCAATCAACTTTTGATGACTGCGAAAACTTTGATTGAGAGTAACAGATTGAGCAATTTGCTGCTGAAACTGTTCAAAAACCCGCACATCAGCCCGCCGAAAACCATAAATAGATTGTTTAACATCACCAACGATAGTTAACTGAGCATTTTGGCATAAGGCTTCCAAAAACGCTGCCTGCGTGGGGTTAGTATCTTGAAATTCATCAATGAGAAAGACGTGCCATCGCTGTTGGTAGTATTCCCTAACTGAAGGGTGTTCTAAGGCTTGTAGCGCATAGAATTCAAGATCGGCAAAGGTGAGAACTCGTGCCTGTTGTTTGAGGCGGCGCAAGACATCAGTGACCTTTTGATAAGCTTGTTGCAGGATAGGGATTCTCTGGGCGAGTTGCTCGTCAGTTAATCCAGTTTCTAGCGTAATTAATCCTTGCGAAAGCGCACCTTCAACTAATTCCCGTAAATTTTTAAGCGTTTCCTTAACTAGAGCTAACGTTGTTGCGCTACTCCAGTTTTTTTGACTGCCTACATTAAGTTTAATATTTGCAATACTGTTGAGAGCATCCTCAATGGCATTTCCCTGCTGCAAATCTGCGATCGCGCCGACTGTCACTTGACGAAACACCTCTAATTTATCTCCTGCTTTGCCTTGATAAGCATTCAATGTTTCCCAAGCTTTCTGAAAAATGGGATGATTTAATAACTCAGATAAAGCTTCATAACGCAAGTTTTGAGCTAATTTCGCCCAATCTTGAACTCCTTGTTGCAATGCCTGTCGCGCTACCCAAGGATCGTTCAGTAGCTTATCTAATGCTGCTGCCATTAGCGAATAAGGAACGATTTTATAGAAATGCTGAGGTAACGTCGTTAAAGCGGATTGCAAACAATCAGCTAGCCAGATAGCTCCTTCTAATTCCTCTAAAATAGTAAAATCAGCCGGAATCTCTGCTAAATCGGGATGCTCTCGACAAATTCGACCCGCCAGTGCGTGGAGGGTACTAATTTGAGCCGCTTCTAATTCGGCTAAAATATCAGAACGGTGGGGCATCTGTTGGCTAACGAGAGAGCGAATGCGCGATCGCAACTCTGCCGCCGCTTTTTCGGTAAACGTTGCCGCCACAAGATTTAACGGCGATAATCCCTCCTCTCGCAGATAATAAAGATAGCGCTCGGCAAGCAGATGCGTTTTGCCTGTACCTGCCCCGGCGGTGATGGCGATACTATGCGGGGCAAAAGCAGCTTTTTCTTGGTCGGGAGTCAGTGCCATGTTATTCTGCTCGGAGCGGCAAAATGAGAGCGATCGCTTGCTTTAAAATTTCTATTTTAACAATTAAAGTTTCTAATTCTTCTGGTTCATAACGTCCTTCAGCTACTTCTAATGAAGCTTCATCAATAGCATTAAGATAAGCTTCTTCTAATACTTCGTACAATTCTTCTTGAGATAAATAATAATTTCCTGCTTTACGTCGTTTATTTTCTCGTTGAATTTCTCGGACACAATTGCGGATTGAAACCTCCCAAGAACGAGTCGTTCTATTTTCTGCTTGCTGTTTAATCAAATGGAGTAACAAAATAATTGCATAACTACGAATGGTCTTAATAATCCCTTTTCGCCCCATTTCTTCTAAATCTTCAACTATAGACAAAGAACCGGGTATATCACCGAGTAAAAGGCGTTTTTTAAGTTCTAGTAATTCTTCCATAATGCTTCTTAAAATTTATCTTGGCAGTGTAACCAATTGAGCTATTTGCTCTCCTAAACGAGTAAAATGTCTGGGATTGAGGGTTAACAATCGATCAACTTCTGCTTTAACTGCAACCCGTGCAATCAAAGCATCATAAATTGCTCCTCCTGTTAAATTTAATTCAACCATTTGCTTGATAACGGTTTGGTAGTCTTCGATCGTTAAAAAAATAACATCAAATTGAGTTAGATTATCAGCAATCAATTGTTGGACTAATTGAGGAGATAAACGCGGATGAATAGGCAAAGCGGTCAATGTTGAATATAACTCAGCTAAAGTGTGAGTGGCAATAATTCCCTGTATTAATCCACTGTTTACTTGTCGTAACCAATCAATACATTCTAAATGTTTTGGATGAGCTACCCATAAACCAGAAACTAATGCAGAAGTGTCAAATAAAACTTTCATTATGACCAAAATTGTTTTATTCGTTCTTGCCTCTGTTCGTCAATGAACGTTTCTAAATTTAGATCTTCTGGTAATTTTCCATTAAAAACTAAAACCCCATCTTCATAATATACTTCCGGTTCTTCTGGAATAGGAACGAGAACTAACTTATTCTCCTGAATTTCTAGCGTTAACTCTCTTTCATGATTCAGGCGTAATTGTTCTATCACTGATTGAGGAAGCTGAATTCTTCCCGATTCGTCAAGGGTTACTTGTATCATAATTAACTAGACTCCCTATCATAAAGATTGATAATTGTTTATTGTGAGCGCCCGTAAAAAAGTTCCATTGTCTGTACCGTCAGCACTTGAGGCGGCGTTGCATCGGGAGGATAGAGAAAATCTAGATTAATTTCTCGGCGTTCGCCTGGTGCTAGGTTTAAGGTGACTAAAGGTTGTCCCTGCTGTCCCTGATGCTGCACCAGATGAAAATACCGCACCTGATTAGTGCCGCGCTCGTCGGAATAAGATACCCTCACGGTTCCGCGAAAGAAAACTTGACCCGCAGTGTGCGCGACGAAAAAGAGGCGATCGCTATGTCGGTTTTGTTTAAAAGGGGTTTGAATGGCGACGGCGATCGTTTGATTGTCGCCCGTCTCGTTGATTAAGGGCAGGGTTAAATTATATTGTACGCCATAGTTACCGTGAGCGAGGTAAGCTGTATCTGAGTAACGCACTAACATCGGTGCGCTTTGAATCTGCCGAGTTCCGTGTGTTCCCGTCGTCACGGTACTGAGCGGATAAGAAAAGGCTCGTCCTCTAGAAGGAATGCTCAAATGGGGTTTGCCAGCGCGATCGCTCAATTTAGCTACCCACTCCGATCCGACCGATATTCCCGCTACTCGTCCGTAAATAGTTTTCTCTTCTTGCGCGTTTTCGAGCGGCGTTGGCGGTAAGTCACGGGGAGTAACGAGACGGCCGGTTGCCAGCACATATTTCCATTCTGCTAACCTTGGTTCCCGCCATCGGGTGATTGGGGAAGAAACTAGCTCAGCTAAGTTCTCCACACTGGGAGGAAACACAGGAACCTCATAGAGAGCAAGATTAGCTGCATAAAGGGGGCCGTCACTCTGCACGCGCATGAAAGTAGAACGAGCATTACTCGGCGAAATAGAAAGACTAAAGAGCATCCGGCTTTGATAAGGCGGAATGATAACGTAGCTGGGAAACTGAGGGTGACGAATTCCTCGCAAAATATCGCTCATCAGACGAGAACCCGGCCCCGAATAAACCCGCCCGTCAGGATCTTCGACAATTGCAGGCAGGTTAATAAAAGGGGCATCGGGTGAAGTGAGATAGCTAGCCGCTTGTAAAACTTTGAGTGTCACCGTCTTGGCGGTAGGATTGTGCAGCAGAAGCCCTTGGTAGAGGATTCGCCGCTCGCTTGGACGGGAAATGTGGTGGGTAAAGATGTCGAAGCGTCCTTCTAGCGGTCGATTGAGATGGGCATCAGGAAATTGTTTGCCACTTGGCGGGAAAGTTGACAGGAGAATCCCTTCCTTCTGGACAACTTCAGGACTGTTGCTGTTGAAAACGAGAACGTTATTAAGTTGGCCGGGTAGAGTGCGTATCTCTTGCGGTTGGATGACATATTGCCGCTCCCTATCCTGAAACGATAGAGGCGAAGTCACTTGAGCGATCGTGAGGGCTGAAAGTATAGAAAGCATAGAACGAAGATAGCTTCAAGGAACCCAACTTTTGACTCTTATAAAGATTGCACCTTTTAGGCTAAAATTGTCAATCCCTTGCGATCGCCAGTCAAATGCTTTCTCGTAAGACTATTTGTCATGATTATGAGTTGTTGATGCGGATGGCGAGATTTGAACTCGCAAGGCGTAAGCCACACGCCCCTCAAACGTGCGTGTCTACCAATTCCACCACATCCGCGTTTGGGCAATTATAATCATAGCACAGTCTGAAAATTTTTAGGCGTTTGCCTTCCTATAACAGCAATTCTCATTATGGGGAACAGCTCTGTTCAAGGATCTGAGATATCGGTAATATTCAGTAGTGAAACCAGAGTACGTCTTTCCCGTATTTGAGGCAATCTTCGAGGGGTTAGAGGGAGCGGGTCAGTTGAGCAAATTCCGTTCGTTTGCCGACACGCTGTTGATGGCCTTAGATGGCACCGAATACTTCAGTTTCAGTCA
>JBGTNM010000528.1:0-5568 GCA_041743025.1 Microcystaceae cyanobacterium
TAATTGCTTTACTTTCCAATATTTCATGAAAAATTCCTGTTTATTAGCTTAAGTAAGTTCACAATATTATCTCATTTTTTGTCTCAATAAATTCTCTTTTTTAAATTTACAAGAGAACTTATCCTGAATATTAATTCAGGAGAAAAGGCAAATTTTAGGTAGGGTTAAATTAGTTTAGGGCAAGCTTTTAAAATTTGCTATTACACCATAAAAAACTTTTGCAAGAGGTCTATTAGAAAACCTCTTTCTCTTCAACTCTTAATGGCTAAAATCACTCTCGACATCCTAGACGAACTCTCAGACCAACTTGCTCAAGTGGGCGATCGCCTGCCCGAACTATTGTGCCTTAGTCTGCAACAAACTGCCATTCCCGCCCATATTTACCGCTATATTCTTGATTTTCTCATCAGTAAACCTACCACAGACCAAATCCTTGCCTTTCGTCCTACTCCCGAAATGAATGAACGCCTACAAACCCTCCTCTCTCGCAGTCAAGCGGGAATCCTAACCCCATCTGAACAACGAGAATTCGATGAATACGAGCGAATCGAACATTTGATGATTATGCTCAAAGCGGGAAGTCTTTCTTACCTGACTAAAGCCGAATGAGTAGCACCTATATTCCGGTTGCCTTACGCCGTTTTGTCGAAGAACGTGCCAACTATGGCTGTGAATATTGCCAAATTCAGCATAATATCTCCTTTTTCCCCCACGAAATTGACCATGCGATTGCCGAAAAACACGGGGGTCAAACCCATGAAATGAATCTCGCTTATTCTTGTTGGCGTTGTAACCGACATAAAGGAACAGATTTAGGGTCTTTTGACCCTCAGACTGGAAAATTCAGTTTTCTCTTTAATCCCCGTACTCAACAGTGGTCAGACCATTTTACCCATGAAGATTTAGCGGCAAATACTCGCCAATATTCAGAAATGCCCAATACTGCGTACAAATGCTTTTGCTCATCCAAGTCGTCTGCTAAAGTCGTATCCGCGATTGCTCCTACCAAGTCAGGGACGCGCCATTGAGACAAATCGATCCGGCGGGGTTCTCCTGGTTGCCACTTGGGAAAGTCTTCCCCGACATAGAGTACCAAATCAGGCGCACAAGCTTGAGTCTCTGGTTTCTCCAGTAAGCACCTTCCTAGAGAGGTAAAAAACTGCTCTGGATGCTGAATTGCCCACAAAAAAACTAGACTGGTAAACAAATCGCTCGTGCCAGAATGATTAATACCTTCTCCACCCATATCTACACACAGCCATCCTTGATTAAAAGCCAGTTTTATCCGTTCCCGAATAGGAGCATCGCGCAGGGCGATATAATCTTGCCAGGTTGCTTGCTGCCACTGACGCAGAGGAGGAACCGCTATCGACTTTTGGGGAGGGGAAATCGCTGTCATAATTTTGGTTCAATTCGACTACGCTTCAACGATGTCTAGTTTTGTGCTTTGTATCAGCTATTTATCATTTACCATCAACAAACACAGATAACTGTACCTGTGTTTGTTGCAATTGATTTTAGTTTGTACCATTGTTAATGGTTTTCTAACCTCACATCGGCGTATTTCCAGGCATTTTGAAACTGCCGTTGAGCTTCTTTAGCCTCTTTCATTTTACCTTGTGCCTGCAAACTTTGAGAGAGTCCGTAGAGTGACCAACCGTTATCGGGATAAATCTTGAGGTCTTCTCGATATACTTGTTCTGCTTCGGTAGGACGACCTAGTTTTAACAGTACTGTACCTAAAGATTGTCTAGCACTTTGTGACCAGTCGGCAGGTTCAGTATAGATCAAGTCATCTTCAAGTTTAACGGCAGTTTGAAGATGAGCGATCGCTGATTCGTCTTTACCCTGTTTGGCAGCTAACTCTCCGGCGAGTACCTCAGTAGCGAGGTTCAAAATATCTGAAGTTGAGTTAAAACCCCAAATTTTGATATCTTTTAATGCAGGATCGCTACTAAGCGATCGCAATTTTTCTAACTCAAGCGCGGCTTTTTCGGCTTGATTTTTGGCGATAAAAGCCTTTCCTCGTGCATAATGCCAGATACCAGTCGGATAGTTTAAATCCTCTGAAGGAGCAGGCGTGGCTAAGATTTCATCCCACTGACTAAAACGGGTTAGCGTAAACAGAGGGATGGTATAGAAGTGTTGTAAAGAACCCGCGAGATCTGGCTGATGCAGTAGCGTTTTATCAACCATTGCCGTCTTTTGAGCCGCTTGCATCGCGATTTTGCTCTGTCCTGTCATCAAGGCTCCAAACCAAAGAAAATGATGGTTATGGGGCATATAGGCGAGGGGATAAAGCCCTTGGGCGTGACATTGGCTAATATAGCTATCATCGGCGGCGATCGCTCGTTGGTTGGAGACAACGGCATCGTGGTAGCGTCCAACACGGATGTAGATGTGGGATGGCATATGTACCAGATGTCCAGAACCAGGAACGAGGTTGAGTAGGCGATTGGCCGCGTCTACTCCCAGTTCGGGGTGTTCCTTTTCCACCGCATGGATGTAAAGATGATTAGCACCAGGATGGTTAGGATTGCGAGCTAAGACCGATTCTAGCGTCGCCATAATTTCTCGTCCTTGAGGCTTGGGAGCGCCATTTTCCTCCCAGTAATCCCAAGGCACAGTATCCATAAGAGCTTCTGCAAATAGGGTAGCCGCCTCTAAATCGTTTGGATAACGCTTTTGTACTTCCCTCATGGCGTTGGCATAGGCGAGATCGAGAGACTTGCGGTTTTCAACTGGGGTTTGTACATAGCGTTTGGCTAACGCTTGAATGTAAGCTCGTTCTTTTTCCGTTGCTTTTTGACTCAATGAAACAGCTTTTTCCATCGCCTGCCAAGCCTCAGAAACGGCATCTTTTTCCATTGCTGCATTGATATTTGGCCCCAAAACGTAGGCAATCCCCCAGTAACACATCGCACAATTGGGATCGAGTCGAGCCGATGCCCGAAATGATCGTGCAGCTTCTGCATGGTTGAATCCGTAAGCCAGAATCAGCCCTTGATCGAAGTAACGTTGAGCCAGTTTCGAGTGAGTGGCAATAGGATAATGATGATTGCCCAAGTTATCCAACAAAGGGGCTTGCTGCTCAGTCTGGTTGTAAATATCTGCGGCTGATAGATTAGAAGGAATTACCAGCTTGTGCGAAAAGCTGAGGGTGACAAGCAGTGTCAAAAGAAATAAGATTCGATACATGACAATTACCTTCCTCAATTCAATAAAAACGCTTTATCTAATTATCTGTAGCGGTAGGGTGGGCATTGGAGGGGCTGTCTGCGGAGGCTTCCTCCGAACGTCCCCTGAAATACCGGAGGTTTCCTCCGGTATCGGGGACTCCAGTTCAAAAGCCCCGTCCCACCATCAACGTTAGTGTTTAGGGTTGGTTCAGTTCATCGAAAAGCAGACTGAGATTCTCACTAACATTAAGCAGTCTCTTTTCAGAATGAGTAACAGGAGATAGATTGGTATGCGCTAGAATTGCAAATGTTAATAGGGTAGCACAAATCAATTTGCTGTCTAACAAAGATGTAGACTTATCTAAGTTTTTACCACCCATATACCATCCTCCCGTCGCTTATTTAAAATCATAGTGGTCAGGAAAATAAAACAAGAAGCAGATAGCTGAATGAGGAGCTTTATGTCAAATGCAGTCCTGAATTTGCTAAGATAGCAATCCACTCAACTTTAAATTTTACTATCTTTTGCTTGAACTATCCATTGACAACTCAAGCGATTATGTTCATCAACTAACCATTTTGCAGTTAACTGACTTTGAGTTGCTGGAAAGTTGACATTTAAAAAGTAAACTTCCTCTTTGGTTAAAATACTTAACATCATTACCTCCTAAACGATCGCTTTTTTATTCACTTACTAAATTTAGTATGACGGTTAGAAGATTTCTTCACCAGGCATTTTAGGTATTTTAGGGGCTAGAGATTAAAAAACTCACTAGCTAAGGATTTCACTGAGAGGTAATTTACTGATAACTGTTAAAATGCCTAAAATGCACTCTTATTTCCTAGAAGGTAATTTGCTTGCTACGACGAGAGAGCGATCGCACTTACTCTTTCGGGATTGTGGTAGTAACCTCAAAATTAACCTGACACAGCAGTAAGCTAAACTTGAGCGATTCCTAGCAAATACCACTTTCTTTGAGAATCTAATCCAATTTCCCAATATTCGGTAAATGATCGCGGAAAAGATTCTCCGCTCAGTATGTATCCTTGAGAAGAAAGAGCGAAATTAGTCATTTTAGCATTTACTTGAATTTCAAAAAGATGTTTATCTTGTTCTTGTTTGTAATTAATGGGTACGACTTCAATTAATTCAGGATTGTAGACAATATCAAAATTGTTACCGAAAGAAAGAATAAAAATATTATGTTGCTTGGCGTAAAATGGTTCAACAATATACTCACTCATCTTAGTAAAATCTTTCATTGTCCAGTCAAGTTGATATTGTATAAATAAATAACTGAATTGCTCGATAAGTTCGGTCTTAGAAACAATATAATCATACTGTTTTTCATCCAGTTCTGATGCAATTGGCATCAGGTTCCAACGCTCATTGTCTTTGGCATAACTGACAGAATATCGATTGGTAAAGTTTGGATTAACAGTTGTCGTAAACTCAATTAATTTTGGATCGTCTGTAAATGCTTTGCCCCAAAAATAAAGCAAATTATAAATTTCACGCCAAAAGGCAATAGGCAAATAAACAGCCGTCAAAATCGTAAAAGCTAATATAAACTTAAAAAACGTCTTGGAGTTATCGAGCGAAACGGCTGGATGATCACTGCCACCTCTTGTACTACCACCTCCTGTACCGCCACCACTGCCACCTCCCCCGCCTTTGTTGTGAACTAAAATACCATCTGCAAAAAAATTGTGATTGGGATTGACAAATATCAAATTATAAACCGTGATAGTTTTGTTGATATGATTAATATGAGAAATGATAAGATCCGTTTCTTTTTCCCCAACCAATCTATCTCCTATCTTGAGGTATTGCGCTTCAATGAGATTAAATCCTGTAGGTGTTTGTACGTAAAAAGGATGCGTTCCAGTCACTTTAATTTTGCCATTAATTAAAAAGTAGTCAGGAGAAGAAATGACCTGAATTTTCTCAAGACTTCCTTTTTCCTCGTGGTGAGTTGTTAAGTTATAAGTGATAATACGATCGCCCTGATGGAATTGTTCGATTAATTTTTCTCCTTGGGGCGTTAAAATAAGCGTCCCTTGTCCAAAACAACCGCCACGAGCATAAGCCGTATCATTGATAAAAAAAATAAAAAATAAACAAATAATAACCACGATTACTACATTTTTTTTTATTTTAGGGGTAGTTTTCATAAAATTTTATTTTTATAAGTTGACTTAACATTTAAGATAGCCAGAGTGTAGAGCTTAGAAGCATCTTACCCTACTAGATTAGCGATCGCACTATGATATATAGCAATTCCATTTGAGATGTAAATATGAATTGATATGGTAAAATAGAAAAGTCTTGTCAATAAATAAAAGAAAAAGAGCAAATGAAGGCTAATCAAAATGAAAGAGAAAAACA
>JBGTNM010000529.1:0-11311 GCA_041743025.1 Microcystaceae cyanobacterium
TAAAACGGGTTCATTACTTGAAGGAGAGTTTGTGTTGTCTGAGTGGGCAGCAGCAGGGTTAAACGTAGCTACAGCAGTCAAAAGAGGTGTGTATACAGTGCATGAAACCTTGGTGATAAAAGCGATTGGTAAGTTGGCTGATGTTGATGCAGAGAAACTTGAGCAATCTCTTCGAGGTTGGCTAAGGTTATTGTAATATACCTAAGCTAGTCGCACTGAATCATTGCCTGCGTCAACCCACTCAATTGTTCAAGACGATCGCACACCCCCTTTAACCGTTGTTTTGTTGTCGTTCCCTGACGTGAAGACTGCAAAAACAACAAATCCGTACTCAACAGGCGCAAACTTCGGTGAATCTCGGTTTGGACTAACTGGAAGCGCGAGGCAACGGCGGGATCACTTGCCTCGGAAGATGAATTAAAAATCTCTTGTTGGTAGACTTGCTGTAGCTGCTGAAAGTCGCTCTGGATAACATTTAAGTCGGGATCGGCCTGACTGAGGCGATCGCGCAACTGTTGCAATGCCGTCATGCAAACTGCGTAAGGGGACTCGAATTTTGGTAACATAAATCACTAGATTGCGCTAAAATTTGTTAAATAATATTAATCCTTTTAGTCACCCTATCGGCAGCGATCGCTGCATTTACACTGAAATCATTAAAACAAGCCTGCATTTATCTGCGTAATCCCTTCTAGTTGGTCAAGAATAGAAGATAGCAAGCGTAGCGTCAATATTGCTAGCACTTCATCTCCCCATCTAGCAGGAATGAACTTTTATATCCTTTTCTTGTCCCTTATCTACTGCCTACCCCAATCGCTATGAATGCCGTCATTGTCTCGCAGCCGAAACCCGCCGAACTGACCCTTCCTGAGTGGCTTCAGGCTTGTTTAACTGCCTATCAGTCCGGTGGAGATACCGAAGATCTCAGCGTCATCTGTCGCGCCTTCAATTTTGCTTACGAACTCCATCAGGGGCAGTATCGCAAGTCAGGAGAACATTACATCGCCCACCCGATTGCTGTCGCGACTTTGCTGCGGGATTTAGGGGGTGATAAAGAGATGATTGCGGCAGGGTTTCTCCACGATGTTGTCGAAGATACTGATGTCACGCTAGAAGAACTCGAAAAACGGTTTGGTCATGGGGTAAGGCGGCTAGTCGAAGGCGTAACCAAGCTATCAAAATTCAATTTTGACAGCAAAACGGAACATCAAGCCGAAAATTTCCGCCGTATGTTCTTGGCGATGGCCAAAGATATCCGGGTGATTGTGGTCAAACTGGCCGATCGCCTACACAATATGCGAACCTTAGAACATCTTAGTCCAGAAAAACAAAAGCGTATCGCCTCAGAAACCAAAGAGATTTTTGCACCACTGGCGAATCGCTTAGGGATTTGGCGAATTAAATGGGAATTAGAAGACTTATCGTTTAAATACTTAGAATCTGAAGCTTACCGAGAAATTCAAGCCTTCGTCGCTGAAAAACGTATTGACCGCGAAGCCAGATTGGAACGGGTTAAAGACCTCCTGCGAGAAAGAAGCGAACAAATGGGGGTTAAAGTCCTTGAAATCCAAGGACGACCCAAACATCTTTATGGCATTTATCACAAAATGCAACGCCAACAAAAAGGCTTTCATGAAATTTATGATATTGCCGCGTTGCGAATTATCGTCAGTACCAACGAAGAATGTTACCGTGCTTTAGCGATCGTTCACGATGCCTTTAAACCCATCCCCGGACGCTTTAAAGACTACATCGGATTGCCCAAACCCAATCGCTATCAATCTCTCCACACCACTGTTGTCGGCTTAAATGGCCGTCCCCTAGAGATACAAATCCGCACCCTGGTGATGCATCACATCGCCGAATACGGAATTGCTGCCCATTGGAAGTATAAAGAAAGTGGCGGGTCACACCAAGCCCTGTCGCCAGAAGATGAAAAGTTTACTTGGTTGCGTCAACTCCTAGAATGGCAAAACGACCTAAAAGACGCGGAAGAATACGTTGAAAGCCTGAAAGATAACCTGTTTGAAGACGATGTTTACGTGTTTACTCCCAATGGTGACGTGATTGCTTTGACACGCGGGGCAACGCCGGTTGACTTCGCTTACCGCATCCATACCGAAGTCGGCAATCACATGAAAGGGGCCCGTATCAATGGTAGATGGTCGGTATTAGATACGCACTTGCACAACGGGGATATTGTGGAAATTATTACTCAGAAAAACGCCCATCCTAGTCTAGATTGGCTGAATTTCGTCGTAACGCCCGGTGCTCGCAACCGCATCCGTCAATGGTATAAGCGATCGCGACGAGAAGAAAATGTCGCTCGCGGTCGGGATATGCTAGAAAAAGAATTGGGCAAAAGTGGACTCGAATCCTTACTCAAGTCTGATCCTATGCAGGAAGTCGCCAAACGCTGCAACTATCAAGCCGTTGAAGACTTACTCGCTGCTTTAGGCTACGGCGAAATTACCCTCAATCAGGTGGTCAACCGACTGCGGGAAATAACGGTTAAATCACAACAACCACCAGAAAGTTTCCAGGCGGTAGAGACGCATTCAGCCGTCTTGTCTCCTTCGCCTGCCAAATCCTCTAAATCTCCCATTGCTGGGGTTGAAGGGTTAGTCTATCATATCGCTGGTTGCTGCCATCCTCTACCAAGCGAACCCATCATTGGGGTAGTCGGTCGGGGGGCCAAAGGCATTTCTATTCACCGTCAAGGCTGTTCTAGTGCCGAAAATGTGCCAGGAGAACGATTAATTCCGGTACGCTGGAATCCGACGGATGATCAGGGTAACAGTCATACTTATCCGGTAGACCTTCAAATCGAAGCGATTGATCGCGTGGGTGTTTTCAGAGATATTCTCTCTCGCGTGAGTGATCACAACATTAATGTTTGCAAGGCTGGGGTTAAAACTGGCACCAACAAACCCGCTATTATCAATATGCGAATTGATATCCGCGATCGCCAACAATTAGAAATGATTATCAACCAAATTCGGAATTTGAGTGATATCATCAATATCCATCGCGTTAACGGCGTTGAATCGTAATAGTAGAATAGGCTTCTAGCCTGTACAGGTTAACCTGTTTTTGTATTGATTGAATATGCAATTTAAATGGTTTGCAGAAATATTGCCGTTGTTAATCGTTTTTTTGGGGGGTGGGTTGGGAAGTTGCTGTCGATTTCTGGTCGGTCAGGTGATCGCTTACAAAATAGCAACTCCTTTTCCTTTGGGAACTTTTAGCGTCAATATCGCAGGCAGTTTTATCATCGGTATTGTTATTGGATTAGCCCAAAGATATCAACTAAATTATTATTGGATACTATTACTAACAACCGGCTTTTGTGGCGGTTTTACTACTTTTTCTGCTTTTTCACTAGAAAATAATCTTCTCATCAAAAGCTCGAATTATTTCTTGTCAATGACTTATGTATTGATGAGCCTTCTATGGGGATTCGCTGCTACATTCATTGCACTTTGGCTGGTCAAAAGGCTTTGAAATAAATGTTCTACAGCTTATCAGTCATCTAAATCGGTAAATAGGGCCGACAGATCTCGATATCCGCTGATAACTCGAAGAATGTCTACATTTTGATTGACTGGTACGTAGAGAATAAGGTACTGTTCGATTGGGAAGCTACGTAATCCAGGTAAAATTTCGTTGCGCTGTCGTCCGAGATGGGGAAATTGAGCGATTTTGGCAAATTTTGCATCAAGCCTGCTTAAAAAACGATCCGCTTGAGTCAAGCCAAATGCACGGGCAATGTAGTCTGCTATTTGCTCAATATCTTGGATAGCAGGTTCGGTGAGGCGAAACTGTGAGGTCATGACTTGGCAACATGACGAGAATGTAGGTTAGCGCGAATTTGCGTCATTGCTGTAGAACCATCGACAAGTTTACCACGCTGGGCTGCTTCCCATCCAATAAGGCCTTCCTGTTGTAGTTCTTGCAGCCGTCCCTGGTAAATGTCTTCCTGCTGCTCAAGGAGTTTTACGCCTGCAAGAATGACTTCAAGTGCCGTTTGATACTTTCCACTGGCGAGTTGGCGTTGTACGAGGTCTTCAAGTTCGGGTGGTAGAACAATTTGCATCAAAAGCTGTGGTAGGAGTATTGATTTTATATTAGGCCTAGTGATAGCGAAAGTGCCAAAGTTTAATCGTAGAATATCTAAACCCATGAGCAGTGTCACGCTCAAGAATGGGGAGAACTGATAAACTGTTAACAAAGTCTAAACACAATGGAACAACAGCGAAAGCCAACAGTCATGATTACCGGAGCCTCATCAGGCGTGGGTTTGTATGCCGCCAAAGCACTTGCCGATAGAGGTTGGCATATAGTAATGGCCTGTCGAAATCTGGAGAAAGCAGGAAGTGCTGCTAAAACAGTGGGAATGCCAGAGAGCAGCTATACTATCTTACACGTTGATACGGCACATTTAGGAAGCGTGCGGAAGTTTGTACAAGAATTTAGAGCAACTGGCAGGACTCTAGACGCTTTAGTCTGCAATGCTGCCATTTATATGCCACTCATCAAACAACCCTTGCGAAGTCCAGAAGGCTATGAATTAACGGTGGCAACCAATCATCTCGGCCATTTCCTCCTGTGTCAATTATTGCTCGAAGATCTCAAAAATTCCCCCGCTTCAGATAAGAGAATGGTTATCTTGGGAACGGTGACGCACAATCCCGATGAATTGGGGGGGAAAATTCCGCCACGTCCCGATTTGGGAGAGTTGAAAGGCTTAGCAGAAGGGTTTGAAGATCCTATTACGATGATTGACGGTAAAAAGTTTGAACCCGTCAAAGCTTATAAAGATAGCAAGGTTTGTAACGTGCTGACCATGCGGGAGTTGCATCGACGCTATCACGAATCAACGGGAATCGTCTTTAGCTCGCTCTATCCAGGCTGCGTTGCCGATACGCCTTTATTCCGCAACCATTATCCCCTATTTCAGAAAATTTTCCCTTGGTTTCAAAAAAATATCACTGGGGGATATGTTTCTCAGGAGGTGGCGGGAGAACGAGTTGCCGCCGTCGTTGCTGATGCCGAATTTAATCAATCTGGTGCTTATTGGAGTTGGGGAAACCGACAAAAAAAAGGTCGCGAGGCATTTGTGCAAAAAGTTTCTCCTCAAGCTAGAGATGACGAGAAAGCAGAGCGCTTGTGGGAATTGAGCGAAAAGTTAGTCAAATTGGCGTAAACAGAACACAGATTGTCGGTGTTTGCTAGTGTCATCGGGTGGGCAATTGCTCACTCGACAAGCTTCTTAACAGTATGATAATAAACTGGAGTGGAATCTGCCATGACTCAACCATCCCTTCCCGATCCCGAAACTGCTAAACGTCTGTTGAAAAATTTACGTAAAACTCATCGAGAAATGGAAGAATTTAATTTAGAATTAGCAGAAATTAATGCTCAGCTAGAACGTGATATTCGCCAACAACGATTGAAACGGTTACGATGAAAAACCTAAACAGTAACACAACCTTCTACAAGCGATCGCTGATTTTACAAAATTATATTTCTTGATTTTTACAGCGTAACTCATAAGGTTCAATTTCCCATCCTCTTTGACTAGCTAAATAAACGAGGCGTTCTAATAATTTTCTAAAAGGTTTATCATTTCTATATTCTGGGTTGGGTTCAATTTGAGCGTGTGCTATATTGTTATCTAAAGGGCAATATATTACATCTATTTTATATAGAAATTCAAGGTTCCCTTTTGGATCGTTCTGAATAATAAAGTCTATTAACCTCACTTCTTGTACGACTAGGCTTACTACACCATCCCTCGGAGTTTTCTGAGTGTATTGGGGATTGAAATCACATAATATGGCTCTATCTACAGATGGTTTTTGACTTCTATCTGTAAATGCTTGAGAGGTAATTTTAGCAGCATTCTCTATAATTTTATAGCAATTTCTCCCATAAAAAACACATCTATGTATTATTTCATTATCTCCAATAATATTATTATTAATTTCAGTTTTTGATTCATTCAACTTGCTATCCACATCCATAATTTTTTTAGTTCTCCTTCATTTAAAGAAAGTGAACCATCTTCCATTTCATTGTCCATATCTGCACCCCAGACTTTAATATAGTCAATTGAGTCTAGACAAACGTAAATAGTTATTTTTTTCTCCCGATTCCACCATTCCAAAACAATTTCTTCATTAATACTAATATTTCCAAGCGGTTCATCCCACCATAAATTATTTTTATGGACAATAGCGCGAAGTATGCTGATTAATAAATCTGCTTTGAATTTTATCCTTAAATCAACAGACTTTAATTCTTCACTTAAATTCTCAAAAAGAGGCTTTAAGCTTGAAAAAATTTTTTCTAACTCGTTTACTTGATTTTTAGAAATAGATATTCGCTCAGTTTTTCGACTAGAAACAGAAAATTGTTTTCTATTTTTTACGCCAGAAGTAGTTTCATAATACATTGAAATTTTTCTGGCTGTACAACTCTTGCCGATCCCCCCTTTTTCAACAACTCGCTTATTCATCTTCTTTGTCTTCATCTTCAATGTCGTATTCTTCAGTTGTCTCTTGGATAAATATTGCTAGCTTTTCTAAGAGTACGATCGCAAGATCGTAACTCATGACAAATCTTCCAATAGATTTAGCTTCTGATAAATTGTCATCCTCAATATCAATATCTTCTTTAAAGATATTAGATAACTGATCTATAAAACCAAAATTCAGAATAAGATTATTTCCATCTTGATAGAGAACAAAAGCATTTGTATAAAGGGGTGTTTGGTTTTCATGATCTATTATTTTTGACGGCTCAGACATATCAATAAGATGGTTGAGAATTGGTTGTAGGCTTTTGATTAGCCTACATCTGTTATTGTACTACTGAAAAAGCTATTAAGACGGGCGATCGCCCACCCGACATTTAACTAATAATAATTGCCGACTTTGCGATGGTGAACGGCAGTCATGCCTTCAGGATTGGCAACACGACCGTTAGTCACTTTACTGTAAACAATCCAGTGATCGTTACAGTCCATTCGACTGACAACTTCGCACTCTAAATAAGCCAAAGAATCAACTAAAATCGGTGAACCATTGTTAGCGGTTTGGGTGTTGATGCCTTCAAAGCGATCGGCCCCAGGCGGGAAACGTTTGAGAAAATGTTTCATTAGGGGTTGATATTTGCCTTCTTCAAGGATATTCAAGACAAAAGTATCTCCTACCTGCATTAGCGATTCAATTGCCCTGTCTTTGGCGACAGCAATGGTAAATCCTGGCGGTTCAAAACTAGCTTGAGTTACCCAAGAAGCCAGCATCGCCCCGGTAATCTCGCCCTTTTTGGCAGTAATAATGTACAAACCGCCGCTAATACGACCAATTGCTTTATCTAAGTCAGTATCAAGAGATTTTCGCTGTTTAATCTTTTGGTCTTGGATTAACGCCTGGCCTAAGTCTGTCCCTGCTTCTTCACCGCGTTGGTAGGTGGCTTCGTTGGGAATGTCTTTCAAACGAATGGAGGCAAAAGCTTGAGTCAAACCCACTTCGCGAAATTTGGTCAACAAGGGGTCGATGGGTTCGTCGTTGCCGCCGTAGGATTCAAAGATGCCAATGTATTGCTTTTCTTTCGCCGCGACTAAAATAGTGCCGAGACTGGCGGTAGTTTCTTGCAGGTTGTCCCCCGATAATGGCGGCATTCCAATGACCAATCCAGCGGCCCGACTAACTAATTCGGTCACATCTTGCGCGTCGGCAGATTTGAGGTCTACCATCTCAACAGCAACCCCTGTTTTGGTAATGCCTTTGGCGATCGCTTGCGAAAGGCGATCGCTGTATCCATAATCTGACACGTAAAACACAGCAACGGTTTTTTCTGCTTTAGCTTGGTCTTGACTCCAACGGCGGTAGCGTTCGACCAGTTCGTGCAGGTTGTATTGTAGGAGAGGGCCGTGACCGTTAGCGACGAGGTTAATTTCGCCTAATTCGTCCATGCGTTTCATCGCCGACAACACTGATCGCGCATTGGGAGCCATCAAGCATTCATAATAAAAGTGATAGTCTGGCTCAATGGCACTAAGATCTTCATCCAATAGCTGGTCAGAACAGTAATGCAGGCCAAACACGTCACAGGTAAATAGGATGCCAGTGTTGCGATCGTAAGTTAACATCGTATCGGGCCAGTGGAGATTGGGAGCGCTGACAAACTCCAAAACATGGCCATTACCTAAATCGAGGCTGTCGCCGCTTTTGACCAATTGCTTATTAAAGGGTTGGTGGACGAAATTTTCGAGAAAGCCGATAGCGACTTTGGAACCAACTACCGTTACTTGCGGCGCGAGTTGTAAAATATCTTTGACTAAGCCACTATGGTCGGGTTCGGTGTGGCTGATAATTAGGTAATCAATCTGTGCGGGATCGATTAAATCGTTAAGTGTATCGAAATACAATTGGCGGAACTTTTCATGAGACGTATCAATCAGGGCTAATTTTTCTTCCCCGCGAATGATGTAGCAATTGTAAGTCGTACCGTTTTGTAATCCAAACTCGATGTCAAAGCGATCGCGATCCCAATCTAGGGAACGGATGGCCGTGGTATCTGCCGCAATCTCGGCAGTTTGCATCGTTAGTCTTTTAGCAGTATTGACGGGTGCTGCAACCATCCTCTCCCCTCCTTTAAGATTTTCTTATATTGTGACACGGCTCGTGGGGTGGGGGGTAACGATAAAAAATACTATCTGTTTTCACGTTTAATAAAAAGGGTTATAAGGCTGAAGTTCTTGCCTAAGTCTGAGTTCGCCTGACTTCTTTAAGATTAAAATACCATTTGAAGTTACCCAATAGTTTTTGCCGACATAACCCGTCCAATTGTAGAGAATCTGGTGAATGTAAAGATCTAAATACACTTCATTGATCATTTTAGGTCGGTAGTAAGCCTTGATTTCGTCTTCAATTCCTAGCTCCTGGAGGCGTTGATGGAGTCGAGTTTTGTCTCTGAGAGCGAGGAAGCAATTTCATCTTTCTAGATATGTCTCTACAAAAAACGCTATTATAGCAAAGCTCAGAAAAGTTAAAATAGGTTAAAAGCTTTTAACCAACGAATGTCTAAAAAGCCAAATTCTCAATTTCCAGACAATCGCCTCGGACTTTACGGTAATCTTCCCCAATCAGAGCATTGGGAGGTCAGAGTCGCCTCGGTTGCTGATCGCTTCAATCGTCAATATCAAGCACAAGATCTAGAATTGCCCAAAGAAGTCAAGGCAATGCCCGTCTATCAGGAGTGGGTAACGGGTCAGTTGTCCCAAAGAATTGCTTCGCCTTTCTGGGAAATTGCTCAACCCCAAAAGAATCAACACTGTTTAGACATTGGCTGTGGAGTCAGCTTTTTGATCTATGCTTGGTCGGACTGGCAAGCTTTATTTTGGGGGCAGGAAATCAGTACAGTAGCACGCGATGTTCTCAATACTCGCGCCCCTCAGTTAAACTCGAAGCTGTTCAAGGGTGTTGAGTTAGCACCGGCTCACCAATTGAGCTACCCATCGCAACAATTTGATCTCGCGATCGCAACGGGATGGAGTTGCTATTTTCCTCTCGACTACTGGAAATCGGTCATGGAGGAGGTCAAGCGGGTACTTAAACCAGGCGGTGTGTTTGTTTTTGACCTTCTCAATCCCGAAAAACCCTTGGCGGAAGATTGGGCAGTTCTTGAAACTTATTGGGGAGCAGAGGTGTTTTTAGAACCCCTTGATCAATGGGAAAAAATGCTGGAAACCTTGGAAATTAAGCTCGTTTCAGAACATTCAGGCGAATTATTTGAGTTATATAAAGTGCAGTTTTAAGTTAATGAGTTCTACTGTTAACTGAATATCACCAAGGCAGACGAGTTCCATCCCAAGAAAAAAAAGCACCGCTATCTCCTTCCTCTAAATTCTCTATAACTGCTAATAATTGTGAGACGGTTCGCTCTACTGAAAATAGTTTTTCAGGGAGTACGTTTTTTTGATATGGCTGAGAAAGTTGCGTGTCAGTTGTTCCTGGATGTAAAGTAACAATAATCGTTTTTGGACTTAGCCGGCGATACTCAATTGCTGCGGTTTTCATGAACATATTGAGTGCTGCTTTAGAAGCTCTATAACCATACCATCCGCCGAGTTGATTGTCGCTAATGCTGCCAATTTTAGCCGATAAAGTTGCCAAAATACTGCGATCTTCATGACGCAATAAAGGCAAAAGATGTTTCGCTAGTAGCACAGCACCAATGCTGTTAACTTGGAAATAACGCAGTAATTGCTCAGTATTAAGAGATTTTAAATTCTTTTCAGGTTTTAATGTGCCTTCATGCAAAATGCCTGCACAATTAACGACTAATTGAAGTTGATTAGTTTTTGCCTGGATTTGAGTGAGGCATTTAGCTATCTGTAACTCATCTGTAATATCCAGATTTAAACAGTAGATTTTATCAGGATATTGGCTGACGAGAGATAATAACTCGCTGGCAGATTCTTGGCGACGATAGGTAGCAAAAAGGGTCGAAACTTGTTGAGTAAAAAGCAGTTTTTTGACAAACCCTAAACCAATTCCCTGACTCGCTCCCACAATTAAGGTATTAAACGTTTTATCCGTCTGTATCACTTGTTCATTAACTCATTAGAGATGACCTCCTAAATAATACAGTAGGATGCGTTATCAACGCATCCTGATTAGCTAAATTGTCCTTAATAAAGCCGCTTACTACAATCTAACTAGCTGTTGACAACTTCATGTTCGTTAAGATAGACGATGGCTACATCTGCTCCTTGCTCTCATCTCTAGAATGACCGATTTAATTGATATATTGCTCACCAAGCATCTCTTATCTATAACTAATGATAGACTGATTGCAAGTTAATTTTCCTCCGTTGGTGGGTACATAAAAAATTTGTGATGTAGAATAATGTGATGCAATAACTCTTTCTTATTGTGCTAATAGAAAGATTGTTTGTTTTGTTACTTTTATTTTAATACAGTCAAGAGGTTGAAGATGATTGGACAAATGTGCTGGCTTCCCAAATTTGGTATTGATGCCGACAAAATTCTACATTTACGACTGAGGGCGAATGAGCCTTGGCAACCCTACACGAGTTTACCTGAATACTCAGTACCCGATTACAAAGATATGCCTGATGGTTCAAAAGGTTGGGCAACTCTCCAAAAAAACAGTATCCTACGCTACAATTCAACGAATCCCTACAAATCTTTATATTCCTCTTCCCAACCAGCGACTCACAGGAGAAGGAGTCTCAGTTTTTTTTCCCTGTTTTACTCCTTCTCAGGCGAACTATCCT
>JBGTNM010000530.1:0-1805 GCA_041743025.1 Microcystaceae cyanobacterium
TGTTGAAACTGAGTTCTCTAAACCATCAGGATTTCCTATCGTGAATATTTCCTCTCCTTTTTCAGATTTTTTTAAAGCTATCTTTGTGACTGAAAAATTAATTCCATTTAGATTTTTAACCTTTATTTTGGCCACATCTAAACTAGAATTATAATCAATTACCTTTTCAATATCATAAAATTTGCCGTCTGTTGTCTTTATTTTAGCTTTGTAAGCATCTTTAATGACATGTACGTTTGTAAATGCAATACCTGATTTGTCAATGAAAAAGCCAGAACCAGTCGAAACTATTTGGTTCTGATTATTAAAACATTGAACCAAGAATACAGATTTTTCATTTTTCTTTATTAAATCTTTTAAACTGTTTTGGGAGAAACATGTCAACGAATTCATTAGAATAAATTGCAGAACTAAATACTTAGTCATTTTTTTGTTTGAAAAGCGTCATTCATTTTTTTAAGAAACTTTTAATTTCTTCATCTTGAAATGTTCTTATTCCATATACCACATTTTTTGTAAAATATTCATTGTATTCGTTTATAATCATTCTATCCGCGATGTTTCTCGCTGTTGGATAATACCCTTTAGTCGGTTTTGTAAGTGTGGATATTATAAAATCATAGTTATTTAATTGTGAAGGCCAAATATATTTAAGAATACCTTGGTTATTTATAATCAAGTTTTCTTTTCCTAACTTATAACAGTTGGGATCGAATTTGGTGTCATATCTATCAGCCCAATAATTTTGAAGTAATTTTGCTGAAGCATTTTTTTCAGAAGTATCTTCCAAAATTTCTGGATTAACACAGAGAGCCAAAGTTCCCCAATCCCAATAGAATTTACTTAATGCGTGTTTCTCCGCATTGCTATATTCAGCTTTTATCAGCCCTATCGATTGGTGATCTAATTTTTCCAAGTTTATTGGATTATTTGAAAAAGGTAGAAACGCAGCTTCACCTTGTAGATCTATAGCATTACATTCGTCAGAGAAAACCATAGTAAAGGTACAATTTCTTGTCTGCGAAACTCTACCATATCTAATTGGGGCCTTGACTGAGATTTTATTATTAATTTGTAAGTAGTTACTCCGCCAATCAACGCGATGTGGTTTTTGATCCCACAACAGAGAACCAATAATTAATACTCCCCCATTTAAAGAGATGTTCATTTAGTTAATCTGCTCTTCGTTATATATTTTCTTTTACAATAGCCGTAAGCCACAGTATTACGCTTTTCTACTTGGTCAGCAACAGATTTAGCCTACCTGAAACGCGTCTGATTGCATAGAATACTGCATAGCCTATGTCAACAATGGCAATGATACTGCCTTCTACGGCACAAATATAATCCGCTCAACTCCGCCCTTCGTGATGGCTACGTTGTTCTGCCGGCGATAATCGTGACTAATCAGACAATAGGCTTCTGCATGCTGGAAACCACTATATTTAAGCCGTGACTACTCATTCTGCCTAAAATGACTAATCAGGAGTATCTGACTATTAAAGAAGCGGCTCAGCTTTTTGGCCGCTCTGAACAAACCATTCGGCGATTAGTCAAACAGCATGTTTTGACTAATCACGTTCGTTCCGAAGATACCCCCAAAGGGAAAGCGTATCAGATCAGTTCGGTACTGCTTCAGCAGGAGTATGAGGCCCCTACGGTGGCCACACTGCCCGCTCTGATAGTGTCTGATTCATTACAGCAGGAGAACCAGCAGCTACGGGAAGCGGTCGCTGAGCATGACCGGACGATTCAGCAATTGCAAAACAGACTCTTTGAGCAAGGAGACATTATGAACGCGATGG
>JBGTNM010000531.1:0-4120 GCA_041743025.1 Microcystaceae cyanobacterium
GATTTCTTTAAAAGTGATGAAATTAAGAGAAATTAACTCTAGCCACCCTTGACTGGCCATACTACCCAAGAGAATTCGTGCGTATCCCTCAATGTTATTGTCGATCAGAAAGTTCATGCTTGTGATTCATGCTTTGCTTTCTGCGCCCAGAGTTTTGCCAAAAGAGCTTCAGCATCAGGTTTTGGTGGTATTAAGGCCATTCGAGCTAAATGTTCCTGATGGTGTTCTTGCCAGTATTGTCGATTTTCTTCTGCTTGCCTTAAAACAATTTGATACTCTGCTTCAACTTCGGTACGATTGGCATCAATGTAGGATAGGGCTGCCTCGAACTGCTCATCTGTAATCTGAGGGAAATAATGCCGAAAAGACTGAGGGACTCGCCCTGCTTGGAGGTAGTCCATGAATTGGTATAAGGTGATTCGGGTTCCGGCAATAATGAGTCCACGTTCTGTACGGATAATAGCTGCCTGTCCACTTGATGCCAGAGTCATAGCTGTAGTCTGAAGAAGAACTAATTTTATCCTATCTCAAAACTTACAATCAAATTAATTCAAAGATAAAATCTTTAGCCACCAACAAGGCGGAAACTTATTGAATAACGAGGAACCCGCACACAGGGAAGGCCATGAAGTTGCAAAGCGTTAAATCTCACCACATCCCCGTCTTGAAGAAGTTTCGTTTCCTTGCCGAAGCGGAACTTAATCACGGGTTTATCCCCGAATAAATCACGCTGAGCATCAACGAGATTGATGATGACGACGTTCTTGTTGAAAACGGGCTTATCGGTATGCTCCCCAATGCCAACAGCCGGGGGATAATAGTAAAGTAGCACTGAGTTAGCTTGTGGATAGAAGCGATCGCGTAACTCTTTAATCAGAGGTTCCTTCTCAATCGGAGAAGCGTCGTAAATCCGCCAAGACTTACCGAAGTTAAGCAGTTCCACCCTTCGACCCAACCACTCCTCGAAGCGGCCAGTCGGCTGATGGTTAAAGTGTTCGGGTAAAAGGGTTCTTTCTCTCGCCCAATCGAGCAAGTCTTGAGTCTCAATACGGGCTAAGTGTTGCCAGTTGGAGTAGATTACTGTATCCATAAGTAATTGTGGTTGTAGGCTGTGGAGAGGAATTTCTGTTAATATTTGGACTTCGGCTTCGCTGTTTTGCTGTGGCGACAGTGATCAATTTGAGGAAGTAGCGATCGCTGTATATTTAGGAGAGAAAACAGCGATCGCTCTGCGACAAAGAACGAAGAAGCCTAGAAAGGCACAGTTTCCCCAGCCAGAGAAGAAGAAGCCGCTAACCCCTCCAAGTGACGCAAAAAGTCCAAAAGTTGCGTGTCATTAAGTAATTGGCGACTTTTGACCCCGTAAGTATCCTGGAGAAATTGCCGACCTCGCTCAGTTGGCCAGCCGAGTTGCTTCATCAAAGCATCAGTCCTGGCAATCACCTGTGAATACTCCATAACATTTTCTTCACTAACTCCAGGCGCTCGTCAAGGTCTTTGGCATAGCCCAGGTAATGAGAGGCCCAGTGATTGTCACTGCCTAACGGCTCTTTCAAACAAAGTAAATAAACCGCTTCCATCGCCTTAAAACTCGTCTTCGTTCTCCGGCTTCCAGAAGCTCACGATTTCGTAACCTCGTAAGTCTTTACGTAGTGAAATCGCTGTCCGTACTTTGTCCTCACTTAGCTCAGACACCGTGAGGTCAATGATTTTTTCATCGACCGGAACAGCATGGCCATCGAAATCTTGAACGGCTTTGGTCATCAACAAAACCATTAACGGAATTGACGGTTTCTGTCGTCTTGCTTCAAGGGCTTGATGGCAGCTAACTGTGCAAGGATGATGGCGGCGCGTTACTTGGTCGAAGGCTTGGCAGTAGCCTCGGTTACGGGCCTCGTTGTAATCGTTGAAGAAGGGACACGCTGAACAAGTCGGGGACTGTTCGGTAGGAGTGGGTTGTAGTAAAGCTGTACTTTGTGCAATCATAAGAATGACGAAAAAATTTATATGGTTTGTGGAGAGAGCAGAGAAAATGGAAGTTTCTTGGCTCTCTTTTTGTTTTGGCTTTTAAACACCCCCAAGTCCTAGCTCTTCGTTGTGCGGTTGTTCACCTGACACGCTAGTTGCGGAAAATGGGAGATTATTCAATTTTCAAAGTGCTAATTAAATTTTTTGGCGAACTTTTTCCTTAACTGCTATTAATAATAGTACTATCGAGAATAGTAGTCAAGGGGAGTCTTGTCCGTTTTCTATTAGTCTTAGTAATACTGCCCTAACTTGTATATTAGCAATACTAATACTATTTCTATTTATACAACTATCGTTAGTACCTGCTACAATAGGAGTGCTGTTGAGGATATGCCCGTGAAAGTTCTTCTTCAGGAAATTAGAAAGTCCAGAGGTTTGTCTCAGAACGATCTCGCTCGCTTAACCCGTATGTCTCCTCAAAACATCCAACGCATTGAACAAGGTGAAGCTAAGTCTTTAACTTTCAAAACTTTAGCTCTCTTTTGTCGCGTTCTTCATTGTCAACCAGGAGACATATTAGTTTACGAAGACGATCCTAATGATGCTTCTACAACCCTTAATCAGGAACCACAATCTCTTGCTCCTGACTCTCCCTCTAATCGAGGAAAACAATTTCCCTCTGGCAAGCCTCCACGTTTAGAACACCTTTATCCGGTTCCTCAAATTGTGGGGGAATTTCCCAATTCTGCCTAAACAATGATTACCTTGTTTTTTCAAGTAGTCATTACCTGCCCCATCTTGTCCAACAAGCTTTTACTTAACTATTAAGCGATCGCTCCTTCCGCCAAGAATTCCGCGATCGCTCAAAGTACAGCCCCTTTTGAAGGCCCTGATAATGACTATCCTAACCGAAACTATCCTTTTTGAGTTCCCTTCGGCTCGTCAAAGCCAATTAGCCCAAATTTCCCCTGACCGCGCCCAAGAAATTCTGAGCAAAGTTAAGTCTTTGTACTTTGCTCTCTGGCAGGGAGAGGCTTTAGTAACCACTCAGCAAGTATCCGAGTTTTATGAAGTGCCCGAAGAAAACGTTAGACAGCTTCTCAAAACTTACCGAGATGAACTGGAGTCAGATGGGCTAAAAACGTTGCGGGGTAAAGCTTTAAATGATGTGCGTGATCTTTTATCACTCACATCCAAGACCGTGAATGTCACCGTTTGGACTCCCCGTTCAGTCCTGCGGATTGGGATGACTTTGAGAAATTCTGCGATCGCTACAACGGTCAGAACGACGCTGCTTAATGCCGTTGAGAAAGTCATCCCCACCCAAGCCCAAGAAATGGAGCGCCTACGTTTAGAACTCGACCTCATCCGTGCCAAGCAGCGCTATCAAGACACTGCCCAAGCTATCCTCACTACGACTAGCCCCTCCATGTTGGCTTATCTGCGAGGAGATGGCCCGGTTCCTACTCAGATTATCTACCGCGATCACTTCATCGATCCCAACACAAGACTTGAACTAGGAAGCGCCGAAGGGCGATCGCTGTCTCAACTCATCACCGATGCTGGGTTAAACCCCAAGTCAACTAAAGACAGGAACAAGGTTAAACGAATTCTACGCTGTTGTGGCTTCGACTACGACTTAAACCAAGGATGGTCTACTGCCTGTTACCTGCGAGAGTTCAAGGTTTTACCCGATGAGATTTACGGGGAGGCGCTCAAGGCTGTGCTGAGGGAAATGACGGCGGGAGACTCCGAGCCAAATCTCTTTGTTTATCAATGGCAGCAAGCCTCGCTGTCTCCGGCAGCTTCCATGAGCGAGTTAGGAAAACCAACTTGAATCCAAAAGAATTTGACAGGGTTTTGCTCACTGGCTACTATTAGCAGAACCCCCCACAAATCGCCCTATGGATTGGAAACAAACAACGGCTCTCCGCCTACTGCAACGGGAATTTATCGAGCGGCTTAGGAGTGATCGCTTGCTTTTTGACGAACAGGCAGGCAAACATACAGAATTACAGCAATTTGAGACCAGTTAAGCCACAATCATAGATCATCGAATTGACTCAGCAAAGAGACCACAATGGTGGAACCAATTGATAGCATCATCCTCAGAAATAGCATTAATAGCATAAGTAATAGCAACATTAAGAGC
>JBGTNM010000532.1:0-14302 GCA_041743025.1 Microcystaceae cyanobacterium
TGGTTTCAATCCCTAATAGGGATTTTGGTTAATTGCAATTTTCCTTACAGGCATTTTGGTATGGTTTACAGAAAGTTAAAGTAAATTACGAAGTTCATTAAAACAGGATTCTATTTCCTGCCATCTTGGATATTCTGCATAGCAAAGATTGCGGCATTGCTTTTCATATTCACTAGTAATAGTTTTACGTAGTTCTTGCGTAGGGAAAAGCGCCTTACTCTTTGAGAAAGTTAGATTTTCAGGTTCGTAATAATTATCTCCGAAATGAGATAGGCTAATTTGATGGCAATTATCTTTAATATTTTGATATTCTCCATTTTCAAGCATTAACTTTACCTCTGGCTTTTGAGCTAAATAAAATAAATCATAATAATGTCTGGCATAATTTCCTATTGGTTCGGACTTGATTTCATAAGCCATCACTTTTGAATGGATGGCAAACAACTTTTCTACAAAGGTTCGCCGGAAGTGTAGTAGCTGCATATAAAACGGTTTTTCATCTTCAGTTTCAAGTCCTTGTTGAGTTTCTTGTAAAAATTGACCCAAGTATGAAGATAACAATATATTTTCTGTAGGATATGTTCCACTACGTATTCCCATTTCTAATAGAACACGATTAGCAATTGCTTGGTTTCCAGAAAACCTTTGTATATAGCTAAAATAGCTATTACGACTAATTCCCTTACTACTCCTTCCAAGCTCAGTTACAATCTGTAATTTTAAATCTCCATTTAATAAGTAATCTTGTATTTTTTTAAAAGTTTTATCAATTCCATTAATACTAAGACGTGGATTGAATGCATCACAATTCAAAAACAAATCAATGTCTTCCGAAAATCTTTCTATTAACTTCCATCCTTTAGAAAGACTAGTTCCGCCTTTGAAAATTACTTGAGTTGGGTATTGAAGCGCAACAATACGTAGCGCTTCAGTAACATAGTAGTCTTTCTCAATGAACTGTGCAGTTAAACCTTGATGAGCAAAGTAGTTTTCAGCAGCCTTGATAGCATCTTCAAAATCAGGGTGTTCAAAAAGTCTCACTTAGCCTGCCACTCCTTGGCATAGCGAAGATTTCTCAGTTTGCCAAAATCAAACCGAGATACTGGATTTAATCCTTCACGAAGTTTTTTTAGATTAGTGCGGCTTTCCCCTAACTCTTGACCAATAGCTCCTAGCATTGCTCTTACCCTTGGAGGCTCTTCATCTACTACTTCTAAAAATTTCTCAAAACAAGATTCTTCTCGAAAATAATTAAGTAACCGATTTTTTGTTTCTTCTGGTGAAAAATCGCTCAACTCTCCTCTAAACCTTAAAAAATCTAACAATGATGCTTCAGTTCTAGACAAGTTATCCCAAGTCGATGGTCTACGAGTATGGAGTCTTGCACGAGAACCAATGATTTTAGGAGAAGCGCTATTAGCAGATGTAGCAAATTCTCCTTGTACTGAATTTTGAGTTGTAAATCCTAATAAGTTAGCTGCGCTAACTCCTGAAGGATGTATTTTATTGCTTGATTTACTTTCTATTACAATTTGTTGAATCTCACTCTGGCACGGGTGACTACGACCGAACCTTGTCATACGTGGACGGTAGTAGACACCTTTACTTACTCGTTCTAGTGTTCCCTCCTGTACCATCCGCGAAAGTGTTTTGCTTACAGCAGTAGCAGGGTGGGGAGAAAAGTCATCATACATCCAATAGGCTTCTTCGCTTTTCTCAATTTTTTTGCGGATACATTCTGCAACGCTTCTAGTTTTTTTCATCTTTCTGCAAGCGTGTAAACAAGATTCAGTCTTGATTACATTGTTTTTGATATCCCCAGAATTGTCAAGTTTTTTTGCAAAAAAACTTGACACAAATCTGCTAAAACACTTTTCTCAACAGGGTTTCAGGCTTATATCTGTAAAAGCTGCCAAAGATCGCAAACCATTGATAACCTTCACGACTCACAGCTTCGGGCGTATCGCGCTCATCCAGATGAGTAGTGCTGGCATACCACTGAGAGTTATTCAGGAAATTTCATTAGCAGTTGTTGTGGGTAGCGTCCACCCTGGCGATGCTGTCGCCTGTGGGTAAAATGTCGGGAAATATATCTTTCCCGACATCCACCTAAAACCTTCTACAGTACAGCATTCAGACCAATAACACCGTTTTAGTTTCTCCCTGCTTTAAAGGCTTCACCACTTAAGAATTCTTCGTTTATCAGCAACAGAATTTTATCTGTGTCTTTCCCTTTATTGGCATAGCTGGCAGGGTTACTGGGGTCTTTCTTGTTTTCCATACCGAATTTAGCGTTATGGCTGATTATTTCATCCTTATGAGCTTCAATCCAATCTCTAACCAGCAACCCGTTACAGCCGCTTAAATCCCTGAGTGCTTGGTTAGTAATTGCAAGGCGATCGCCGTCTCCAGTGGCTACAGTATCGTTGTACAAACAGATAGCCTGATAAGACCTACGAATTTTTTCTAAAGCTGCTGACGCTGTTTTACTTGCCCAAACTTCCGTGTCGGTCTTGGCTTGCCAGTCAATCTCTTCTTTGATGGGTGCAACTTTGGCAGGTATAGCAGTAGTGGTAACTGTTGTTTTGCCTTGCAAGGCTTTTGCTACTGCTTCATCTACCATCTTTTGAATCATGCCTTGTAGGTCATCTACATTAACAATAGGCTGGTTATCTTGGGTAACTGAAACATCCGCCTTAGTTACGTTTATCATTTTATTTGCTTCTGTTAATTGGTTATTGGCTTGCTCTAACTGGTTATTCACTTCAGTTAACTGTTTAACTTGTGTTTCTAATTGGGCTACCTTTTGCTGTGCTGACTGTAATTGTTTGGCAGTGTCTAAACGGTTATTAAATGATTCAATTAGCTGGTTGATTACCGATTGCTGATTGACTAAATTTAAATGTTCTTGCAAGTGGCGAATAGCTTCTAAATCTGAGGAACTAACTCGAACATTTGAAAGTTTTTCTTTTGATGGAGCATCAGGATAACCTACAGGTTTCGTGGTGTAATAGTCTGAATAACCAAGGGTAGTAGTAATGTGTTTTAAATCGCTATCGCTGATTTTTTCACCTGGGGTAATATGCCCTAAGAAACAAGCAGCAAAGTAGAGTTTTGCACCTGTTGAACCCGTACAATCGCGCTCGGTAACTAAGCAAGCACAAGCAGCACGTAAGGCTTTACAGTCATTTTGCTCTTGACCATGACGGAAGTTTAAAAGTGGCTCTTTGTCACCTTTACCACCAAAATATTCTTGAACTACCCGACGTAATGAATTACCGCGTTTATCTTCAATAGCCTTATTTTGGGCTGCTACATCAGTAGGAAATTCGTTAGCAGCTTCTTTTAAAAGCGACTTGGTAGACGGTTCTTTTCTTAACCAGTTCAACCGCTCGATGATGTAACTAGCAGGGAACAAAGTAGAAATTTTAAATACTGGCTTCTCACCGCGTTTTTTACCTTGACCCTCAAAATTAACTTGATAGGATTCACCATCAATCGGGGTAAATTTTCCTCTGGCTAAAATTTCATGAGGTCTTCTACCCGTAGCAGCTATCAAGCCCACTGCTAACTCGTGAGGATGTTCACTGGCTAACAAGTTAGAAGTCACTTCTAAATATGTCTCTGGGTTAATCTCAATGCCTGTATTGCCATCGTCACCAGCAGTCATCAGGCGATCGCTTACCCGCGTGGTTTCGTTTCTTTCTTCCCAGTCCTTTTTATCCAGACCACACAGCAGTAAAACATAATGCTTTAACTCGTTTCCTGTAACGTTGCCTTGTGCATCATGCTTGGGTACAGAAGCGGCGTTTTTACCTTGCTCTAATGGCAGTGATTTAAATTTTTTGTAGAAGCCAGCCCGACTTAACACAGTGCCTAAACTTTTGACGCTGTAGTTTGTGTTGGTGTTTATCCACTCGTTAAACCGCTCACAGTATGGCTTTATGTCTTCTAATGATTCTTTATCTTTGACCGCTTCAAACAGTTGATCTACTTGCTCCTGAACTGCTTTAGACATCTGACTGACTCCCCTTATCTATAACCTGTTATAAATATAGTTAACTTGTTAAATATCATCAAGCATATTTATAACTTGTTAAAGAGGAGAGGCTAACAACCTCCCTTAATTTTTGCTTACTTTGTCAATTGCTTTTGTGGCTGTATCACAGAATTAGGTGATTGATTTGTCAATCTTCCCGCTATGGTTCCCACTCCCACAAGCCCAACAATGCTGAAAATGATTAGCTTAACTGGCAAGTCGCTAATGCTGAAAACATGAAGCGATCGCTTCTCAAACTCCCAGTTAACCATCATAAATTGCACTGGATTAAAATCAAACCATTCTTGACTTTTGATTAACTCAACATTACATCGGCTAAATTGTTGATGTAATTCGCCTTCTACATCTGCCATATCTTCTACATAAATAGTCTTGAGGATTTTCACGTCACAAGGTGGTTGATTACGGTGAAAATTGTCAAGCCTAGCTTCTGGATTGCGAGATAAGCCAATTTTGCAACGACGCAGGTAACAGCCAGGAATTAGCCCATGATACCCTTCTGCTTCCATTAAATAAATAAATCCCGGCTCATGGTCATTTTTGGGCTGATAGACAATTGTCGAAATCTCATCCAAGTTCATATATTTATTTCCAAACTATTTTGTTAGAAACTGTCACTTTTTTGCAGTTTAAACAGTAATATCTTTTATCCTTTCTTATGGTTAAATTTGCGTGACCACAGTGGGGACAATAAGGCTTTGTGTCATTTTGACGGCTACCCCCTATAGTCGGAAATGACGCGACTGACATCACCGTGTCAGTGCTTACTGTGCTTGGCTTTAAACTATCGCGTGTCAATCTCGTGTCATTCGTGTCAGGAGATTTGGCAAGGCTTGCCAGCCGCTTTGTCTCCTCTATTTTTTGATAGTTAAAACTGACTTTATCTAAATTAGGTAAAAAATAAAGCTTTGGTGAGCGAGAATCGACTATTAAGGCTACTCTTAATAATCTGGCATCGTCGGTAACTAGCTCGTTCTTATGGTCGATATACTCCTCAATTGCATCTAAATTGCGAGTCAATTTAGCCAAGTTAGACTCGCTGTTTTTTCCCTTTCCGTAGGTATTCAGATAATGTCTTATTTTAGGAATACCGATGATAATTTCAGTAAATAAACTTCTATCATCATTAGTAAAACCTGGGATTTGTTTGGTCATCACAGATTGACCCGATACAATCCAGCCGATGTTATTGTGTCCAAACTGTTTAAAAATCTTCTTGAGGTTTTCCCCTGCCTTGTATGGCTCACTGCAAGAATTTAGAGTGTTGTCAAGTTCATCCCATGCCCAAATTTGAAAGAAGTTAGCAGCAAAAGTGGGGTTTTGAACTCTAAAATTTCCGTCGTCTAAGCAATCATCAAAGGACTTAATCGCGGCTGTGGTATCGCCATATTTAAGAAAATGCTCTAATGGGTAATTGCTATCTTTGAGTGAAGCAACAGCACCGGGGTAAGATACCGTAACCAGAGTATGAGGCACTTTCTCACCCTTGCCAGTATTGCCGCGAGTGCATCCAGCTTTGACAATTTCGCTAATCATTACCGCAGTGGTTGGGGTTTTGCCCACACCTGGATCTGCTATCAGCCGATAGCGGATAGGATGACTGACTACATAGTTGATAAATTCGTCAGGAGTCCCAACCATCAACTTAATTTCATCTGTTTTGATGGCTGGCCCCATACGGTAGCTGACCACAATACAATCGGTTATTTCCAGCTTGCGAACAGAAGTAATTTTGAATAGTCCCAGCTTTTTAGCCAGCGTGTCAGAATGCTTGCTAATCGCCTCTACAACGGCTTTTGGATGCACAGAGCGCGAATACCCATAGCCAACATCTACAACGCCGTCAGGCTTTACCTGGAACCCCTTAACGCTTAAAGCTAGCCTGAGATCACTAAACAAGGTACGCGCTATTTCATTGGCGATTTTCCCGTCAACATCAAAACCAAATTCGCCATAAACAGGTTCTATTAAATCACCTTGTAATTGCTGCTGTAGCTGTCCTACACGTTCGTTTAGTAGCTCGATTTGTTCTAGATAATTCTGGCGCTCACTAGCGATCGCCTCCCCAACCTCATCTAAATTTTCGTTGTAACTACTTGCTAAACTCTTGATAATTTCAGCTTTACTTTGATGACCGTGTGCCACCTTCTCACCCCAGGATTGCAGCCTTCTGAATAACTGCATAGCTTCACTGGTTATCAAATCATGCTCTAAATAAATTTTCTCTAACTCCTGAGACTTAGCAAGTTGAAAGCGTTGATTAGCTTCAGTCTCTACCTGAGATTTAAAGTTAAATTCCCATTGCTCACATTCGGATTCTAAATATTCAATACGTTGTTTCTCTTGCTGTGATTGGGTAAACGCTTGGTTCAACTTGGCTTGCAGTTGAGCGATTAAACCCGTGTTTTCTAATTTGCTGTGACCTAGCGAGTTGATGGTATTTCGGGCTTCCTTAAGCTCATCTTTGACCGTCTCCAGAAGGCTTGTAACGTTGGCTAACTTTGACTTGCAATTGTCAAATTCCCTGATAACTTTATGCAGTGTTTCACCTGCTTTTTTATTTTTACTTTCGGCATCGTTTAACAATCTCTGTGATTTAGTATCCGCGATAAAGTAAGTAATAAAACTTGCTGGCAATGCTCCCACACCAAGCATAGAGATTACTTTGGCTATATCGTTGGTGAACCCTCCAGAAGCAACCACAAAAGAAGCGCACAAGCTAAAAGCACTTAACCCTAAGCTGTGAGATAATTTCATGATTTTACCTCTAGGTAATCACCTAACTGTGCTTTAAAGCTTGCTAGGTTCCCTTGTGACTCAACAGTTTTTAGCCTTAATTCCTCAGCTTTTATTTGAGCTTGCAACAGTTTTTGGTTTAGTTCATCTTTGCTATAAACCGAGATATTCGTATCGGCGATCGTCTTAACTTGGCTGACATCTAAAGCAACTAATTTTTGGGTAGTCACTTCTTTTTGATTAAGGTAATCCAAATAATTACCCTTAACTTTTTCAATCTCGGTAGCCGCTTGGATGCCAGCACCAAAAGCTTTTGAGTGTTTACCAATTACAGTAAATTTCTCGCGTGTCAGGTCGAGCGCTGCACCCGTCAATTTGAGCGATCGTGTAGAACTCTCATAGATTTTCATCCCTTTATCAAGCTGGCTTTGAGTTGCTTGTGGGAGAGTTTCGGGAGGATTTAAAGGGTCATTTATGCGGTAATCTTCTGGTTTAAAAGCTGGCATCATTCCTGGTATTAAATCAGGAGTTACCGTCATCAAGCCAGGGATACGGCTATCTATGGGAACAGTGGCAGATGTGGCAGAGTTAGCGGATGTGGAATTACTGCTAGATGACCCGTTTTGTTTACGTCCTGCCAGCTTTTGGGCGACAGCAATAGCTGCTGCTTTTGTAGTGTCGATTTTAGCCATTGTTGAAAAACTTTCTAGTGTTGAGTAGTGACTGATGCTTAATCTCTAGCTGCCTAAATGCCTTGTCGATTTCGCTAAATTCAAGTGCTAATTCCTCATCTAAGTCATATTTTTTGAGGACTTGTTTTAGCTCTGTTTCGTCCGTCTTTGCATCCTGAATTTGGCTGTTTAAATCATCCATAAACCTTTTTTCTATAAGTAGGGATATGGCATAATTGCTGAGTAATTAAGACACATTCCCAGGATGGGATTTTACAAATGTTAACGGGGGATGCTTGCAACATACCTTTTTTATTACCCTTTTCAAGAGCGTCTATTTTTTCCTGTGGCGCGATAATTATTATTTAAAACCTTCAAACCTAGATACCTCTAAATCAGCAGTAGCAGCCCATTCCAGATAGTTGAAATATTGCTTTACGTCACCGATCGCCACATCACAATCGAAACGCAAACCTTTAAACTGTGGATGTTGGCGGATTTGTATAAGCAATTCTTGGGCTTGAGAAACTAGCTCTGACAAGGAATTAGCGCTTATGCTTGCCTCTGGTTGAGTGCCGGAAATTGTAAAAGTCATAAGGTTAGTACTCTTTCTAATAACCAGTTAACGAAGTCGAGGGGAGATAACAGGATGTTAATGGCTCTCACGCGATTAGCTTTTTTCCCAATTCGGTGATGATGCCTTCAATTTCTTGGGTAAGGTCGGTTTCATCTGGGGTAATTGCCACTGGTTCTTTAGCCAAACTGGCCAAATCTCTAATCGCTCCCAAATATCCCTGCTTTTGATGTTGCCAGTGTTGATTTATACCCTCTGCTAATTCGGCATCTCTCACAGCCAAATTATTTAGAATCAGTTGGTTTTTGACTTGGGCTATCGCATCTACTAATTCAATTTCTTGCCCCGCCTGTTTCGCTAACTGGTCTATTAGCGTAAGTTGGGCATTGGGCGTTGGGGATTGGGTAGGGGCTGTTAGATGTTGCTGTTGTTGGGTTAAGGAAAGGGTATTTTGTGGCTGTTCTGTGGCTGGATCAGATGCTTGCTGTGTTAAATTTTGTGAATTTTCAGGTAACTCTGATGTGCTGCTAGCCACAATTGGCAATTTTGGCTGGAAGTGGGAGGCGATCGCTTCTAAATCCAACTCCGAAACTGACTTTACAGTGTCGAAATCGTCAGGGCGAACATGGCTTAAAGCCAGTCTCAAGCTCTGTTCCGTGGTCATGTACCTTAAGCAAGCATCATGAATGCTTACTGTGTCTGCTGTTGGTGCTGTGGTTCTCTTCCGTGCTGCCATGATTTACGCTCCCTTCTGTATTTTTTGAATTTGCCCGAATGCTTGCTGATAGCGGTATCTAGAAAAATCGTTGGGGTTTTTGGCGATATAACCTTTGACTCGTTCAGACCGCCGTAGCTGTGCCATAAGGCGACCAACACGGCTTAAAACCCATGCTTGGTAGCCCGATAAAGGTGACTCGCGGTCAAGGCTCCCGTCGTGAGTTTTGGGGTAGGCATTGCGAAAAGACTCTATTCGCCAAAACGCTATGCTTTCCCCAGCGCAAAGGGTAGAACGAGCCACACCAAGCAATTCTGCTAAATGTGATTTGGTGGCGGGAAATTCCAAAAATAAATCTAAATCCGTGGAATACTTACAGCGTCTTGGTTTCATGAGTTCATACAGCAATGAATACAAATCAATGGTTAATTGGCTATCAATCGATAAACTAAGCAGCACAATGTCGCATCTAATCGCTAAACCCCTTACTGTGTAAGTCGTTGGGGTACTCGTAGGACGCTAATTAGTGATTTGTTGTTGATCGATTGCTTATCTGTTGATATAGTAATTAAAGGTGAGTCACCTGTCAATACTATGATTCAAAAGTGGTCGATAAAACTCAAGAAGAATCATAATTAGGCATAGTGACTCACTGTTATGTATGCCTTCTAAAAAGCCACAAATGACAATCCGTATAGAAGAGGATGAATATAAATATCTACAAAATTGGGCGAATAAAGAGTTTTTAACGATTCCCCAATTGACTAGGGTGCTAGTAAAACGGGCGATCGCAGAACAAAGGAAAGTAGAACAAGAGAAATCAGCATGACAGAAGCACAAATCCAAGACATTTACTCACGCCTGGATACTCTGACTCAGAAAGTGAGCAGCCTTGAATTGCTAACTGGCACAATCGGGACAAGCCAAGTAGCGATCGCTCAACTTCTTACTGTCCAGTCACAGCACACAGAAATACTTAATAACCACACTGCAAAGCTTGATGAGCAGTCCAGAAAACTTGATCAAATTTTGGAGCTACTGCGCGATCGCAATGGAGGGAGTGGCTTATGACAGAATTACCACAACAACCAAACCGACTTGACCGTATAGAAGCAATTTTGGCTACAGTAGCCGAACAACAAGCCACCAATACCCAAGCGATCGCCGAGTTAACCGATAACGTTACCCGTGTCTTAGGTCGTAGCGCAATTTTGGACGATGTTCTTCTAGAGTTACGCGATAGTCACGAAGAACTTAAGCGAGACTTTCTAGAGAATCAGCAAACCACTAACGCCGCATTAAACCAACTTGGGGCAATATTGATACAGCTAACACGGATTGATCCGCAAAACTAGCCGCGATCGCAAGTACAAAAATACTATCGCAATAGAGGGGGTGGATTGTGAAGAGAGGCGAATGATAGAAACAATTTATACATAGGATTTATAAATATCTAACAAAATCTCTCAGTATTCATCACTTTCTATCACTTTGCTTTGCGCGATCGCACTTTTTTACAACTTTTTTAGCAGTTCAAACCACAAGCTAGATCCGTATTGGGGTAGAAAAGCTTAGTACGGACGGATCGCGGATCGAAGCGCTTGCGATCGCATTTCTTTACACTTGAATATTAAATCGAGGAAGTGTATGTATCAGTTCCATCAAGAAGATTACTGCATCATTTATACCAATTCACCTGAATCATTAGTGGGTTTTCGTATTCACTGGACTTTGATAGGAGATGATTCAGGTATGTCTACAGACCGAGAGAAAATAGCTAGATACATTTGTAATACACCACATTTTTATGAGTATTTTTGTAAAAATAAAATTCATCCTACAGAAGATATTTTAGTAGAATTAGCTTTGTGTAAAGACCTTGCTGTTCGTATCGCACAATGTTTTTTAGAAGGAAGGGTAAATAAACCACTTGCAAGAGATATAGAAGAAGGATTTATTGATGAGTTACAGAGAGATGAAATATTATTACTATCAGAATTTTATCAAAATTACTGGAAAATCCTTAATACCAAGTGGAATAAAATTAAAAAAATAATGAAAGAAAAATTTGACGATTTTTCTTTCACTTCCGAAATTGAACTAATCAAAACAATAATTGATGAACACTTATCTGAACCATTTATTAATTACACAACATCAAAATATAAAGCTTATTCTCCATATCACCAGAAAACAATGTGGAAATTATCAAGCAAAGGCTCAATGTCAGATTTATCTGATAAGGACAGAAGAAAACTTTGTAAATTAACAAGGGAACACGGCAACAATAAAGGTGAGATAAACAAATGGACAGGTAGATTTATAGATGTTTGTCAAGTCTTAGCAGAAAAGGACTCTTACATAGCTACTCATTTGACTATTCACAATGCTCTTGTTAAAGGTCAATCACAATTTAGGTTGAAAGTACACTGCAATCCCTCATTATCTAGTGAGCGTATGCGTTCTCATGCTTGGATAAATGGCGAGGTCAAGTAGCTTAATAACTCTTAACAATTTGACATTGCTGACTTTAATTCTAATTTCTGAGACTATGACTTTAAAGCATCAGCAAAAAAACTGGCATACAAACTAGATCCGTATTATGTGTAAAAAATCTCACAAACCACAGGTAAAACCGCCGCATAAGGCTATCACCAAATCTCTTTCCTCAAAAAAATGCTAGCTACACAGCCCTCAGCTTTTTAAGTGCGATCGCAGATTAATCAATCCACAGTAAGCACAAAGAAACGTCTAGTAAACGTTTCAGCTCAAAGACCTTGCAACCAGCAAGCCAAAAAATAATTTTCTTATTTCAAGCTTACAGATTAATTCTTACAAAGTGCAATAAAAGCTAAGGGCTATCCACAATAACAAAGGATAAGCCCATGAAAAAACCCCTCGGTCTTGGAGGACAGGGGTCTTTTGAGACTATTTTACAGCAAAATTCAGTCATAAAACAGCTAGTCAAGCAGATCCATTGTCATCGTCTCACAAACTGCCTAAACATTCTCGAAAACTCAGGCTACACAGGCGATTTAGCAGTTTTCATCTTGGCTTGTCTGCAAAGAGGTGTTGTATGAAAGCACCCTACAGCCAAGGCACAACTCCGTTAACCTCTCCATGTCTCGCCTGTGGTTACACAACTGGGTTGAGAATTATTCGCCACGAACATGACCTTGGTTTTATTCGCTGTGGTCGTTGCGATTCGGCGCTCTACTCGGTACGCGAGATTAGCGATCGCAAAGCTGAGGAGGTGGGAGCATGAAAGGATTTAGCAAGCTAGCTTCTCCCTCTTTCTCTGCGCGGCAAGAACTGCGGAAAGTTTTTCGCAAGTTTAACAAACGAGGCAATCTTAGGCGGAATCTGACAGCGATAAGGGAAGCAGCAACGATTGAGCATTGGGAACCCTTGCCAGAGCCGATGCCTGAAGCAATGCAATTGGAGTTACAGCGTAGTGCAATTGACTCTGAAATAGCCGCGCTTAACTTTAAATCGCTGTCAGGTAATGAAGCTTTTGAATATCTCCTCTACTCCGATAAAATCAGCCGCCGTAATGATGGACGGTTACGCGATGGGGATATGAGACGCTATGCTCACTTGGCTGACGGTGGTTGGTGGTGCAGTGGGATAAATACTCTCACCTGGTTAGATTCCCTTTGGGGAGGTTTCAAGCCCAATACGCCAAGGGTAGATGAGGGTAACAGCAAGGCAATTAAATATGAGCATCCCCCAAAAGTTGACACAGAAATTTTTGCTTTACGAATTCCCCCCCGGATTTGGGAACTAATTAGCCGCCGCTATGATGTCGCACTACCAGAAAATTACCAAAGTTTACCTTATGGTGCTTTTTGGCAATGGGTGAGAGAAAATACCCAAATTCCCGTTATCATCTGCGAGGGTGCTAAAAAAGCAGCTGCAATTTTAAGCTGTGGTTACGTTGCGATCGGACTGCCAGGGGTGAGAGGTGGCTACAGACAGCCTAAAAACGAATATGGTGAGATTAACGGCGCACCATACCTTATCTCCCAATTAGGCGTATTTGCTCAAGAAGGTCGGCGAATTTACTTTTGCTTCGATGCCGATGTGAAGCGCACCACGGTTAGAGACGTTAACCACGCGATCGGCAAGACTGCCAAATTGTTAAGCTTACGTGGTTGCGAAATCAAAGTAATGGCTTGGCATCCGGCATTAGGGAAAGGGATTGATGATGTTTTGGCGGCTTGTGGCCGTGACAAATTTGATAGCATTTACTGCGATGCTCTTAACCTTAATGATTGGAATACCAAGCAATTAAAGCGGCTTACATATATCCCAGATTTGAGCCTCAATCAGCGCTATTTGGGGGAGATATCTATTCCATCAGGTAAGCAGCTAATAGCCCTCAAATCACCAAAAAACACAGGTAAAACTTATTTCTTCCAATGGATAACTGATCCTGTAATTCGCAGTGGTGAAAAAAAGGTACTAGTTATTACCCATCGGGTACAGCTAGGTACACAGATTGTAAATAAATTAGGATTGCCTTTTGTTACTGAGCTTAGAGAATCTGAGCAAGGTTCACACTTTGGTATGGGGCTGTGCATTGATAGTCTACACCCCGAAAGCCAAGCCAAGTTTAATCCTGATGAGTGGAAAGGATGCTGGTTAATTCTTGATGAAATTATGCAGCTAATCTGGCATCTGTTGAACAGTTCGACTTGTGAGAGCGATCGGGTAGCCATAATCAAAAACTTTAAAACCTTGCTACTTAATGTTGTCAATTATGGCGGGAAGATTTTTATTGCCGATGCTGATTTAAATGATGCTGGAATTGATTTTATCCAAGGTCTTATAGGACGAAAAATTGACACGTTTATTGTCGAGAATATATTTAAGTTTATAGAACCTTGGCAAGTTAAAGTAGTACAAGGTACGAATCCAGCACAATTAGTAAAAATCCTTACCCAAAAACTAGAAAATGGTAAAAAGTGCTTTGTTTGTTTGTCAGGACAAAAACATAATTCTCGATGGGGTTCCCGTAATTTGGAAGCATACTATAAAAAACTGTTGCCACACTTGAGAATTTTACGAATTGATTCTAAAAGCACAACTACCATTGGTCATCCTGCTTTTGGCTGCACAGATGATTTAAATGAAGTAATCAAAAATTATGACTTGGTTCTAACCACCTCGACTATTGAGACTGGGGTATCAATTGAAGAAGAACATTTTGATTATGTTTTTGGGATTTTTCAAGGGGTACAAACTCCAGATGGTGTAAGGCAACATTTATCACGTTATCGCCCTCCGGTTCCCCGTTATATCTGGCTTAATCCAGTAGGTATTAACAAAGTGGGCAGTGGTTCTAATAGTGTCAGAGCATTGTTATCAGGTGAGTATAGAAAAGATAAAGCTAATATCAAAAAACTAACTACTCTAGGATTTAATGAAACAATAGAAGGTAGTTTTGAGAATATTTGCATAAATACTTGGGGTAAGCTGGGGGCTATTATCAATGATGGAATGAGTAAGTATTCTCAGCAAATTATTAGTGATTTGAAAGATGA
>JBGTNM010000533.1:0-2188 GCA_041743025.1 Microcystaceae cyanobacterium
AACTCCAATCCAACTATTATTGTGGATGGTGTGCCAACAACTCCTTATCAATTAAAGGAAATTGGCTACAATTTTAATTTAGCCACTGCGAATCTAGATTTAGATGTTGCATTATATGATGGCGTGAGAATGCATTTAAGAACTTATTTGTCATCTCGTCACCACCCAGAGCCATATGTTAAAGGGGGATATCTTCAAATTGACAAATTGGAGTTTGTTAGCGAAGGTTTTCTTAAAGAAGTTATGGACTACACAACAATCAAGATTGGTCATATGGAAAACAATTATGGTGATGCACATTTTAGAAGAACTGATAATGCACAATCTATATACAATCCATTTGTTGGTAACTTAATAATGGATGCTTTTACCACTGAAGTAGGTGCAGAACTATACTACAGAAGAAGTGGTTTTATCGGTATGATCGGCTTTGCAAATGGCAAATTGAACCAAAGTATAGACAAAACGAATGGTTCTACAGGTGGAGCATCTTTTCTCGCAAAGTTTGGTTATGACAAACAAATAGATGACGATTTGAGGCTGCGTTTTACAGGATCTTTATACACTACGGGATATGTGCCTAGCTCATACTTATACAGTGCAGATAGAGCGGGTTCTAGATATTATGGTGTGATGATTCTTGATGGCGCGGGTGACAATTTTAGATCAGGTAGATATAATCCTAATTTAAAAAATAAAATTACCGCTGTCATGATCAATCCATTTGTAAAATATAAAGGACTAGAGTTTTTTGGAACCATCGAAAGAGCAAGTGGTAAAGCAGATAATGAATTCAATAGCGCTGGGGAGCCAGCAGATAATAGAACAGTTAACCAGTTTGCTGGAGAACTCATTTACAGATTCGGAAAAAGTGAAAACTTCTACTTCGGTGGAAGATATAACAAGGTTAGTTCTGAAGACAAGGATGCAGTAGATTTTAGTTCAGATGATTATAAAAAAGTGGATATTTCAAGATTCCAAATAGCAGCTGGCTGGTTCATGACCAAAAACATCCTTTTAAAAGCTGAATATGTAAGTCAAAAATATGATAATTATAATCCTGGTATTTTTGAAGATGGCAAATTCAATGGGTTGATGATGGAGGCTGCTATAAGTTTCTAAAACCATATGATGTTACAACAGTTATTTGAGTGAGTGTTGTTTGAAAATCAGACCTCAGATTAATTGGGGTCTGTTTTTTGAATTCTTAATTAAAACGTTTTGAAATTATGAAAAAGATAGTTTACATAGTGGTCGTTTTTTCCACATTGGCTTTTACTTCAAAAGTAATAATCAACAATACTTCCGTAGTGATTGCTCCAAATAGCGAATTGATCATAAAGGGAACCACTAATGTCAATAGTTTTAAATGTGAGTTCAACATTAATGAGATAAATACTCCTATTCCGCTTTATTACAAAGTGATAGAGGACAGAATAGTATTTGAAAAGGCTAAATTAGTTCTAAGTAATGATTGTTTTGATTGCGGGAACAAGGGAATGAATAAAGATTTTATGAAATTATTGAAGTCTGACGAGTATCCTGAAATTGAATTGCAGTTAAAAGAAATCACTAAAAACAACGTCTCCACAATGAATGCACTTCTAGAATTGCACATCGCCGGAAAATCTAAATCTTATCACGTGCCTTTAACAGTAAATGATAATGAGACTATTTTTGTTAGTGGAACATTAAAGGTAGATATAACTGATTTTGATTTGGAAGCACCAAAAAAAGCTCTTGGTTTAATTGTGGTTTCCGATGATGTTGAAATTAGTTTTCAACTAAATTTCAGGGAATGTAAATAATAAAATAGTGATATAAAAAAAGCCGAAGATGACCTTCGGCTTTTTTTATTATTATATTTAAAAACTTTCAGGAAGGGTATAAGTTCTGCCTTTATTCTGTTCTTTTAAATAGGCCATGAGTGGCTCAAAATAATCCAACATTGGTTTAGCGCTCATTCCGCTACCCACGCTTTCTTTCAGCAATTCTCTCCAATCATTATTTGCTCCTGTTTCCAGTACACCTTTTAAAAATGAACCCACTTCTTTGCTTCCATAATAGTTGGTGGCGTGAGGGTCTTGTTTTAGGATGTTTTTGGCTATATGGTCATGAAATTGAAATAAGAGAATGTATGAAATTGCATAATCATAATATTGTGCTGCATCATTATTAATGTGTGTTT
>JBGTNM010000534.1:0-2877 GCA_041743025.1 Microcystaceae cyanobacterium
ATTTTCAAATTGCTAGTATCGACAAAATCCTTAAGCTCTTTTACAAGGTTGTAAAAGGTGTTGGCAATTTCTCCAGTATTCCGGGATGCTCCTGCTGGCCTCATGTTGGGAATCCTCTCTGTTTACTTTGGCTGTAGGCACTTCTCAAGGTAGCTCACCTCATGCCCACGATGGCCAGCACCACCCTGGGCATGAGGTGATAGACACCTGGCCGATCGCCCGACCGATCGCAGCATAGGCCGCATTGGGCTGGCCCGCGCTGATCCCAGAACTGACACCACACACCCAACCGGGATGGCACCGCCCGAGGCCAAGCTAAAGTCAGCGTTTGTCAAGGGGGTGTATCAGGTTTTTGCTTCTATGCGAATAAGGCTCGCCGCTGTAGGTTGATGATTCCCAATGGCAGGGGTATTGGTAGCCCGTGGGGATGTGCGATGGTCAGATAATCTACTGTTTGACGAACTGAAAAATTACTTCTAAATTACGTCATTTTTTCGTAGCTTTTAGATAAATTAAAGTTCTTAAATTTGCTGAGTCCACAATCGTGAATTTGCTTATCGATGGCATCTAAATACCCAAGTACTTTCTCCTCTTGTTTCTGTAAATAACTGTCAGAAAACTGACAAGCTTCTATTGACTCGTCTTCGATTTTGCTGATAAGAGCAAAAAGCCTGCGGTCAGAAGATGCTAAGCATAAAATTTCCGAAACGCGATCTTCTTCAAAAAACGAAAGTCTATCAGCTTGAAGAATTCTTTTGTATTCTTCAGATATCTCTTCTACATCTAAATATGAACTAAACGACTGCTCTTCCATTTCCATTCTCATATAAAATTGCGGCATTTGCACCACAAGCTAATTGGGGGCTTTTTTACGCTTATGGTAGGAGGTATGGGAATCCCCTACCATAAGCGTAAAACTAGAGGCTTAGATAAATATCTCTCAGCCTTTTCAACGCGCGACTACCTCGCTTTCTCAATGCTTGTATTGTTCCTTTGAATTTCATTTTAATGGCAACTTCATCCCACTTTTTTTCTTCAACCTCCCTTAATTCCAAAATCTTTCTATCGTCTTCATTGAGATTCTCGTAAGCTGTTTTAATACGCTTATGTTCTAGGGGTTTTTCTTCCATCTCGCCGTCAATTAGACAAATATCGAGCGATGAATCTTTGGGAACAAATAACCCTTCGTTATTTTCAGAAGCGTATTCAAAAGAAATACAACGCTTCCAATGTTTTGTTTTACGTCTGTATTCATTCCTCAATAGGTTCCATGTTGTCACTCTCAGCCATGCTTCAGGATTTGGAATATCCTTACCTGAAAGAATACATTCTTGGCCAAGTAAGTAAGCCTCTGAAATAACCTCATAAGGCTCGAGGCAATTATTATAGTAGATACACTTTTTTGTAATACTTTTCAGGAAATTTCATTTTTGTCTGTTTTAAGCATTGTTCTCTACAGAATCGCTATACCGCCCTAAAAGAATATGAACTGAGCGCTGAAACTGTCGAATTTTTTCATCTTTCTCCTCATTATTTACTGTACATTTTTTAATACCCGTAACCTCATTGCTTATTTTATTAGCAACATCCACTCTTTTAGAATCAGCTGGGTAGCTCATTTGCAATTAACAAAGGGTTATTACCCTTCGAAATAAGGTTTACTTTCATGGACTTTTCTCCTAAATTGTGTGTTTGTACCAGGGGTGACCGTAGTTGTCTGTGCCTGCCACCTACTTCTTAATGTAGCAGGCCTGAAAAGTGTGACACGGGCAAGGGTAAAGATTGCTCAAAACCCTTGCGTGTCAGGCATTACGGATTTTTCGCGGACTCCACCAAGAGCGGATCGAGTTCTGCACTGCCACCAGGCATGGGTGCATTTACTTGCCCCATCTTAAGAGCTAATCGAAGCTTTTTGGTCGTTATATCCATGCCAAAATCAATGTCTTTATCAGAGAAGGCAAAATGTGTAAATGACAGACTCAAGCAAATAATCGATATTGTCACCGCAGCAGCGACTATCGCAGCTACTGAGATTACTTCAATGGGCTGATAATTATTCTTCATTATTGCTCCAGTAAACTAATTCAACTACTTATTAATTCGAGGCGGTCAAAAGTGTGACTTTGGCAAGACTCAAACGGATGCACAATGGGGTTTCGACCCTACTCCACATACCGCGCCGTCATCGAGGCCGATGAGTGGCCCAGCAGACGCGCAATCTTCGCCAGGCTGTAGCCCTGTTTGTGCAGGTTGGTAGCGAAAGACCGCCGAAAACTGTGGGTACTCACCCCATCCAGCCCCGCCATCTCGCAGGCATCGCGCAGCACCTTATCCGCCGCCTGCCTGCTGACGTGGCCGCCCTGGCCATTGTGGTGGGCCGGGAATAGGTAGCCAGTCTGGGGGGCATCGTAGGCCACCAGGAATGGCCGTAGCGCATCAACCACCATCGCTACCCGTGGTTTCTTCGTCTTGGTGTTCTCGCGGCGGAAGCTGATCCGGTCTTTGCCAATGTCGCTAACGTCGAGGCTCAACACCTCAGAGATTCTGGAGCCGGTGAAATAGGCGATCGCAAACACCGCCCGCCACTTCTCGTTAGGCAGCTCCGCAAAGATGTTCCCTAGGTTTTCGGTGCTCAGGTTTCGGGCCTGGCCACGCCTGGCCACCTTGCGGGCCTCGGGCAACTCAATGGTCCCCAACTCAAAACTCGCGGCGGTGAACATAGCCTATCCCTCTCAACTATCCCCACCCTACTTGCTCTTTTGCGATTTCAGCAAGTAGAAAACGACGCTTTATAAGGCTTCTGGGGTGTTGAGTCATGGGGCGGCTTTGCGTCTCAGGTGAGACAGCCGAAAAGGCTTGATTTTGCGTTGCACTGTC
>JBGTNM010000535.1:0-44033 GCA_041743025.1 Microcystaceae cyanobacterium
GGCGACAGCAGCCCCTACGTTAATTCCCACCGAACCGCCCATAAATAGCCCATCTCGTTCGAGTAGCTGATAGATGACTCGAATCGCTTCGTGATCATCAATACAGATAGCATCATCGATAGGAACCCCTTCCATATTCGCCGTAATGCGGCTGTTACCGATACCCTCAGTGACTGAATTACCCTTAATCGTAATTTTCCCTGTCTTGACATAACTGTAGAGTCCGCTTCCCATCGGGTCAGACACGACACATTGAATGTCTGGATTTTTTTCTTTGAGAAATTGGGTAACACCAGCATAGGTTCCCCCTGTTCCCGTTGCTGCTACCCAGGCATCGATTTTACCGTCGGTTTGCGTCAAAATTTCAGGGCCAGTGGTTTCATAGTGGGCCTGTCGGTTGGCGAGATTGTCGAACTGGTTGGCCCAGATAGCATTTTCCATTTCGGCGGCAATCCGGCCTGAGAGTTTGACGTAGTTATTGGGGTCACGGTAAGGAACGGCCGGAACCGGACGCACTTCGGCCCCCAAAGTTTTCAGCAGGTCAATTTTTTCTTGAGATTGAGTGTCTGGGATGATGATAAGGCACTTGTAACCTTTGGCGTTGCAGATATGGGCCAGTCCAATCCCCGTATTGCCTGCGGTTCCCTCAACGACCGTTCCACCAGGTTTAAGCAAGCCCTTGGCTTCGGCATCTTGAATAATATACAATGCAGCCCTATCTTTGACTGACCCCCCAGGATTGAGAAATTCTGCCTTGCCTAAAATTTCGCATCCGGTTTCTTCACTGAAACTATTGAGGCGAATTAAGGGAGTATTGCCAACTGTCCCGATAAAACCGTCTTTAATATCCATCATTTTTTAACCCGGCTGGGGAATGTCTAAAATTACTGCTTTTAAGCGATCTTATCCCAAATTGCTCCTGATTGTTTACCTGTTATTCTAAAGGCGTAAAATCAAATCCTGTGCCTGACTTTTGACCCGGTTGAACTTTAACTAAAATAGAAGCAAGATTGCGATCGCCGGAAGGAAGAAACTGAATGCTTCCCGTCGCACCTGCACTCGAAAAACTCGGATTAGATAATGCTTGTTGCAGTCCTTGACGGCTAATTCCAGCTTGTTTAAACCCCGTAATCATCACTTTGAGTGCGTCATAAGCTGTGGCACTACGCCAATTGACATCTCCTCCCCATAACTCTCTTCTGCCTAGAGTGACAGAAGAGAGTTATAAATTTGATGACAACCTATTTAGAATCGCTGCTTCTTACTATAATTGACAGCAGCAACAGCAATACAAATAATCCCTCCCAATTCTAAAATCCAGTTCAGACGCAACCCCGCCCATTCTAAACCTAACAAGCGATCAATGTGATGAAAAGAACTGGCGCGAATGACAATAAACCCCCCCAAAAAAGCCATGCCTGTCATCGCCAACCACAACCGCCGCCAAGATTGTCCTAAAGCTTGTATAGAAAACATCAAAAGTGCCAATACAACCGCCACCAGTCCGACGATAAACTGTTTTTGAACAGTGCGACGCTGGTCATACCACCCTTGAGCGATCGCGACTTGTTTGCCAACCACCGTCAACCAAGATTGAAGATCCAATTGCTTATTAATTCCTAACAGCAATAAAATAAATGCAACACTACCCCAAAACCTGCGATCGCGTCGGCGATTTGCTTGCCACCCAGAGATAGCACAGGCGCAAGCAGTACCCAAATAGGCTAACACCGTTATCCACCCCATCAAGCTAGAATCGCCTATTCCGGGTTGCCAAGTTCCCTTTTCAATCATTGCCAAAATCGCCATCAAGTTTTCCCAACAGAAAGACAAAAAAACGCCTTTTAAAACGGCGTAATGGTTCTCAAGAGTTTCCGAATTTGCAACAGAAAGATCAAATGTCGTAGCCTGGGATTAATTTGAGGCGGAAAGGGACTTTGGGCTAATTCGGCTTGAATTTTGGCATATTCGGCGGCTGTTAGAGGTCTGCCATCAACAGGCGATCGCCCTTCAGTGACAATCTCCGTCCGCAAGACTTCTTCCGGGATGTCTTCTGGCGGTGGCAACGCCATCCCTATCTCAGTGAAAACCGCGATCGCAATCGTACTCGTACTAACTGCCACTAGCCAAGATTGACGCATCACATTGCTACCTTCTGCTTCAAAGTCCCCCTTTTTAAGGGGGATTTAGGGGGATCTCATGGGGATTTAGTTAAAAGTCCCCCTTTCTAAGGGAAGCAAGGGGGGATCTGGACAAGGGTTGGGGGCGAGGGATAAGTATCATTTCCGTAATTTTACGGTAAAAGCGCGATCGCTTTAACAAATTTTTCAGTGATCGTACATAGAATCTGTTCATCAATTTTAATCTGATTTAATTCAACGAAATCTTGCCAAAAATTCTAAGTTATTGACCTAATTTCTCGCAAAAAATCTTACAAGTGTTAGCACTAAATTTCTGAAAAATCCCAGAATTTACCGTTATCAATCTTAGATTAATTGGGAATAATAGAAATGCGATCAATATCACTATGCCATCCTTGTCTAGTCACCGCCTATTGTAACTGAGACTTCCACAATCAATTAATCGCGGCAATTTGCCACTTTTGTAGCCTTTATAAAAATTGAGGATTGACCGATGAATACCCGATACAAGCTAGCACTACTCTATCTCTCTAAAGCGGCTCATTTTAAACAAAAAGGATTCGCCCTTGTTATGGCAATGGGAGTCGGTGCAGTCATGGTAGTCGTCGGTGCTACTCTGATTTTGCGCGGACAAGAAGATCAACTAAAAGTCACTGCCCAAAAAGCCAAAGCAGAAGGGTTAAACATGGCAGAAGTCGCCGTCACTCAACTGCAAAACGAACTCAACCAAACTGGAATAAGACAACTGTTGCTATATCCCAGTCAATGTGAGACAGGACAAACAAACTGTTGGGATAGAGCCACCGAAACCATCAATCCGCCAGAATTTCAAGAATTTCTCCAAGAAGTCTGCGAACAAGACACCAAAAACACCGAAATAGAAACGGACGATACCTATTCTCAAGTAGACAAGACAACTTATATCCAAGATCTTGCTAGTTCCAGTTGGAAAAACATCACCGATCCTCAAAGTAATGCAAAAATCGGAGAATACAAACTGATTAGTTACAAATACACGGGAGCGGCTGTCGGTCAACCTGGTGGAGAAGGTATCTTAGAAATTGAAGGACGCACTGGAGACAGCAACCAAAAACTCTCTGATTCCCCCAGCCGTGTAGAAGTACAAATTCCCGTAAATGCCTCACCAGAACTTAGCGGCGGTGTTCCTGGGGTGTGGATTAAAGACAGTGGCACAAATAATAATGGGTTTGAAGCCGATGTCTGGTTAAATGACTGTACTGCCGATCCTGTCAGTGTCAAAGTCGTCCAACCCAACCCTGACAACCCTCAATATGCAGCAACTCACGTCAATGTAGAGTTTCCCTACCTCCCCTACGATCCCAGAAGGGCAGATCCAACGGCTGCGGCAAAAACCCCCTCCCAAATCTATGCTTTAATTCCCAGCAGTATTTCTCAAGTTTCTTTGGGCGGCAAAAAAGCCAGCAACAGTCAAAGTGACACTCCTTTCTCGACCATCGCTCGCCTAGTCGAAACCTTTGCCGACAGAGCCATTAAAAGTCTTTTCGGTGACGTAGCAATGGCGGCCAAAAAGAAAACCACAACTACTGGAACGACGGGGACGACAGGAACCACTGGGACTACTGGAACCACTGCAACTACTGGAACCACTGGAACCACTGCAACCACTGGAATTACAGGGACAACGGGAGCTACGGTAACCACAGGCACCACTGGAATTACAGGGACAACTGGAATTTCTGTGACAACCGGAACCACTGGAATTTCTGTGACAACCGGAACTACTGGAGCTACGGTGACAACCGGAACCACTGGAATTTCTGTAACAACCGGAACTACTGGAGCTACGGTGACAACCGGAACTACTGGCACGACGGGGACGACGGGGACAACCGGAACCACTGCAACCACTGGCACAACCGGAACAAATGTTACGGTTTGTGTTCCTGGTACGCCATCCGGTACGACATTCCCTCGCGTTGGCGATTGCGAAACTCGAACAGAAACCATTGAGGGGAAGTCGGTTAAAGTCTACGAATACCGCATCGACGAAATTACAGATAATGTAGATATCACCATTAACACCGTTAACGGCAACGATCGCCAGAAGGTAATTTTCTATCTCGCAGGCAACTTAGACCCCCAAGGCAATGGCAAAATCAATCACTCTTGTACGGGTTCTACTGTTTGCAAAACCACAGACTTCCAAATCTTTGGCTACAGCAATGACGGTCAAGTCTGTCTGCACGGGAGCCATGTTGCTGAAATGTTTTTCTTCGGACCTCAATACGCGGCTGGCGTGAAAGGTACTGGCGGTGGTAAAGGTGGTGTAAAAGGCAGTATTTGGGTTAACACCTGGGGTCAAGCCTGCAGTTCTAATACCTCTAATACCGTCGTCGAGCAAACCGGTCAATGGACAGAGTTAATCTGTGCCACAGGCGACCTCAGACCCTATTGCCTTGAGGCCCCCAATCTCGATCCCAAAATGCAATCGGCAACCGGCTGGCAACAAAAAGAAGTGGACTAGTCTAATCGCTTTCTCAATCCTCCCCTCTCCTGGGGGCTACTGTGTATACACAAGTCTGAAGAACCCCTCTAGCCCTCTTAACAAGGGAGATCCCCCTGCCTTAACAAGGGGGGAACCAGAGTCAAATCAAAGTCCCCCTTTTTAAGGGGGATTTAGGGGGATCAAATTTCTAAAACCAGAGAATATGTACCTTATCAACCAGAGGAATTTCTATAAGTCTTGTTAGTGACTTAAATCACAGGCAAGAGTGATTTTAGTCTTCCATACTAGGGAAAATGCTCTTACCTGTCCTAACCTCCGCGAGGACTTTGTCTATGCACCCCAAACTCAAGCTCATCTTCCTGGCTCACTCTGGCCATCGCGGCTTTGCCCTGCCATTTACTCTAGGTGTCGGACTGGTCATGCTCTTAGCTGGGACAGTCATGATCGTGCGCTCCCAAAGCGACCAGAGCCAAACAAAAGCCCAACAAAGCACCGCCGAAGGGGTCAGTGCCGCCGAAGTGGGAGCGACGCGAATTGCACAGTTGATGAATAAAAACCGTTACATTGCCATCTATCCCGACTGTATTGATCGCACTGAATCAACTGGCGCGTGCAACGATAGTGGGACGGCGACCTTCAGTTGGGCCAACGTCTCGAACCTACCCAAACTGACGGTTTGCAACAGCGAAAATGCCGGAGCAATTGAAGATGTGTCGATTGATCGAGCTTGGACGGTCATTGACTCCAACAATTCTGCTCAAGGAGAATACCGCCTCATTGGCTACCAATATTCGACTCCTGGCACTGCCCCTGGTACGGGAAAGCTGACAGTCGAAGGGCGAACCAAGCAACTCAATGATTTGCAGATGGGCGCAACGAAACTAGAAGTGCAAATTCCGGTTTCACCAGGTACGCCTGACCAAAACAACGTTCCGGGTGTCTGGTTAGTTGAGGGAGGAACGGGCAACAATGAAATTCAAGGCGATGTCTTGTTAGGAGATTGCGACGCTGACCCAGCCACCATTAACGTAACAGGAACCGACCCCGATACCGGAGAAGCTTACAAAGCCCAACATACCAACCTCCAGTTTCCAGAATTGCCAGAAATTCCTGCCTCGGCGAGCAATTTAGGGGTCTTAGGCGAAGATCTAGGCGTGACCGCAGCCAACCTATCAGGCGATATTACCCTCCCCAGAGACAGCGACAGTTCTACTCCCCAAACGATTAAAGGTCAAGAGGTTGCAGTCTATCACTATGTCGTTGATGCCATTAATTTTTCCTCTGGACACCACAAGTTGACCATTAAACCAGGCTATCGCGTCAATATTTATCTCCAAGGCAGCATTGATGTAAAAGGCAATACCGAAATTGTCCACGTTTGCACCGATGACGCAGGAAATGCGATCGCCAATTGTCAGCCGACTGATTTTAAAATTTTCGGCTACGGTGACAGTTCTAGTACCATTTGTACTGCTGGTAACAAGCGCGTCGAAGCCTTTATCCTCGCGCCCGAATACACTGTCGGCACTGCCGGAACAGGAGGCGGCAAAGGAGGACTCAAAGGCAGTGTTTGGGCAAACGAATGGTCAAACGGCAAAAGCTGTGGTTCAAACACTAGTAACACCGCCGTCGTCCAAACCGGACGCTGGGACGAACTCGGACTCACCCCCAAAAACACCCCACCCCAACTATCTGCTGCCTCCACCTGGCAGCGCCAAGAGAGGTAACGGCTGATGAATGATTTGCTAATGAAACGCTTGCTCAGATCAAGTCCCTCAGAGAGTGGATTCTCCATGTTTGAGGTACTCATATCTATTATGGTGACTTCGGCCTTTGTTTTGGGAACGCTACAAGCGATGGCGATCAATTCCTATCTACAAGTAAAAGCCGAACGAGAAGCTCAAGCCAACTTTTGGATACAAGAAGATCTTGAATTAGTCAAGTCGGAAGCGGGTAATACCACTGATGGTGATCTTCCAGATAACATCTGCAAGAGACCTAGATGGTACCAACGCTTTGGAGTTGTTCTCAGACAAAAAAAACTGTACGAAAAACTCGCTTCAGAAGGGAAAAATCTGTCAACCGCCGATCCCATTACCACGCCTCCTAATGCACCGCCATCTCAAACTTTCCAAGTGGTCGAAACTCGCAAGTTAGTGAATAAAGACTACCGCCTCGTCCGCATTACGTCTGTCGAAACCAAGCTCAAAGACGCAGATATGTTAAAAATTACCTACCGTGTTGGAGTTCCTGATGATAGCGACACCCAAGACCGAATCAAAGACAATGCCGATGGAAACACCTCAATTATCGCCGAAAATTATGCAGAGGTTATACCGAGTCAGGCCTACAATTGTTCGGGCTAGTCACAATAGCGGAATGACCCTGATAGAAATCGTCGTAGCGGGGATTATCACAAGCATTCTCGCCGCTATAGCTGTCCCAAGCATGATGGGATTCATGTCAAGTAATCAAGTCAAAGGGGCCCAAGATCAGCTACAAAGTGCCTTTCGCGATGCCCAACGGCAGGCAATGCGTCTGAGTGGCAAGTGCGAAATTGAAATCCAAAAGGTTGCGACGACTCCCAAAGTTCAATACGAACTTAAGGTCATTACTGACGACACGGATAAAGCCAAACAAAAAAGCTGTCTGGTTTCTAGCAGCCCTTCACTTCCGGCAGGCGTAGAAATCAAGACCAATTTGTCAGGAGATCCGCCCAAACTCACCTTCAACTTTAAGGGACAATCCAACAAAGGAGGCACGATTGTCTTTTACGACCAAAATTTTAAAACCTCTGATGTTGAGGCCGGAAACGTTAGGTGTTTGGTGATTGCTCCTTTTTTAGGCATGATGCGCGTTGGGTCATACGAAGCCAATCCCACCAGAACGCTTGATCCCGAAAAATGTAATACCACAGAAAATACTCTTTAGAGAAAACTGCTATGAAAAACGCTTTAAAATGCTTAAATAAATTTTCTCCTCGCGCAGGGTTTACTTTAGCGGAGTTGTTGCTGGCTGCGGCTATGACGCTGATTGTGGTCAGTGGTGCTGGCTATGCCCTGTTGACCATTCTTAAAAATAATAAAATGGCCAATGCTACTAGTGAAACCCAATCTACCTACAATCGTGCGGTTGAATTTATCTCAGAAGAAATCAAAGGCGCGAACAGTATTGATACGACCATTGATTTAGCTAAAGCCCCACAATTTAAAGCCAAATATGAAGGTAAGGTGAAAAGCGGTGAAATTACACCAATTCTCTCTATCGAAATTGATGGCGTACAAGAACGGATCGTTTACTACTTGCATAACAAAAAAATGGAGTCCGAGCGGACTGTGTGGGCCGGGCCACAAGTCCTCTATCGCTGGGGGCCTTTTTTTGATAATAATGGCGTGGATGATGAGGATGAGGATGGGGATGGGGATACGAAGGAAAGTCGTATCTATATCAATGCTGATGATGCTACCGCTTGGAACCAAGGCGAAGCACTGCTAGACTTAGTTGCTAGCAACATCGACAATGACAAAAAACGCTGCAAGAATCCTACTTGGCGGCGGCTACCGGTGCCGGATGCCAGCTATGGCTCTCTAGGAGACTCCAGCGACACTCAGATTAAAGGCTTCTTTATTTGTGTGCGAGATGGGGGAACCAACGGCGATTTAGCAGAACTGCACGCCCACGCCAATATTGAGGTCAATACCGCCAGAAATCCCATTAAATACGACATTGTAACGCAAGTCTTTACCAGAGCGGTTGACGTGACGATTGACACTCCCGATGATGGGCCAAAACTCGACATCACCACCATGCTCATCGACAAACCCGCTAAAGTAACCGCCGAGTTGATTACCGGCGATCCTAAATGCCTCAAAAATCAGGTTTCATCTATTTCAGTGCAAGAGCCTGGAGTAGAGGCGGTGTTAGGGGATTTGGGAGTGGCGGCACTACCGGATACGGTGACAGGTGCAGCAGGCAACGAAGTCATCGTCAGTTCGGGCAAGGGAGTCTGTAGCTTGGCTGAGGTAGATAGTTATACTGGTATGCCCAATTCAGCCGTTGCCAAAAATGGAACGCTTCTCAGTGAGATTGCCCCTAACCCCAGTGCAGACTACACTGCGCTAGCAGAATTATTAGGAGCAAAAGGCTTACTGGAAAATGGGGCGATCAAGCTTAATAACAACGAAGCTTTGGTCTTTTTAGAAAGCCTTCCTTCCTCAGTGATCACAACGGAAACCGACACCAATTTAGACGATGCTATTATCGTAATCAAGCTTAATAATCCCACTCCCTAGTTAGTAATGAATACTCCCCTCAACTCGACCGTGCCATCGGAAGGCGATCCCTTCGGGGACGGCTTCGCAGCACGCACTCTAGAAGCTCAAACTCAGACAGACGCGCTCTTAGAAAATGTCAATGAGCAAATGCGGCAAAATACTTTTGATGCTAGTAACCAAGCCGTATTAAAACAACTGGTCGAGAGTTTTGCCGATTCTAGAGGCATGGTTAGGTTGAATCTCGCGGAGACACTGGGGGCGATTGGCCGGCCTGCTACCCCTGTCTTACTAGAAGGACTCTTGCGTCATTCCAATCCTGTCGTGCGGCGTGCTTGCGCTAAAACCCTGACACTGATTGCCGATCCGAATGCCCTTGACTCGCTGCTTGAGGCTTTTTTAAACGATGAGGATACGGTTGTTAGAGGGTCATCAGTAGCAGCCCTGGCCAAACTCGGCAAAGCCGCCGTTCCGTCTTTACTCAATGTGTTAGCGGCGCCTGAGCAGACAGAGACGGCCAAAGGTCATGCAGCTTGGGCGTTGGCTTTTATTGGCACAGACGCTAAGGAACAGTTGTATGCAGCGATCGCGTCGGATTCAACCGAGGTACGGGGGGCAGTCGTTGGAGCAGTTGCCAACATTGCAGAAACCGACCCAGAAGAAAAAGCTTTTCATTTATTAATTAACGCACTCAAAGATTCAGATGTCACCGTTCGCAGTGAAGCCGCCGCCGCTTTAGGGAAACTGGCTTATCAGCCTGCCGTTCCCCGTCTGGTCGTGTTATTGAATCACAGCGAGGCAGAAAGTCGCAAAGCTGCCGCCATTGCTTTGATGAAAGTCGGCGATCCTGCTACTTTAGACTCTCTAAAAGTGGCTCTGGACGCAGAATCCGAAGAAACCGTTGCTAGGGCGATCGCGCTAGCCATTTCTCAACTTGAAAGGCGTGTCGAACGGGAGAATTGATACCCAATCCGCCTCTAAAAAGCTACTTATCGCTTTTTCCTCTGTTCCCTGTTTCACGGGGTGACGATGGAGTAAAAAGCTTTAACAGAAGGAACTTGCGCCAAATTATGGTAAAAAAGGGAGGTCCAACTTATGGAGAATCCTCCCTGTTAAAAAATGCTTCCCCCGCTAATTTTCACCTTATAACCCAAAACTGACAAAATCTCCACAATTTTCTGCCGATGGTCGCCTTGAATTTCTAATGTATTCTCTTTAATCGCTCCACCGCTACCGCACTGGTTTTTAAGCAGCTTGAGTAACTGCGTTAAGGTTTCAGTTGAGCATTGAAATCCTGAAATCACTGTGACGGTTTTACCCTTGCGTCCCGATCGCGTCGCCTGCACTCTGATATTCTGTTGCTGGGGTGGCAACTCAGGTACGGCCCGTTTTAGTGCTTCAGGGTTGCTGGAGGAACCAAATTCTTGATAGGCAATGCGGTGTTTATGAGATGACATGAGAGAGCCTTGTCGCGATCAAAACAAACTGCTATTTCTATAATATAGAGAAAGATTATACCTCTCCCAAGCCAGTAGACTCTTGCCTTTGTAAAATCCTCATGACCACAACCCCCCTCTTCTCCCATTCAGCAACACCAACCCAGTATCCCGATGCTTTTGGACGATTTGGTAACTATGGTGGCAAATATGTCCCCGAAACTCTCATGCCTGCTCTAAGTGAGCTAGAAACCGCTTACCGGCGCGTTCAAAATGACCCCGAATTCCAGCAAGAATTAAACCAATTATTACGCGATTATGTAGGAAGGCCGAGTCCGCTTTACTTTGCCGAACGCCTCACCCAACACTATGCTAGACCGGATGGCACGGGGGCGCAAATTTACCTCAAGCGCGAAGATCTCAACCACACCGGGGCCCACAAAATTAATAATGCTCTTGGACAAGTCTTACTGGCCAAACGCATGGGCAAACAGCGCATCATTGCGGAAACAGGTGCAGGACAACATGGAGTGGCGACAGCGACCGTTTGCGCCCGTTTTGGACTGGAATGCATCATTTATATGGGCGTTCACGACATGGAACGGCAGAAACTAAACGTCTTCCGCATGAATTTACTCGGCGCTCAGGTTCAACCCGTTGCTGCCGGAACGGGAACGCTTAAAGATGCTACCTCAGAAGCGATTCGCGATTGGGTAACCAACGTCGAAACTACTCACTACATTTTAGGATCGGTGGCAGGGCCTCATCCCTATCCTATGATGGTGCGGGACTTTCACCAAGTTATCGGGCAAGAAACTCGCGCTCAGTGCTTAGAAAAGTGGAATGGGTTGCCAGATATTCTCGTGGCGTGTGTGGGAGGTGGTTCTAATGCAATGGGACTGTTTTATGAGTTCGTGCAAGACTCCTCAGTCCGTTTGATGGGCATCGAAGCGGCAGGAGAGAGTATTGCTTCGGGCAAACACGCAGCTACCTTGACGCACGGACGACCGGGGGTTTTGCACGGCGCGATGAGTTACCTTTTGCAAGACGAACAAGGACAAGTCATCGAAGCGCATTCAATTAGTGCTGGTTTAGATTATCCTGGGGTCGGCCCAGAACACAGCTATCTCAAAGACATTCAACGGGCCCAATATTACAGTGTAACCGACGCAGAAGCGGTGGAAGCTTTACAACGACTTTGCCAGCTTGAAGGGATTATACCCGCTCTCGAAACGGCTCACGCGATCGCCTATCTTGAAACACTCTGCCCCCAACTTACCGACAATCCCCGCATTATTATTAATTGTTCGGGACGGGGAGATAAGGACGTGCAAACGGTGGCACAGTATTTGGGAGATAAATAACTTAATCAAGGTGTAGGGTGTGGGAGAATCCCCATCCCTTAATTGGGCGGATTTAAACAATAGAACTGTATCGATACTACCCCTTTTTTCCCCAAAAATGCTATCCTAGATAAATTATGGGTGACCAAAACGACGCGATCAAAATTATTAGCGATAACCGTCAAGCTCGCTTCCTCTACGAGATTCTAGAAACCTTCGAGGCAGGTATCGAACTAGTAGGAACCGAAGTTAAGTCAGCGCGTGCGGGAAAAGTTAACCTGCGCGACGGATACGCTTTGATTCGCAACGCAGAGGCACTATTACTCAACGTCCACATCTCACCCTATCAAGCCAGTGCCGAATATTTCAATCACGACCCGCGTCGCACTCGCCGACTCCTCCTCCACCGCCGAGAAATCAGCAAGCTCATCGGTCAGGTAGAACAAAAAGGATTGACCTTAGTTCCCCTCAAAATGTATTTTAAAGGCAGTTGGGTGAAAGTTAGTATCGGACTGGGGAAAGGCAAGAAACTGCACGACAAGCGAGAAAGCCTCAAACGGCGCGAAGATGAAAGAGAGATGGGCAGAATGATGAAGCGGTATTAACGAATAGCGTGAGAACTGACCAAGTTTTATATCCTGCCTTGACACGATACCAACAAACGTTAACCCAATTGGAAACGGCTGCGCCTGCTCCCCTGCCAGAAAAGATTCTTCAAGTTTTATTGGCGCGGGATGACGTTCAAGGTGCCCTAAACGAAACAGAATGCCCGCCCACTTCACTCTTGTTAGAGCTTGCCGAATTGGACAGACGCTTGCAGCAACAACAAGCGAGTATCGTTCGAGCAAAAGATTATTTGCACTGGCGAAACAGCTTTCAACCTCTAAATTCCGCTTGGTGGTGGTATTTCTCAACACCGACTTGTCATTGGTGGGAACGGCTAGATTGGTTGTGGAATGGTCTGACTTTAGTGTTTTTAACCATTTCTGTGAGCCTGATAGTGGATGCCGTTCCCCGATTTTTGAGCGGCGGATTGGATGTGTTCAGTGCGCTGGTTGTTATTATTCCTAGTTTACTGGTGCTGTTAACCAGTGGTGCTTTAACATCAATCGGACGGGAAGCACGAAACTATTTGTTTGAAAAACTGGCAAAATCGTACTGGTCGCTTCTCAGTCCGGCACTAGCATTTGGTCTCGCTTTGAGCTTGATTGTCATCCATCAATGTTTCTTTGATGACTTGGCAGTTTATTTCCATCAGCAGGGCGAACAGTTTTACTTAAAAGGACAGTGGGAGCAGGCTTTTTCCAACTATCAAAAAGCAATCGCGCTCAATCCCAGTTATGCCGAGGCGCACTATCACTTAGGAATCCTCTACGAAGATCTCCAACAGTTCGACCAAGCGAAGACGGAATATCAACTGGCCGTCAAACAAGATAATTCAGCTAATTCATTAATTCGTCTCCAAGCTTACAATAATTGGGGGCATCTCCTCATTCTTCAAAAAGAATACGCCAAGGCAATAACTCCGCTTTTAGAAGGAAAAAATGCGCTGAATGAGGAGCAAGTCAAAACGGAAGGAAACCTCCAAAAGGTCAACTATGCTTTGCTGAAAAACTTAGAGTGGGTGCAGTTAGAGCTAAAAAATTATTCGGAAGCGCAATCTTGGCTGAATGAAGCGATCGCTCTCGACTCGCAAAGAGCACCAGCCCATTGCCTATTAGCTCATGTTCTAGAAGCACAAGCTCAAAAAAATGAAGCGTTAGAAAGCTGGAAACAATGTGTTGCTTATGCTAATCGAGGACTACCCGATGAATATCTCTGGCTGAGTATTGCTCGTGAGAAATTAAAAAAGGAGAGTCAGCCTTAAATGTTACCAAAATTCTGGATTTGCTCTCTTATTTTTGCCGTGAGCTTGATCTTTCTGCCGACAGTAGCTCAAACCTTGGTGAACCGCATTGTTGAGTTAAAAGGCGAAGCCAAAATCCAAAGGGTAGGAACAACGAATTTTCGACGAGTCTTTCAAGGAATGATCCTAACTTTAGGGGATATTCTCTTACCCAATGAAGGCGCAGTGGTGACAGTACATTGCAGTGATGGCAAATTACGAAAGGCGCAATCAGGCGTTGAGTCGGGTTTGAAAGCTATCTGTCCTAGTGCCAAGTTAACCGATCCTCGCGGGCAGACTCCCATTTTCATCGACTTACTGGAAGGGGATTTTCTAGCTCAGACGCTTCTTTTGACAGACAATCCTGTATTAAGTTGGCCGTCTGTATCGGGAGCTATTCGCTATCGCGTTAAGGTAATGGCAGGCAATGAAGTGATTTGGGGAAAAACGGTAGAGGGAACGAGCGTTCGCTATCAGGGCGAACCGTTGCGACCAAAATTCTCGTATGAGTTAGTGGTTGAATCGGTGGATGGGGAGAGGTCATTGCTCTACCAACTCAAGCTGATTCGGGCAGAAAATGCCGAATTAATCCAAGAAAAAGTCAAAAAAATTGAAACAGAATCGGTCAATGAAGAAGCGCAAGCTTTGATATTGGCAGATTACTATCAGGAAGTAGAAAAAACGGGGTTCCTCCTTTCTGCCGCCATGCCTTTAGAAAAATTAGTCAAAGCGGGGAATCAAACGCCAGTTATTCATCGATTACTGGGAGATATCTACCTGCGGTTAGGACGGTGGCAAGAGGCAAACGAAAGCTATCAAAAGACAATTTTCCTGGCTGAATCTGAGAAACATTGGGAGGAGATGGTAACAGCCAAAGTGGGACTGGCTCAGGTTGCTGTTATCAAGGGCCATCTATCGTCAGCAAGAGAACTGCTAATAGAAGCACAAAAAATCTCTCAACTTTCTGGAGATGAGCAGCAAGCGGATTTAATTCAGGGTTGGTTGGTGAAATTGGCAGAGAAGCTCAATAGAAGTCAATTTCTTAATTTCCTAAGACAATCTCAACGGTTGAGTAATTAGATAGAATATTTTTGGGGGGATGTTCTATGCAGTATCGCTTGAAATGTCTATCTTTTACTCTGCTGTTGTTTTCTCTGACCAGTTCAGTAGAACTGGTAGCGAATGGCTGGATAAATCAGAAAGCTACAGCGCAAATTAATCTAAATGTCAATCAAAAAGCGGAAGCAGATAGCTTATTTCAAGAAGGGGTGCAGCAGTATCGTCAAGGATATTATCAGCAAGCTGCGGAAACCTATCAGAAAGTCTTGGTAATTTATCGAGAACTTGGGGATAAAGCAGGAGAAGCAAAAACTCTCAATAATTTGGGGGAAGTTTACAACGGTTTGAGTCAAGATGAAAAGGCGTTGGAAGTTTTGCAGCAAGCCTTAACTATACGGCAACAATTGGGAGATAAGGCGGGAATTGGTGAAACTCTCGATAACCTTGGCTCAAGTTATATAGAGAAAAAAGACTATGACAAAGCTTTGGAATATTTACAACAAGCTTTAGAGATTCGTAAAGAAGTCAAAGATAGAAATGGAGAAGGCAAAACTTTAAGAAAAATTGGTTCGGTTTATAATAATCAAAAACAATATGACAAGGCGTTAGAAACGCTACAGCAAGCATTGGCAATTCAGCAAGAAGTAAAAGATCGTTTTGAGGAAGGAAAAACTCTGTTGAGGCTGGGTATAGTTTATGCAGATAGGAAGGACAAGGAGCGTGCTATAGAATTTTATCAGCAAGCTTTAGCAGTTAATCAAGAAGTAGAAAATCGCTACGCGGAAGGATTAACCCTATTTTTACTAGGAAGCTTTTACCGCGAACAAAGTGATTTTTACCGTGCTAGAGATTATTACCAACAATCAATATTCGTTTGGCAACAGATAGAAGATCGCCTCAAGGAAGCTAGGACTCTTTTACTTATTGGAGTTAGTTATTTTAATCAAGGCAAATACGATACAGCTATTAAATACTATCAACAATCATTAATTATTTATCAAGCAATAGACGATAAACCTCAGCAAGCTTTAACTTTATTGTTAATTGCCAGTCATTACAATTTATTAGGAGAACACCAAAAAGCTTTAGAATTTGCCAGTCAAAGTTTAGTAATTGCCCAAGAAATTAAAGATATTAAGCAGCAGATTGATTCTCTGAATATCCTAGTAGTAACTTATTACAATGTCCTAGGACAATCAGACAAAGCAATTGAGTTAGCGCAGCAACGTTTAAACCTAGCACGAGAGAGTAAAAACCTTAAGCTGGAAGTAGAAGCTTTACTTAGCTTGGGCAATCTTTACAAGGGTTCAGGAAACCATGAACAGGCAATTAGATTGACTGAAGAAGCTAGGGAAATTGCTAAAAAAGAACCGAAATTAGAAGCCAAGACATTAAATCAACTCAGCAGTATTTACGAGTCAACTGCCGAGTATGACAAAGCCATTGACTTGGCGCAGCAAGCTTTGAAAATCGCTCAAGAGCATAAAGATAAAGAATTAGAAAAAGATAGCTTAGCTCGTCTCTGCGGGATTTATCTAGCGATGGGAGACAATCAAAAAGCCTTAGAGTTAGCCGAAAAACTGTTAGCTGATGCGAGAGAGAAAAAAAATCCTAATGAGGAATTTCCGGCATTGTTTCAGTTAAATATGATTTATAGCTTAATGGGGGAACATGACAAAGCTCTTGAGGTAGCTCAACAAAGCTTAGCTTTAGCGAAGGAAAGCAAATCCCTGTTTTTAGAAGGAGTTGCTTTGTCCAGAATCGCGTCTGCTTATGTATTTTTAGGCGAATTTCAGAAAGTTATTGAATTTGCCCAACCAGCCTTAGAAATTTCTCAAAAAACAAAGAATCGGCAGATAGAAGGTTTGATGCTACTCTTTCTAGGTATGTCTTACGGAAGCTTAGAAGACTCGCAAAAAGCTTTAGAGTTGCTCCAGCAAGGTTTGAGTATTGGACGAGAAATTAAAAATCGTGACATGGAAGGGATGGTTTCTGCGGTGATAGTAGCTTTATACAACAAACAAAACGAACATCAAAAAGCACTGGAATTTGCCCAAAATAACTTGAAGGAAGCCCAGGAAAGCAACGACTCTGGTATAATAAGAATGGTCTCTCAGCTTGCTATTGGTGTTACCTATTATAGTCTGGGAGATTATCAGAAATCTAGCGAATATTTCCAGCAAGGCTTAACATCAGCGCGACAACTGAAAAATCCTCTGTGGGAAGGATCGGTATTAGCAATAGTAGCTGGCAATTCCTATTATTTAGGAGAACCGCAAAAAACGATTGAATTTGCCAAAGCTAGTTTAGCCATTGCTCGCCAACTCAAACAACCGCAAATGGAAGCTTTATCGCTTGTGTTCTTGAGTGCTGGTTATGGCGATACAGGGAACTATGAGAAAGCAGTAGATTTAGCCCAGCAAGGTTTAGCCATTTTTCGAGCTAAAAAAGATTCTGGAATACAAAAAGATGTTCTCGAACTTCTGGGTATTCTCCACCACAAATACGGACATCCAGAAAAAGCGATAGCCGCTTATCAAGAGGCTTTAGCCATTAAAACAGATGAGAGTGAAGTCGGTGCTAATTCCAGCCTCTATTCAGGTTTGGGACGCATTTATCACGATTTAGAGCGACCGACTATTGCCATTATCTATTATAAACAAGCGGTTAATAAGCTAGAGAGCGTTCGCACCCACAGTCGTGGTTTATCCTTAGATTTACAGGAGTCTTTCTTGCAACAATCTCAGGTAAGTTTCGATCGCACTACTCCTGCCCAAATCTACCGCGAATTAGCCGATTTGTTGCTCTCCCAAGATCGCATTTTGGAAGCACAGCAGGTATTAGAACTGCTCAAACTCCAGGAAATTCAAGACTTCACCCGCAGCCAGAGAGTAATGGGAGAAATGTCAAAAGTCGTCTTATTGCCCAAGGAACAGGAAATTATCGACAGCTATGGCAAACTTGTTACTTTCGCCCAAACAATCGAAAAATGCGAGCAAACTAAATGTCCTCAACTAGCAGAACTTCGCGATCAGCGAGACGACTTGAAACGGCAGTACAATCAAGACGTTAAGGAGCTAGAAGCCGTTATCCGCCAGCGAACTGTCCAAGACGAGCAGTTTTTACTGCCCACTTCCTTCAACCAAACCGCCGATCGCGTCATCCAAGCCAGTGACAAATACAACGCCCAACCCGGAACTGCCGTCATCTATCCCCTAGTATTGAAGGACAAACTCTGGTTGCTGTGGGCGACAGAAGGCAAGGTCATTGGCAAGCGCGAGATAACCAATGTTGGGCGCGAGAAATTAAATCAAGAAGTCCTCAAATTGCGCTTTTTCCTGCAAGATCCCAACTCAGATGTGGCAGAGTTACAGAAAACTGCCCAACAGCTTTACGACTGGCTGATTAAACCCATCGAAGCCGAGTTAGAAGCGGGCAACATCCACCACCTCGTCTTCTCCCTTGATCGCGCCACCCGTTACATCCCGATGGCAGTCCTGTTCGACGGCAAGCAATACCTGATCCAAAAGTACACCGTTACCACCATTATCGCTGCCCAATTTACCGATACCAGCGATCGCCTGCCCGCTAATGCCACTGAAACGCCCATTCTCGGTTTAGGAGCGTCTAAAGCTCCCGGATACATCCCCTTACCTTACGTTACTAGCGAAATTGATAGCATCGTCCGAGAAAATACCTCCAGCGATCGCCAAGGTATCTATCCAGGAAATCAGTTTCTCGATGGAGCTTTTACCCAACTCAGCCTACGAGACAACTTGGCGGGGCGCAAACTGCTTCATATTGCCACTCACGGGAATTTTGTCCCCGGAAGTCAGGATCTCTCCTACCTCGTCTTGGGAGATGGGGAAAAACTCCGCATCCCCGACATTAAAATTCTCGACGACTACCTCGATGACGTTCATCTTGTCGTCCTCTCTGCTTGCGAAACTGCCCTCGGCGATTCCCTAATCGCCGACCCCAAACAGGAAGAAGGCATCGAAATTAACGCTCTCAGCTTCTATTTTCTTAGTGGTGGGGCAAAAACGGTGATGGCATCTCTCTGGCGCGTGAACGATCTCAGTACCAGCCTGCTAATGCAGAGATTTTACTGCATTCTGGCTGATGGAAAGTCTTCTATCACTAAAGCCCAAGCCCTGAGAACAGCCCAACTGAGCTTGTTAGAGGGAACGCAGATGTCAAACTGCTCTGCCATGTCATCGGGCGATCAGGATTTTTCTCATCCCTATTATTGGGCACCTTTCATCATGATTGGCAATGGTTTATAAGTTTCAAAAAAGCGAGGGTTTTTGATTAAAACAATTGTAACGATCCCAAATCATTAGCGAGACAAAAGCACAGCTAAAACAGCTAATACCGCATTAATCAAGTAAAAACAACCAACAATTTGCGTTTCTGCCCAACCGCTTAACTCTAAATGGTGGTGGAAAGGAGCCATTTTCAACAGCCGTTTGCCGATACCGTCGGGGCCTTTAGTGGCTTTATAATAACTCACCTGAGCAATCACCGATAGCGATTCTACAAAGAAAATCCCACTCAGCACAAACAGTCCCCACAGGTTGCCACTGAGGATACCTGCGGCAGCGAGTGCGCCACCCAAAGCCAGCGATCCCGTATCCCCCATAAAAACAGCAGCCGGATTGCGGTTGTGAACGACAAATCCTAAGCAACCTCCACTCATAGCAGCACAAAAAACCACTAATGCGGAGGACGTTGGCGCAACTAATGCCGCCAAACCCAGAAACGCTAAAGCCGCAGTTCCTGCCGCCAAACCGTCTACCCCATCGGTGAGGTTGGTAGCGTTGCTTTCAGCCACCATGACAAATCCGGCCAGTAGCCAAAAAAAGACCCCCAACGGCAACACCCAGTTTCCTAGTAACGCAAGATTGGTAAGGCTAGCAGGCTGACTCCACCACATCCACAGACAGAAAGTAACGGCGACAGCAATCTGTAATGCCAACTTCAGGCGGGGGGTAATCCCTTTATTGGACTGTTGGCGTAGAATTTGCCAGTCATCAATCCAACCAATTGCCGAATACGCTAGGGTTACAGCACTCACCGCGATCGCAGAGGTGTCAAAATGTGAGCCAATTAAGGCTACCCCGACAGCAACCGGAATGAAGAAAATTCCCCCCATTGTCGGTGTTCCAGCTTTTTTAAGGTGAGTTTGGGGGCCGTCTTCTTGAATCACTTGACCCGTTTTGAGCCAACGTAGCAGGGGAACCACCCAGAAACCTAATGCCGCACTCACTGCTGCTGCAATTAGCAGAGGAAGTATTAAATTAACGGCAAAGCTAGGAAATTGCCCAAAATATTGAGCAAATCCCAGCGTTAGCAAACCTAACAATAAGGCTAGCAAAAGCAACAGGCTTTGTCCTGATGGTTTTCTCAAAGCAGTTGCAGCAAAGAATTTAGCATCCACTCCTAGCTCACACTCTGTATTACAAACTTGATACACCGAACCGCTCTAACGACATCGCGCTCTTAGTGCGATCTAATCTTCATCTACTAGATCGATCTCGTCATCGTCATCAAAGCCGTCTTCAACTTCTATGAGATCGCTGATTTCTACCTCATCAGCTAGCAAGTTATCGCGATCTTCTTGTTCGCGGGGAATGAGACGATTTGTCTCTTTGAGCCAGTCGAGGATAGAAGAATCTTTGTTGAGAGGGATAACCGACGCTGGTTCGTAGCGCGGTTCTTGACGCAGAGAAAAGTTTTGCATGGCGTTGAGTTTAAATCGTTACGCTAGACGTTCTTCAAACAGATACTTTGTAGTTTACCAAAAATAGATGGACTCTACACCCTACACCCTAAACTCTTCTTTTACGAATAAACCGCAAAAAAACAAACTAAAGTGCAAAAAATTCAGTATTTCTCCCCTATTATCTTGGTTGTATCTTGGATTAAACTCAATTTGCTAGGTAATAGACCTTAAATGATTAGCTTAATATTTACAACTTAACTAAATAGGACTGTCAGACGATGGAAGCGATTTATACTAACCTCTCAGAAACATCAGGCGATCGCACTGAGATTAACACTCTACTCGATCAAAGCACGGGATGGTTGGGAGAAGACACATCCCAACACAATTTAGCGATCACGTCCTTCGCTTGTGGTTGTCCGAGTTGCAGTTCCATCAATCCTGCCAATACACTAAATGCTAACATCACGCCCACAGCGATCGCTAGTAACCCGTCTGCCAGTAGCCTGCTTTCAGGCTATCAGTGGGGATTTTCTTGGGGAAATCGCACACTTTCTTACAGTTTTTACGAAGACACTGTATTTAACGGTTCCTATTACGGTGGCGAAACAGGAGTGCGCGAAGTCAGTCAAGGCGTTAAAAACAACGTCCGCAACATTCTCAACTGGGTTGAGTCCATTATCAATATCGATTTTGTCGAGGTGACAGAAACCGACAGCAATACCCTCGGCAGGATGCGCTTCTTGCGTTCCAATGGGCCGAGCTATGCTTATGCTTATTATCCTTCTAGTGACACTCTCAACAGTGTAGCGGGGGACATTCACCTCAAGCCGACCTACGATCGCTTAGGAGATACCAACGGCTTCCAAAATCCTGCCGGACAACACGGCTATATGGCCCTCATTCACGAAATTGGCCACACCTTGGGGTTAAAACACTCCCACGAAACTCCCGCGCTCGCTGCTGCCTCAGACAATACCACCAATACGGTGATGACCTACAACTTTACTGGCAATGCAGCCGGAACGTTCATGCCGCTTGATATTTTGGCACTGCAAACGCTTTATGGCGCAAAAGCTCACAATAGCGGCGATAATATCTATCAATTTAGCAGCAATATCGATCAGTTTTCTGTCAACGGTCAATTGTCTCTCAACACCACCCTCCGCACAAAACAGTCTATCTGGGATAGTGGGGGAACTGATTTACTAGACTTATCGCAAGTTGCTGCCAACACGTCTGGCTATCGCCTTGATCTCAATCCTGGTGGTATCTTAACGACTAAAGCGGCTTATAGCGGGACAGCGTATACAGTGAGTGGCGTGACTTATCGGACTACAACGTTCGGCACAGCGATCGCTTACAATGTCGAGATTGAGAATCTTACCAACACCACTAGTAGCGACGATATCTATCTCAATCCGGCGGTGAATACCCTTTTTGGTTACAGTGCAACTCGCGTGACGGGCAATGATGTCATTTACAATGGAACGAACCTAGATACCCTCAAATTAGACTACAATTTCGCCAACATCAGCCGCAGCCAAAGTGGCAACGATTTAAGATTGGGTTTAGGCAACAATGGATCGCTCACGCTCAAAGATTACTATCTTACACCCGCCAACCCAATCAACATCTGCTACAGCGACAGCCTACTGCTCTCTATCAGTGACGCGCAAGTCATCGAAGGCAACAGTGGTCTAGCAACTGCCTTGTTTACGGTCAATCTTTTAGGAACCAATGCCAACGGATTGACGGTTAATTACAGTACCGTCGATGACACAGCTACCGCAGACGTTGACTATATTGCCGCCATCAACCAAAGTCTCACTTTCAGTGCAGGAGAAACGCAAAAAACCATTGCTATTCAAATCAAGGGAGATACTTTCTCCGAAGCGAATGAAACCTTCTCCGTCCAACTGAGTAATGCTCCTGGTAACGTCCTTCTCAGTGACGCTCAGGGATTGGGAACCATTCTCAATGACGATATTGTGCCGACGCTTTCGATTGAAGATATTACCGTCGCTGAAAATGGAACAGCAACATTGCGGGTTGCGCTTTCCCAATCTGTTGCGACCTCTGTCAGTGTCAATTATGCCACGGCCAATGGAGGCGCGATCGCCGGACAAGACTATACTGCCACTACGGGAACGCTGACCTTTAATCCGGGGATTACTAGTCAAACCTTGACAGTGAATTTGCTCAATGACACCGTATACGAACCAACGGCAGAAACTTTCTCAGTCAACCTTAGTAACGTACAAAATGCGGTCATTGCTGACGGACAAGGGATGGTGACGATTACCGATAATGATCCCTTGCCTGCCATTTCGATCAACGATATTTCCCTCGCTGAAGGCAGCAGCAGTCGTGTCGGTGCTACCGTTAACTTCCGCTTTACTGTCAACCTCTCAAAAACCGGCAGCCAAGCGATAAGCGTCAACTTTGCCACTGCCAACGGAACCGCTAGTGCGGGGTCAGATTATATCGCCAAAAACGGACTGCTCACCTTTAAAGCAGGGGAAACCAGCAAGACAGTTGATGTGGGTGTCTATCGCGATCGCATCGCAGAAGTCAATGAAACGTTTTCGCTAAACTTGACGAATGCCACGAATGCTACGCTTGCCGATGCTCAGGGAGTTGCGACGATTCGTAATGACGATGGAAGTGCGACTAAAGTTGCTAAAACTTCATCTATTGCTGAGGTTAAAGACCGCTTAACGGGACTGTTGAGCCAAGTTGACCGCTTGGTAGGAACCCCAGGTACGGATACCTTTGTTTTGGGAGATGCTGAAGGTGTCTATTATAGCGAAGCGGGTTTAAAAGATTTTGCTTTAATTAAAGGATTCCAACCGAAGCGAGGAGATACTATTCAACTGCACGGTGATTCTAGCCTTTACGAGTTGGTCAGTGGCAAAATCGACCGCTTTCAAGGAACAGGGATTTTCTACAACACGCAAGAGAGCAGAGAACTGATTGGTATCGCTTCAGGCACGACGGGTTTAAGTCTTGACAGCAGTGCCTTTAGCTTTGTCTAACCGGAAAGGTCTTGACAAATATAAGTAAACCTAGCTACAATAGTACTCGCGCAAAAAATTGGGACTGTAGTTCAATTGGTTAGAGCACCGCCCTGTCACGGCGGAAGTTGCGGGTTCGAACCCCGTCAGTCCCGCTTTAGTTTTCACTTAAAGTACTTCTCTAAAATTTAAATGAAATGGCTTAGATCCAGAAAATCTTAGGACTTTAACACGATGATGCCCGAAGACCGTCTAAGACAAGCCGAAGCCTTACTAGAAACGGCAGCTCGTTATATCACCCGTCACGAGGAAGCCATTGTCAGACAAGCCGAAGTGAATACTCGCTTAGACCTAAGAATGCTGGAGCTAGTGGATATGTTTAGCGAGTTAGCTGGGATCGTCCGCCAACATGAGGAACGAATCCAGCAAAACGAGGAACGAATCCAGCAAAACGAGGAACGCTACAGAGAAAACCAAGAAGAAATTCGGCGCATTTGGGAGTATTTATCCTCCCAAAGTGGTAACGGACGCTCTAGTAATTAGACTTCCCACTCATCCTCTTGCCGATCTCCGCCGCCGTCCAGGGCTTACCCTCAACAGGAGAAAGAAACCCTTTCAGATTTATTTGAAAGATGAGTTACTAAGTTTTTATGATCATCAAGAGTACGGGAGAGCCGATTTTTTAGCAAAATGTTATTATTACTACATTTTTGTTGCACCATTAAAAAGTACCATTGTCATCATAACGCTTGCAAAAAATTAATGCATTAAAAAAATCTAAACATTATTGAAATAACCTAAAAAATTTGTTAAGTCCAGATGAAAAAAATCGTAAATTTGAGGTTCAAAAATAAAATTAAAGCACAGTGTTTCTGGCAAAAATCGTAAAAACATTAGGGCTGGGAAGCTCTCAGAGCGAGGGTTTCGCTTGTTAAGACGAACATTTACGAATCAGATAGAAATACCCTAAAATGGTTTTCTAGGGCTGCAATTTTGCAGAAATCCCAGTACCCTCGTCAAAAAATCTCCCCAAATTCTCACTGCCTGAGTTCAAACTATGCTGAAATATAAGAGACATTGCTGACAGATTGCCGCTCAATCCAACCCGATAACGCGATGTCTAATAAATGCATAGAACAGAGCGTTTTTAACGTATAACTTGCCCTTTTATCGCGAACAAAACGAAGGAGACACCATGCGCGACGTTTATATCGTTTCAGCCGTCCGAACCCCCCTCGGTCGATTTGGTGGGGGACTGGCCAGCTTTTCCCCAGCCGAGCTAGGAGGACACGTTATGAAAGCCGCCCTAGAAAGAGCAGGCGTTGCGGGCGATGCCCTCGACCTCTATATCATGGGCAACGTTCTCAGAGCCGGACACGGACAATTAATTCCCAAGCAAGCCGCCCTCAAAGCAGGCATTCCCGAAACCGTCGATGGCTATGCGGTAGACATGGTATGTTCTTCTGCCATGCTCAGCCTAATGAACGCGACAATGGCTATCCGCGCCGAAGAAGCCGATCTCGTCCTGGCTGGCGGCACTGAATGTATGTCCCAAACCGGTTTTTACCTATCGCATCGCGCTAGGTGGGGCTACAAACTCCTGATGGGTGCGCCGGAACCGCTCACCGATCTCCTGCTCAACGACGGCTTGATGGATGCGACCACTGGCGAAGGGATGGGCGACCAAACCGAACGCTTAGCCGCCGAGCATGGCTTTACGCGCCAAGCTTTAGATGAAGTAGCTTGCTACTCCCAACAACGGGCCTCAGCAGCCACCGAACGAGGGGCTTTTAAAGCCGAAATTGCGCCAATTGAAATCGCCAGCAAAAAAGGCACTCAAGTCATCGATACTGACGAAGGTATCCGCGCCGACACCACGCTCGAAAGCCTGGCCAAACTCCGTCCCGCTTTTGCCAAAGAGGGGGTACTCACAGCAGGCAATAGCAGCCAAATCTCTGACGGGGCAGCCGCCTTGATTCTGGCCAGCCAAGCAGCAATTGAGCGCTACGGACTCACTCCCCTAGCCAAAGTCAAGGGCGGTGCATGGGCAGGCGGCCCGACTTGGCGGTTCCCCGAAGTTCCCATCTATGCAGCTAAAAAACTGCTCGAAAAGTTGGGAATGAGCGTGGAAGATTTTGAACTGTTTGAAAACAATGAAGCCTTTTCGGTCAGTAACCTGCTGTTTAACAAGCTTTTAGGCGTTTCTCACGACGTACTCAATGTTAACGGCGGTGCGATCGCACTTGGCCACCCCATCGGCGCGTCGGGAGCGCGGATTGTCGTCACCCTGCTCAATGCCCTCATTGAAAAGGATAAAACCCTGGGCATGGCGGCTTTGTGTCACGGCACAGGTGGCGGAACGGCCTTGGCCATCGAACGAGTTTAACATCTGTACAGTCTGGATTAAGCCAAACAGGAGAAGTCTATGGTATCGCTGGGATTGGAAGATAAAGTCGTCGTGGTGACGGGTGGCAATCGCGGCCTTGGGGCAGCAATGGTCAAACTGCTGCAAGAAATGGGGGCAAAAGTGGCTTTTACCGATATTAAAGTCGATGAAGGTCACAATGGGGCCCTCGGCCTTCAAGCAGATGTGACCGATTTAGTCTCAATGGAAGCAGCAGCCAAGGAAATTGAAGAAAAACTCGGCCCTGTCTACGGTGTGGTGGCTAATGCTGGCATTACGCGGGATAACTGGTTTGCTAAACTCGAACCCGCCGATTGGGATGTCATTCTCAACGTCAATCTCAAAGGCGTTGCCTATACGATCAAACCGTTTATTAACGGGATGTACGAGCGTAAAGAAGGGTCTGTTGTCGCCATCAGTTCGATTTCTGGCGAAAAAGGCAATCTCGCCCAGACAAACTACGCGGCGACCAAAGCGGGCGTTATCGGCATGATGAAATCCCTTGCCCTAGAAGGGGCGCGTAGTGGGGTGCGGGCCAATGCAGTCGCGCCGGGTTTTATTGACACAGAAATGACGCTGGCGATTCGCGAGGACGTGCGGGCCAAAATTACGTCCCAAATTCCTTTCGGACGGTTTGGTAAACCGGAAGAAGTCGCTTGGGCAGTGGCTTTTTTACTATCTCCGGTTGCCAGTAGTTTTGTCACTGGACACGTCTTAGCGGTCAACGGGGCGCACCATACTTAATCGACTTCTGGCAGAAGTCGGGACAAGGTTAAAGGGGAAAAAGATCAGAATTCATCCTTTGCCCCTTTCCCTTTTCTCAGCAATCCAGCCAAATTAGCTTGCCTGTCTTCGTCGGAGAAAAGTTCATGGAACAGCAACGTCCGTTTCCCAATTGGGAACAGTTGTATCAACAACAATCAGTAGAAACCATGCCTTGGTTTCACCCCGACCTCGATCTTGATCTTGATCGCGCCTTAACTCAATTAAATATTTTATCGGGAAAAGCTTTAGATCTAGGAACTGGGCCAGGAACACAGGCAATAGCACTTGCCCAACGCGGTTTCACCGTTACGGCAACCGATCTATCCCCAACAGCGATAGACAAAGCAAAGCAAATAGCTGCCGGTAAAGAACTGAACGTTAATTGGCAACAAGATGACATTCTCAACAGCCAACTCGCCCCAGAATTCGATTTTATCTTTGATCGCGGTTGTTTTCACGTCCTCGACCCCGAACGCAGGGACGATTACGTGCGGGTGGTAGCGAGACTGCTCGCGCCATCGGGTTATCTGTTTCTCAAAACCTTTAGTGTTTTAGAAACCCGCGAGGAAGGGCCGTATCGCTTTAAGGCAGAAGAGATTGAAACCCTATTCCAGAATCACTTTCGACTGCGATCAGCGCATGAGTCCGTCTACTATGGAACGCTCGATCCCTTGCCTCGCGCCCTTTTCTGCACCTTGGAGAGAATTTGAGCGATCGCATCTTTATCATGACTTACCCAGGGCCGCACCCGACAAAGAGATAGTTAGAATAGAGATTAACCCCTAACTGCGAGGTGCGCCTATCGATACGATTTACGGAAACCTACAAGGTCTCAAACCCAGTCAGGTTAAGCAGTTGCAACGGCTCTACCACCAACGCTTGCCGGGCGATTGCCTGACGACGGCTGATTTTGCCCAGCGTGTTGCCGCCATCAGTACCGAAATTGATCAACCCATCTGCATCTACATCAACCGTCGAGGACAGGTCATTAGAGTGGGAGTGGGAACGCCTAGACAGACCCAAATTCCCCTATTAGAATTGCCGCGCTATGGGGCCGAACGACTTTGTGGCATTCGCTGCCTGGCCACTCAATTGCAAAGCGACTCCCCCAAAGAATCGAGCTTAACAGCGATGGTGCTGCAACGGCTCGACGCTCTCGTGATATTGACCTTAACCGGAGAAGGAAAAGAAAGACGGGGTGGGGGTGCGACGGGATACATTCAAGAAGCTTACCTCGCTCACCTACTGCCGCCTTCCGAGTTAAATCCCGAAGCGCAGGATTATTGGACAGTTTCACCCTCCCTCAGCTTAGAGACACTGGTACAGCAAGACTTTCTCGACTTAGTGGAAGGGCTAGAAGCCGAATTTCGCCGCGAATACGTCGCCCAACAAGTAGAAGGCGATCGCGAACGGGCACTCATTGTGGGATTGCAGACCCAAGGAGTCAGCGATAGTGCCTTGGCTGAGCGCTTAGCAGAAATTGCCCGCCTGGTGGATACGGCTGGGGGAGAAGTCCTCGAAACCCTCTTGCAAAAACGAGGAACGCCCCATCCCCAGACCGTTGTGGGAACGGGAAAAGTCGAAGAAATTGCCCTGCGCTTGCAGACGTTGGGGGCGAGTTTGGTGGTGTGCGATCGCGATTTGTCCCCTGCCCAAATTCGCAACCTAGAAAACCAATGGGGGGTAAGAGTGATTGACCGCACCGAAGTCATCCTCGACATCTTCGCCCAACGCGCTCAATCTCGTGCCGGTAAGCTACAGGTAGAACTCGCCCAACTGGAATATTTGTTGCCTCGCCTGATCGGTCGAGGGCAGTCCATGTCCCGCTTAGGTGGGGGGATTGGCACGCGAGGCCCCGGAGAAACTAAACTCGAAACCGAACGTCGCGCCATTCAACGGCGCATTTCTCGCTTGCAACAAGAAGTCAACCAACTGCAATCCCACCGCGCTCGCCTGCGAAAGCAACGACAGAAGCAGGATGTGCCGACTGTGGCTATTGTCGGTTACACCAATGCTGGCAAATCCACCCTCATCAACACGCTGACCGATGCTGGCGTGTACACTGCCGATCAACTCTTTGCCACGCTCGATCCGACAACGCGCCGCCTCTCGGTTCCCGACTCCGATACGGGCATTCCTCAGACGATTTTATTGACCGATACTGTCGGATTTATTCAAGAACTGCCACCTTCCTTGGTAGATGCCTTCCGGGCTACTTTAGAAGAAGTTACCGAAGCAGACGCGCTGCTGCACGTTGTTGACCTATCTCACCGGGCTTGGCAGCATCAAATTGAATCCGTATTGGCGATTTTAGGCGAAATGCCCCTGACTCCTGGCCCGATGTTACTGGCCTTTAATAAAATTGATCAGGTCGATAGCGAAACCCTCGATCTCGCCAAAACAGCTTATCCCGAAGCGGTATTTATTTCTGCTAGTCAAGCAATTGGGCTAAAAACCTTGACTCAAAAGTTAGTGCGACTGATTGAGAAGGTGATGGTTTGAAACGCTTATAATCGTTAAGTCTAATTGCTCATTGAAACAAAAATACCTCACTCAATTGAGTGAGGTAAGGCGATTGAACAAGTTAATTGGGGGCTACAATGCCCTTTCAATTAAGCATCGTTTTCGATGTAGATAAACAGCAGTCCGCAGGCGACGACAGGGAATAACCAGCAGACCACGGGAATTAAAATCCAGGGCAAATAGGAAGCGGCATAAGTACCGGCCATGTCAAAATCTCCTTAATTAAACAAACAAAAGAATGGCAGAACCTAAAAATTAAGAGAGCAACTAATTAACGAGTCCTCGAAAGATTTGATCAACAACATCAAAATTCTGCAATAGGAAATAAGCGACGAATGCTCCTCCCATGCTACCGATGAAGAAACCAGCCGTAAACTGACTCCATCCATCATGCGTTTGCAACGGATTGGCCCCTTCAAGCGCGTCTTCTTGGAAAGTGACAATGCCGTAAACCGACATACAAGCCGTCGCGATCGCCAGCAGAGCAACAACGCAAATTAATGAGCCTAAAGCAGCAACATTAGAATCCCGCAGGGGACCAAATACGTACCAAGGCCCCATGAGAAAATACCCATGCGCTAGGCCAACTTCTAACCCTCGTAAGATAGGGGCAAGCCCCCGGCGATAGGCAGGAAGGTTGCCGATGAAGGTTCTGGTAAAATCAGAGTCCGAAATGGGAGTTGACAAATGGCCGATAAACGGATCGCCCTTGTAAGGCTGGACAAGCGACGTAAAAGATTCAGGCATTTTGCTTGGGTTCTCCTATGGCTTCTAAATAAAGCAAAGTTGAAAACAAAACTTTAAGAATACATTTTAAGCATGGAGGGGTAGTCTAAGAGCTAATTTTAACTTGAGCGTTAAAAAAGTTCATGAATTTTTTTGTTAATAGAGAACAAGACGCGATCGCGTCTATTGGTTCAACTGTCTTTGTATAATGATTGGGAATTCGCCAATCGTTACGATTACCCAGTTTTATGAAACAATCTCTTACGCCGACACGCCGTCACTTCTCTGGGCAGAAGCTAGTTGTGAGTAGCTGGCTAGCCTTGGTCATGGCGATCGCGCTCTTCATTGCGCCTGCCTCTGCTACTGGTGTCTACGATCTTCCCCAACTAGAAGCCAATTCACCTACTTGGATCGTAGACCAGGCTGACGTGATTAGTCGTGCCAACGAGGGAGCCTTGTCGAGCCAGCTTAACAAATTAGCCGAAAGTACCGGACAGGAAGTGAGGTTAGTCATCATTCGCCGTCTGGACTATGGAGAAACCATTGACAGCTTCGCCGATCAGGTGTTCGAGCAATGGTATCCTACCCCAGAAACCAGAGCCAACCAAACCCTCCTCACGATTGATACCCTCACACACGATACGGCTATTCGCGTTGGCGACGAGGCAAAATCGCTCCTTGCCGATGACATTGCCGAAAGTGTGGTATTAGAAACGGTGGCTGTTCCCTTGAGAAATGGCAGCAAGTATAATCAAGCTTTACTTAATGCCAGCGATCGCCTTGTGGCCGTCCTTTCCGGTCAAAACGATCCCGGCCCTCCCCAAGTTCAAGAAGCCAATATTGAAGGCACTTTCACCAGTGCAGAAGAGACCGACGATGCCAATGCGACTATCTGGGTTGTCGTCATCTTGGTGTTGGCAACGGCGATTCCGATGGCGACCTATTTTTGGTACGTCGGACTTCCGGGAAAATAGAAAAGAGCTTGAATTAACAATAATCAATTCCATGATTGTTTATTGCTCATTGCTCAAAACCCCCCAGCACAGCCGGGAGGTTCTGACTCAACAGATTAGCATCGCTTAGCCAAGATTTACCTTAACGACTTTGTTTTTTTCTTCTTCAGCTTTAGGTAAATTTAGGTGCAAAATGCCATCTTTGTATTCAGCAGTAACGTTAGTATTTTGCACTTTAGCAGGCAAATGAATCATCCGTTGAAATTTGCCGTAGCGAAATTCGCTGCGGGTAACGCCGTTTTCTTCCGACTTGCTTTCTTCCTTGCGTTCGCCAGTGATGGTAACTGCATCTTTGGTAACTTTTACGTCAAGATCTTCAGCTTTGATGCCAGGAATTTCTAGTTTAAGTTGAATAGCTTCAGGATTTTCTGACAATTCAACTGCCGGCGCAAAAGTTAGGGGTTGTTCACCCAAAACGGGAAGAAAAACGTCATCCAACAAACGGTTAATGCGACGTTGTAGAATTTCCATGTCGCGGTAAGGATTGTAACGAACTAAAGTCATGAGTCTTTCTCCTAGAACGGGAATTCATTGATCACTGCTTGATGTTTTCATCTTAGATAAAACAACGAACTAGGAGAATTCGGTTTTCTAGAATAAATCAGGGGTGATTTACTCACCCTATGGATGTTAGAACCGTGAAATTGAGTTAATTTCTAATGACGGAGAAATTGTTATAGTTGATGCTTTACTATCTTTTAAACTTCTTCCTGAATTTTGACAATTTCAGGGAATTTTAAAGACTGCTCATCTGTTAAATGGGTAGAGTCATCTGAAGCTTGTATTTCTCTGAGTAGTACTGCGATCGCTTCGGGTTCGGTGTGTTGTAATCGTACTAGCAGGCGTTGACTCTCCTCAATTAATTGAGTAACATTAAGTTCTGGATAGTCGTTTTGGTAGTCAGCCAACCGCCGAATGCCTTCTCCTAATAAAATAGTAGCTCCTCGCCCATTTAGGTTTTCTAAATGGTAGCAAGCGACAGCAATTTGTAAAATCCCTTGATAAAATTGTCGCTCAGGCTCTACAGATTCCATCCATAGAGCCTCTAGAGTATCGTGACAGGCATAAAATTCCCGTTGATTGAACTGGCGAACACCTTGCCAAAAGTCTGCTGATAGCATGGAAGAAACTAGGAAGACATACTAGCGCGGACTTCTTGGATAAATTCGAGGGTAATATGCTGTTCTTGTGCAGCGAATTCATTATCAGGCGTAATAAAAAGCATACAGTGGCACTCTTTGCGCTCCCGCATGGGGACGCAGGGACAGTTCCAAAACGTATTTTTGACTTCAGCTTCTTTGTCTTCGTAGTGGCGGCAGGGACACAGGGGAGAACCCAGTTCTTCTTTATTTTTTGCCAATCCCTCAATGACGACTGCTGTTACCGATGGATCGATACAAAAATAGGTATCTGTTCGCTTAGCGTATTGCTCGGCAAAGTTTTTCATTGCCTCCAAAACTTTTTCGCTTTTGCTGGTATTGGGGTTGGTTGAAGTCATGACTTAAATAGGGCAAATGTGACGAATATATTAAACCCTTATTCTAACCTTTAACCTACCAAGGACTGCCAATCAACATGAAAGCACTCCAGTAATAGGGGTGAGAAAAATCTTGATCCGGTACACTAGCCAATTGAGGCGGTAAGGGTAAGCGAGTTTGGGTAGTGACCAACTCGTCACCCTCAATGCGAACTTCTCCTCGTAACAAGTTCAACTGTGCTTGCCGCAGTGCTTCGGCTTTCACTGAAGCAGTCCGCAGTTGTTCGTAAAAGCTCGTCATCAGTCCTAACGTTCCCTCGTCATTGACTTCCCAAAAACTGCCCAATACTGTCCTTACTTTAGCTAAGACAGCCGCACCCGCAAAGCCCAATTCTGACTCGCGATCGCCCAGTGCTGTCCGACAAGCACTCAAGACCAACAAGGCGATTGGAGGATCGCCAAAATTGAGTTCTTTCAACTGCGCTAGCGTCAGCCTATCGTTCCAAAATTGGATGTAAGAGTTACCCAAAGGCCCTGTCTCAAAGTTAGCATGAGTAGCTAGGTGGATAATGCCAAATTGGCCAGATGCGTGTTCTTTTTCGAGGGTATTGCGCGTAAATTCTTCATTGAGGTGAGATTTGCCTTGCCAGACGCGATCAGCAATCACGGTTAATTCAGTTGGAACGGCGGGTAGAGGATTTTGTTGGGTGAAGCGATCGGCCCCCATTGCTAACACTCGCTGCTGATTGATGTTGATATAGCCAAAATTGGTCAGCGCGACACTCGGCATCATTCCCATGTTATAGCGTTCGACCAAGAAGCGATCGCCGTCGTGTAACGCCGCCATTGGAACCGATCGCAAACCCGCCTCGACCACAAAACCGATACTCTGAATTTGTCGCGCTTTTAATTCTGCTTCTACTGGCGCAATCAACCATTGGTAAAGCTGTTGTGCGGGAGCAAGATAGGCACTGGGACGGCGGGGATTAGTCACAGTGCGCTGAAATTGCTGTGCCATTTGCATAACTTCTTCTCGACTGACTCCTTCGACTGTCGTGCGAAAAACCGTACCAGAGGCGCTTACCAGTAGTAACTCTAATTGCTCGGTAACGGTTTCATTGGCAGTTTGGGGGTTGGGGGAAGAACTAAATGTCCAAAGCTGATCATCCCTGTTCGATTGAGCAACTGTTGGCTGTGGTTTAAAGCTGATGTAAAGAATAGCCGATTTTAATCTCGCCTCTTGTTCATTTTTTCTCAGAATTGCTTGGATTTGAGCAATCGTTAAAGGAGGAGGGCTGTTAATTTCTAGATAGCTAGCGACATCTTCACTGAAGTTGACATCTGCTTGCTCAACGGCTGCGCTGGCAGTTTTATCAGAAGGTAAAACAAACCCTAAATTGTTGTCAAAACCGATTTGCAGTCGAGTGTTATCAGCATAAGCTTCATTCAGTCCAATCAACGCGATCGCTGCTTCGCGATCGCGGTTCGTCTCATCGCGAGTGATGGTTTCGCTACTTGTGGTTTCCCCTGTTGTGCCACTTAGGGTTCCCTCTGTCGTTGTCCCAGTCGTGTTAACTGTTGTGCCACTTGTGGTTCCCCCTGTCGTCGTTCCCGTCGTGTTAACTGTTGTGCCACTTGTGGTTCCCCCTGTCGTCGTTCCCGTCGTGTTACCTGTTGTGCCGCTTGTGGTTCCCCCTGTCGTCGTTCCCGTCGTGTTACCTGTTGTGCCGCTTGTATCGTCAGGCAACCCGCCGGGGAATTCAATATCAGTGATGAGTCCGTTAAGTGTTATCGTTCCCTTCCCCTTACCCAAAATATTAAGATGAGTTCCGATTAGATTGACGTTGCTGCTTGAGTGAGCGGTATTGACAGTTCCCTCTAGAACAGCCGTTCCTGCCGTATTATCAATTACCCCACCTGACGAGGCTAATACCAGATTGCCGTTAGCGTCAGTCGTAACCCCTAACGCTAAACCGTTGCTTCCTTGCGTCAACAGGGTTGGTAAATCCAAAGGTTGAATGCTGGTAAATGCCTGGGGAACGGTACGAGGCATAGGGATTTCTAAACTTAGGAGATTCCCTGTTTGAGAAATTTTGACCCGATTGGTTCCTGGAATCGCTGCGATATTAATATTTCCGTTTGGTGCGCCGAGAGTTCCCGTATTAACGACTATACTGCCTAATAACGTCAAATTTTGGCCGGCAGCGACTTCTAATTTGCCCGCATTAATGATACTGCCAGATTGCGTAAGATCGAAAGCAAATTGGGAAGGATCGCCCATAAGTTGCGAATATTGCTGGTTTCCCAAGGCATTAAACCAGCGATCGCTGCCAAAACCGATGCCTGTGGCTGTCGTAGCGGTAAAATCCCCTCGCAGATCCAAACGGGCATTTGGCCCAAAAATAATGCCGTTGGGATTCATGATAAAGAGGTTAGCATTGCCACCTGTTACTTGAATCAAGCCATTAATTAGAGAAGTATCGCCGCCGACTACCCGCGTGAGAATGTTTTGAATTTGCGGATTAGCGAGAAAATTGGCGATTTGATCGGGATTAAGTCCAAATTTTTCTAAACTATGAAAAAGATTAGCTCCATCGCCTGAGAAACTGCCACCGTCGATGTTAAAGCGGTTGCCTTCCTGCGTGACGGTGGTTCCCGTTCCATCGTTAGCAGGTGTAATAGATTGGGCAGCGACGGCACTCATGCCGACAATACCAGCGAGGGGTAACAAAATTAATACCAATCTATATTTTTTCATGATTATTTATTTTCTATAAGGGAGTTACGCCACTTAAATAAAATTTGCTCATCTGCTTGGCGAAATTCAATATTAAACCGCTCAAAAACCACTTCTCTGCCTAAAAGTAGCTGTTCTCCTCCACTGGTAGACTGTAACCAAGCGACAGGAGCAATAAAATTGTGTTTATCTATTATCATTTCTACATTGCGTAATACATACTCAACTGTTCCCCCAATGGTTTCAGCTAATAGCGTTGATTCAGAATCAGCCAGCGCATAGCCTAAATCTTGACCTAATTTAAAAGAAATTAGACTGATTTCTGCTCCTGAATCCACCAACATATAGCTATTTATTTCAATTTCATTCTGTTTGAGTTTAAGATAATAATTAGGTTGCCACTCATGACGAACAACAGAACGAAAGCGAATGGGTAAAATCTGTATTGAAGCAGTAGAAGCAGGAACCAGATAAATTAGGTAAGGCTTGCCCAAGCTTTTGATTTGTTGTAAAACTTCTTGAAGATTTTCACTATGTACCATGATGCCATCAGTATTATAAGCAACATATTGGTTACGATATTGCGCTAATAGCAATGGGCGATTTTGGTTGAACCACTTCATTATTTTTTGGGCTTCTTGATTCGATGGCATAATGAAGATTAATTCAAGCGATCGCAGCTTAAGGTTGATAGGTTAGCTGAAAATAAAATCCTTGCTCTTGTAAGTTATCACCGATGTTAGCTAGGGGAACTAAGGGAATACCGTAGTCTAAGCGTAGAGACAATCCCTCAACGGCAGCCACATTGTTCCAAATCAGTCCTAACCCCGTTCCGACTAACAGATTTTTATCGAGCAATGGATTGGGGTTGTTGGCAGCATTCCAGACTGCTCCCACATCGATAAAAGGCGCAATTTGCAACACGGACTTGTCTGAGCGATCGCGAATCAGGGTAATTCGGTCTTCTACCGACAGTCGCAGTCCATTGTCACCGAAACGGATATTTTGGCGATAGCCGCGAACTGACTGGCCTCCTCCTATGATAAACAATTGATCGGGTAATAGAGGATCGGGGGTTAATTGTAAATCTGCCTGAAGAATTAATAAGTTATCTTTCCCTAATTGTTGCACGCGCTGTGCCTGTAACAGCCAGCTAAAAAAAAGTCCATCGGGAATCGGCGGCGGCTCGACGGTAGCATCAAATAAGTCAATTCCCAAGTTAAATTGCGATCGCAAAAACCAAAATCCGTCTCCGTCTCGACTCAAATAATCCTGTCCGAACTGCAAGGTACTCGAACGGCTACTAGCATTGTCAAAAGCTGCTAGCAATCCATTGATAAAGGTTTGACCGTTTTGATAGCGAAATCCCCCAAAAAGAGCAAATTCTTCGTTTAAATTGCGCCAGAGGGGTTGACGAAAGCTGATTTCATAAACTTGCTTGTTGCCAGTAATATCAAAGACGGCTAAATCACTTTCTGTCACCTTCGTCCAAGTGGGAATAGCTCTAAGTTGTAGCGTTCCCCCCTGCGGATTGAGGGGAAGCCGATAAAAGGCATCAACAATGTTGCCGCCGCCTGTTGTAGTGCGGTAGTAAGTGACCGATAGCTCGTCACCCCATCCGGTTAAATTGCCATAGCTCAGATCCACATTCAGCCGTTCTGAACCCAAACTCGGCGGAGAATAATTATCAATACCGAGACTCGCTTGAAAAGGAGCGGCTTCTCGCACAGTAACAACTAAAACGCTCAATCCAAGCTGTCCCGACTCTTTAAGACTAGCCGATACTTCTTCTAAAAGGGGATTGAGGCTGAGCAATCTTAAGTGTTTTTCGACTTGAGTCAGGTTGAGGGGGGTGTCGATGCCTAGTGCGAAGCGATCGCACAAATACTCTAAGTTCAGCCGCCCTCTCCCTTGCAGTTGAATAGCCGAAAGACGGCCTTCTAACACCTGAATGGTAACAGTGTTATCGCTTGCAATTGTGATAGGCTCGGTGGCAATTGCTTGTGAAGTAAGATAGCCTGTATCTAGATACTGTTGGGTAATAGACTGAGCAATTTCTAAGTAAATAGCATTAAATTCGGCTAAATTCAGGTTTTTACCCGAATTTTGCTCACGGATAGCATTGATTGCGGCATTTTGTGCTAGCTGAGATTGGCTAAAAACAGTGCTTCCCGTGACGACTAGCGTGAGGGTTTTGCCTTCGACGGATAGTGAAAATAGGGGAATGGCAGCCACCGAAGCTATTGACGGCGGTTCAAAATTGGGACAAGTTTCCGACTCACTCTGAGTCAAAGAATTCTCAATAGAGCGATCGCTGTTGGTTTCTGTATGGGTTCTAGCGGACTGAGCCATCGCTGACAACTGCATTGGAGTCAGTGCCGCCAAAACAGCCATCATGACGAGAGCATACCACCAGCGCAGCATAATTTAATTCTCTTGCAAGAGTGCTGATTAATCAGTTATCAGTTATCAGCTTTCCCCCAAATCATAGTCCTCATTTAATCATTCAAATCATAGTCTCTCTTTTGTTTTCTACGCCAAATCCTACCAAAATAACGTTTAAGAGTTCTTGTTCTGCCTCCGGTCGTTGGTAGTTGAGAATTTTTCTAAGCCGCAAGTTAGGATTGATGAGGGTAATAGAATCGACTGACACCACGCGAGTGTAGTAGGTCGTCATTAATAATTCTCTGGTTGCCTTCTCAAAGCGAAACTGCGAGACAATCGGTTTAGCTTCTTCATAAGCGCGATCGCGTAAATAATCTCCGGCTAAATAACCATTATTTTCGCTTTTTGGCACAAAAAGTAAATTGAGTTGTTGGGTAACTTCTTCCCCTTTTTCCGAAATAGTATAAAATTCTAAGCTAAACCCAGGAAGGTTATCGAGTTCTGACGCAAGAAGGTATTTGTTGTCTTGAAGCACTTTGGTTTTTAAGGCGCTACTCAAGGGAGTAATGGTAAATTCGGTACGCGATCGCTCGACTTCCTTATGCGTTAGATAGTGGTAAGTCCGTTCCGTTACCCAACTGCCAACGCAACAATCAAAAAAAGCCTGAAATTCTGTCGTATTCATAGATAATTAGTCATTGTCATAGATAGATTTTTTTCTTAATCATAGTCTTCATTTAATCATTAAAATCATAGTCCCCTTTCCCCTAAATTAGTTTATGCTGGAGGTGGTAAAAGTTTACGTATCTTAACAAACACTCTCCTAGCCCAAAACGTATGCAGTGCATTATTAATCGTCGCGCCCAGTTTTCTGCTTCTCACCGCTACTGGTTGCCAGAGTGCGATGAAGTGGAAAACGAACAGCGATTTGGGGCAGGCAGTCGATTTCCCGGTCATGGACACAATTATGTTCTTTACGTGTCTCTCCAAGGCGAAATTGACGAGTATGGCATGGTGGAAAACCTCTCTCTCGTCAAGCAAGCTATTCAAGAACACGTAACTCGTCAACTCGATTATGCTTATCTCAACGAGGTCTGGTCAGAATTTCAACAGACCTTACCGACGACAGAAAACATTGCCAGAGTAATTTGGCAGCGATTAAGTTCCCATTTACCCCTCGTCAAAATTCAATTATTTGAACATCCCCAACTGTGGGCGGAATATAGCGGAAACGGTATGGAAGCAACTCTGACAGTCCAAACTCATTTTAGCGCGGCTCATCGGCTTGCCCTGAGCGAATTGAGCTTAGAAGAAAACACCAATATCTATGGCAAGTGCGCTCGTCCCAATGGTCACGGACACAACTATCATTTAGAGGTTTCTGTGACTGGGGAAATTCACCCTCGAACAGGTATGTTGATCGATTTAGTGGCTCTACAGCAGGTTATTGACGATTATGTGGTTGAACCTTTCGATCACACCTTTCTTAACAAAGACATTCCCTATTTTGCTCAAGTCGTTCCCACCGCAGAAAATATCGCTCTCTACATCGCTCAACTCCTACAAGATCCGATTCGGCAACTCGGAGCAGAACTCGATCGCGTTAAATTAATCGAAAGTCCCAATAACTCCTGCGAAATTTATTGCCGTCGCAATTCTCCCTCAACGACAAGCAGCTATACTAGACTTCTTACAGAAGTCTAGTAGGGACAAGGCATATCTACTACCTTTTGATTCAAGATTTGAGAAAGTGTTATGAGTTCAGTCTTAGAAACGATCACGCTAATGAACGTGTCTGATAAGATGAGCAGAAGCTAGATAGCTTACTGACACAAGTGCCTGTCTAGTTGCCTGCACTACCTCAAATCTTCGATAAGGAAGAAGTCAAAAATGGAATCTAAAGAACAACAAATCATACTCCCAGAAGGCATTAAAACCGAATCGCCTGGTACGTTGAAGAAATTCGGCGAACAACCTTGGCAAGAGTGGGTCGAACCGGTGGTCGAGGTCATCGAACAAGTTCCCGATTATATTGGGCAATTTGTCAGCAATTACAGCAAACTTCTAGTCGTCCTCGGCACGGTTTTTCTCGGTATCGTCAGCGTCAGAATCGTTATTGCTCTGCTCGACGCGATCGACGATATTCCCCTGCTAGCTCCTATCTTAGAATTGGTAGGGCTGTGCTACACGGGTTGGTTTGTCTATCGCTATCTCTGGAAAGCAGAAAATCGCCAAGAGTTAGTCGCTGAATATGAAGCTCTAAGAAAGCAAATTCTCGGCAACAACAGAATCTAACACATTGCTCTCTCATCTGTATTTAATCCCTCCGGCTGTTACAGTACGGAGGATTTTTTTTGCTCACTTTACTTCATTAACTCGCTCATAATTTCTTCAAGTGTTCCCCGAAAGACATTTCCATCTCGGTATTCTGTTTTAGAACGAGCAATATTATCCGCTATTTCCTGTCTACGCCGTTCTATTTGCCGATAACGAACAATATTCATTAAATCTGTTTGCTCTTCTGCTGAAAGAGTCTCGACCATTTCCAAAATTTCATTAAAGCAAGGAGTCATACTAAATCCGGTTATTAGTAGGTTATTTATTTATTATGCATCGCATAGTAGAAATAGAGATAATGTGTCATTATAGTATGTATCCATGCAATAATGACACATTATTTTAGACGGTCACAGGAAATTATGGCAACAGTCCTTTTAAAAAATGGCGAGGTAAAAGAAATCCCTGATGATGAAATGCTGTCTTTTTTGCAAGAAAATCGGGATTTAATTGAAAACCAGCAGTCACCTCGGCGGCGACCCATCAAAAGAGTAGAATCAGCTAACGTATCTTCTACCAATACAAAATAACATCGACATCAGTATCTTTATATTGATAAATTCCTTGTTCGGCTTGATCTTCACTTTCAGAATATTCTACGGTGCAGTTGATAAATCGTCTGTATTTAGTTTTTGGGTCATCTTTAGGATGTTCTCTATATTCGGTTTCCTGCCCTAGCTCAATATAGACGTATAATCGCTTGTATTGCCCATAAACGGTTCCATAAGACTCAGAACTATCAAATTCTAGCTTATTTAAAGCTTTAATCCTTTTCATAAAGTTAAGTATATATAATCAAGTATATAAATATTGTACAATTACTGAGAAGCTTTGGAAAGTTGTTGAGGAAAATTAGCTAGAGACTTATAATAAACTTCTAAGTCAGCAATTTTTAAATCTATAGCTTTTTCTTCTCGTTCAATTTCTATTTCTTGGTTCTCAATCTCTTTCTTTTGAGTTTCAATCTCTTTTTTTTGTTTAATTATCTCTTCTTTTCTCTGCCTAGCTCTAAAATAAAGTTCTGGCCAATTTTGAGATATCTTTTCAGAGTTAGTTTCTATATAGCTTTCTATATGACTTTCAGAAATAACCGTATTAAAACCTATAGTCGAATCGCTTCGATAGTAATGATTTTCGTATAAGTATAAATACTTTTGCTTAATGCCATGAGTCATTAGATTACTAGCTGTATATTTATTTAGTTGGTGTTCTTGCGCGATCTTTTCAATTTCTTTTGATGAGTAACCCCGATTTGGTTCAAGTAAATTCCAGAGTTCTAACAGTTGTCCTCTGCTAGGCTGTTTAATCATAGTAGACCTGTAGAAAATTATATTTATACTTCTATACTAATTTAGTATATTGTAAAGTGTCAAGTATAATCGATTAGAAAATTTGTATATTAGTCAAATGCTGCATTTAACTTGCCTACGGTAACAATTGAGGGATAATGGTAAATCGGTAACATAACCTATCTCTTATTTTCATGATTGAAGTTGAACACCTCAGCAAAATTTACGGTTCAACCGCAGCGATTCAAGATGTCGATTTTTCTGTCGAATCTGGGGAAATCCTCGGTTTTCTGGGGCCAAATGGCGCAGGAAAGACGACAACCATGCGGATCTTAGCAGGATATCTCCCCGCCACGACAGGAACCGCGAAAATTGCCGGTTATGACGTTCATCAACAATCGATGGAAGTGCGGCGGCGCATTGGATATCTGCCAGAAAATCCCCCTTTATATCCCGACATGACGGTAGAAGGATTTTTATACTTTGTCGCCAGAATTAAAGGGGTTGTCGCAGGCGATCGCACTTCTCGCGTCAACTGGGTAATCGAACGCTGCCAATTAAGCGATCGGCGTAAAATCCTCATTCGCAAACTGTCTAAGGGGTACAAGCAACGAGTCGGCATTGCTCAAGCACTCGTTCACGATCCTCCTGCCATCATTCTAGACGAACCTACTGTCGGACTCGATCCCAAACAAATCATCGAAGTTCGCAACCTGATTAAAAGTTTGGCAGGAGAGCATACCATTATTCTGTCTACCCACATTTTGCCAGAAGTGAGCATGACTTGCGATCGCGTGGCAATTATCAATCGGGGAAAAGTCGCCGCCACCGATACCCCAGACAATTTAATGTCTCAGCTAACCAACAGTGGAGGATATGAATTAGAAGTTGAAGGGGACGCACTTTCAGTGCAATTGATATTAACCGAAATTCCAGGTGTCTCTAAAGTCGAAATCAATCCAAAAAGTTCCAATCGCTATCACATTCACATTGCGACTGCAATGAACTCAGAACCGGGACGAGAAATTGCAACCTTAGTGATTAATAGCGGTTTGGGATTGTACGAAATGCGCCGTACTCGTGCCACTTTAGAAGATGTCTTTTTAGAACTGATTACAGAAGAATCGGGACTATGATTTTAATGAGTGAATGAGGACTATGATAAAAATTAAGATTATGATTAACCAATGACCCATTACCATGTTTTTTAATAACCTTCTCGCCATTTTTCGCAAAGAACTTCAAGGCTACTTAACTTCTCCTTTTGCCTATATTATTGCAGCCGTTTTTTGGTTAATTTCTGGTTTCTTTTTTGGTTTGATCTTTGAAAATATTATTCAAGGAATTGCTTTTCAAGAGAAAAGTGGTGGACTTTCAACACCCATTGATGTCGCTAATGAGTTTTTAGGCAGTTTTCTTGGTTTAATTGTGTCATTATTATTAGTGCTTCTGCCTGCTTTATCGATGGGATTGTATGCCGAAGAACGTAAGCGAGGTACGTTAGAATTATTGGCAACTTCTCCGATTACCAATTGGATTATAGCATTGGGCAAACTTCTAGGTGTTCTTACTTTTTTCATTATCCTGATGATTCCGCTTTGGATTTATGAAATAATTGTTTTTAGTGCGGCAAGTCCACCCGTTCAACCGCAGATTGTTTTATTAGCACATCTGGGATTACTGTTAGTCGCAGCTTCTATTTTATCCCTAGGAATGTTTATATCCTCCCTGACAGAAAGCTCAATTTTAGCGTACATTCTGACCTTTATTTTGGTGCTATTTCTTTGGGTATTGGATGTCGTTGCTGAAAATGTTGGCGGCGTTTTCGGCGACATTCTTTCGTATATGTCTTTATTTGATCGCTACAGTGATTTAGTGAATGGCATTTTTGATACCAGTAATATCGTTTTATTTGTTAGCTATATTTTTCTGGGAATTTTTCTGACTGCTCAATCGATTGAAGCTTTACGTTTCCAACGTTCCTAAACTCATCAATTATGGAAAAATACCTAAACTATCGACTGCTTTTAAAATATTTATTTATCCCGGGGTTAATCATAGCGATCGCTGGGATAGTTGCCGGAGTTATCACAAAAACCTGGACACCGCTTTATGTAGGATTGGTAATAGCAGGAAGTGTCATTGTAGGCATTTGGTTAATCTTTATTTTTGCGGCATCTCAGGGATTTTGGCAGAAGCGTTCGACCCAAGCGGGAACCAATGCGTTAATTTCGACGCTATCCCTCATCGCGATTTTAGGATTGATTAATTTTCTGGCAGTTCGCTATTCTCATCGGATTGATTTTAGTGAAAATCAACTGTTTACTCTTTCTCCGCAAAGCCAAGAAATTGTTAAAAGTCTCGATCAACCTGTAAAAGTTTGGGTCTTTGACAGCAAACCCAATCCGACTGATAGAAAATTACTCGAAGATTATCGCCGCTACAATCCCAATTTTACCTTTGAGTTTGTCGATCCTGACGTTAAAATTGGACTGACTAAACAATTTGGTGTTAAATCACTAGGCGATGTTTATGTCGAATTTGAGGGCAAAAAACAACTAGCACAGACACTCATGGCTTTCGGTCAGCGAGAACCTTTATCTGAAATTAAATTAACCAATACCCTTGAAAAAGTCCAACGCGATCGCACGCCAACAGTTTATTTTCTCCAAGGACACGGAGAACTCAGTTTAGAACCTGCTGGCGAAGGCAGTATTTCTGATGTCGCGGCTAGTCTCAAAGATAAAGGATATAACGTCGCACCCCTCAATTTAGTAGAACGTTCTGCGATTCCTGATGATGCAGATACCATCGTCATCGCCGGGACTAAAGGTAAGCTGTTTGCACAAGAAGTACAAGCTTTAAAAGCTTACGCTAATGCTGGGGGAAACCTATTATTATTACTCGACCCTCAAACTGATTCGGGATTAGAACCTGTTTTAAAAGATTGGGGAGTCGAACTTGATGACCGCGTTATTATTGATGCTACAAGCGCATTGGGGCCAGCAATAC
>JBGTNM010000536.1:0-2260 GCA_041743025.1 Microcystaceae cyanobacterium
AAGCTGATTAAATCTTGCCTCATTTTCCAAATAATCTGAATTTTCAAAGTCTGGTGAAAATTTTCCATAAAATAACCAAATAAAAGCATTTAATAGAGTTGTTTTTCCTGCACCATTAAAACCATGTATTACAGTAACAGGGCGCTTTTTATCTGTTGCAAACTCTATATTTTGAATATCACTAAATTGTCTAAAATTTTGAATAGTTAATTGCTTAAAAATCATTTAATAACCTCTATAACTGCTTTATAAATATCGTCGTTAATGCCTCTGGGCTTACTCATATAAAGTTTTTCCCTCTCTACTTTTATTGTTTTTTTTAATAGACTCTTTTCTTCTTCTGTGAGTTTTTGAATAATTAAATCGAATTTTTCTCTAATTGAATTTCCTTTGTTTTCCACCTTATACCTCTATAGTTAGATCTAATAAGTTTAAGCGATCGCGCAAATCTAATAAGCTATCAAGTGCTTCTGGACCATTAATAGCGAGACTAGCAAACTCTATGACTCTCATCAATTCTTTACCGAATAAACGTCGAGTTAGAGAATAATATTGAGAGTTAGGATTGGTCATTTCTGTTGGTGGTTCAACCACAAAATCAAATATCTCTGCAACTTTTTTTCCTGGTGAAGTTCTTAATAAACGTCCTCGACGCTGAATAAATTGTCTGGGATTAGAACTACTAGCTAAAATGAAAGCCCGTCTGATTTCTGGAATATCAACTCCTTCATCTAAACATCGAATAGCAACCAGACATTGAATCTCTCCTTGTCCAAAGCGATCTCGCAATTCTTCGCGACGATTTAAAGGCGTTTCGGCTGTATACTTAGCAACACTCATTTCTAAGTCTCGACCTAACATTTTCGTTACTGCATCAATTTGACGTTCTATAGATTGCTTGGATTCTGTTTCGACAGTACCGTCACCACAGTAAATCAAATTATGTGTGCTTTGTTGCAGAGGCGTTAGAAGAGATTGCAATAGCTGACCTTTTTCTTTGGCTGTGGCAATAAGACGCGATCTTTGAATTAATAAGGCTTCAAGACCTTTGGAACTATCTTCTAAGCTATGATTCTTTTTGCTGAAAGCGTAAGCAATTTTCCTAGTTAACTCGTAATATAAATCAAACTCTTCGTTGGTAAGTTTTACGAGTTTGGGATAGTAGAGGTATTGACAAAGAACTTTGTCTTCAAGAGCTTTTTTCAAAGTATAGTGAACTAATGTAGAACCAAAATATTCAGTCAATGCTTCAGTCCCAACAGGATCAAACCAACGTTCCGGGGTAGCAGAAAGCCCCAGACGGTAAGAAGCCTTTTTGGGCAAGCAAGATCTTAACTTTTCTGAACCAACATTATGAACCTCATCGACAATCAATAGAAGTCGATGAGAAACTTTACTTAACTGATGTTGAAATAGTTCAGAAGAAAAAGTTGCATTAGATGTAATTATGCTTGATAAGGGTTTGATTCCTGTTGTTAAGTTGTATAAACGAACTGATAATTCTTGTTCCCATTGTTGACGGCTAACCCTGCAACATAAGGGATTTAGTCCAAAGCGGTTTGCCTCTTTTTCCCATTGACTGACTAAATGAAGATAAGGACAGACAATAACAATTAATAAGGGCGATCCAATATGCTGATGTAGCTTGGCAGCAATGGCAAGCGCAGTTATTGTTTTACCGCTTCCAGTAGCCATTTCAAGAATACCTTTTCCTGAATTAATGAACCACTCACGGATAGCTTCGTGTTGATGCTGACGTAAGATAATATCGCTAGGTATTTTTAGCGTTTCTATTTGAGGTTGACTTAATCCATCTTTTTGATAAAAGCCGACATGATAACCTTTGTTTTTTTCAGAAACTAGCAATGATTTCGATTTTAACTCAGAATCGAAGTCCCAAGAAGGTTTTTCATAAGGACAAAATTGCAACAAAGATCTTTTTGCAGCTTCAGAAAAATTTATTGTTTCTATGTTTTCTGTTTGATCGTTCCACAACTTATCAAAATTTTCAGCTTTTTTTAAAGCTCTTTCTCTAACATTTATATGCCAAGAACAAAAAACATCAACACATTCAAAATTATCAATTAAAGCTGTTGCACTTTCATTAGCCGAACCTGTGAAAGCAATAATATTATTTTCACTATCTTCAAAAATACCAAGTTTTTCATGGTATATACCTTGTTGCCGAAGATTATTAGGAATGGCAAGTTTAATATCAAGTAGTTGCTGACTTAATAACCAAGCTAGACAAGCTAAACGA
>JBGTNM010000537.1:0-2390 GCA_041743025.1 Microcystaceae cyanobacterium
TAATAGACCCCTAGCTTTGTTTAATGTTTCCTCGTATTCCTTTTCGGGGTCAGAGTCAGCGACTAAACCTGCACCTGCTTGAACCGTCACCAGATGTTGATTATTGCCTTGGGGACGAACGACCATTGTCCGAATTGCGATCGCACTATTTAGCTGTCCTTCAAAGTCATAATAGCCGTATACTCCAGAATAGGGGCCTCGTCTACAGGTTTCGAGTTCGTGGATAATTTCCATGGCTCGAATTTTGGGTGCTCCGCTTACGGTTCCAGCCGGAAAACACGCTTTCAGTAAGTCCCAAGCAGTCTTATTCGGGTCTAATTCTCCAATAACATTACTAACGATATGCATGACATGAGAATAGCGTTCAATGACCATTAATTCATCGACGTGAACACTTCCATTAAGACAAACACGTCCTAAGTCATTTCGTCCCAAGTCGACTAGCATGACGTGTTCTGCTATTTCTTTGGGGTCTTGCAATAAATCTTCAGCTAGGGCATTATCTTCATCTGGGGTTTTGCCTCGGCGACGGGTTCCCGCAATAGGACGTAGAGTAGCTTTTATGGTTTGAGTGTCGCTACGTTCTGCTTTCACCATGACTTCAGGACTTGACCCAATAATCTGCCAATCTCCAAAATTATAATACGCCATGTAGGGTGATGGATTAATCACACGCAACGATCGATAGAGTTCAAAGGGGTTCCCTATATAAGAAGCACTCAGACGCTGGGAAAGCACGACTTGAAAGATATCCCCCGCTTTGATGTAGTCTTTGGCTTTGAGAACATTGCCACAAAACTGCTGATGGGAGGTGTTACTTTCGTAGTTTAAAGGATTGGCAGGAGATGGATTTAGTTCTAGGGGTTTTGCTTCGACACAAAGGGGTAGGGTTAACTTTAAGACAAGTTTTGTAATGCGATCACAAGTAGACTGATACACTTGTTCTAGATTAAGATTATTCCCTCTTAAATCAGCATAAGCGATCACCCAAATTTTGCGTTGCACCTGATCAAAAATAATTAAATTATCCACCTGCATCCAGACACCATCAGGTAAATCATTTTTGCTCGATGAATAGACAGGGACACGGGGTTCTATCCACTGAATCAACTCATATCCCCAAAAGCCGAATAAACCACCAATACCAGGGGGAAGCTGCAAAAGTTGTACAGGATGAATCGGTTCTAAACAACGAGCTAAAATCTCGAATGGGTTCCCTTGAAAATCTTCTACTGTCCCATCTCGATGCGTGCGCTTTGTTGTATTTCCTTGTGATTGAAGTACCCAAGCAGGGTCACAGCCTAAAAAGCTGTAGCGTCCAATATTTTCGCCTCCTTCCACCGACTCTAACAAAAAACTGTAGGGTTGTCCCGCACAAACTTTATACCAAGCAGAGACGGGGGTTTCTAAGTCAGCGACCCATTCTTGATAAATTGGAATAAAGTTACCTTGTTTAGCCAGTTCTTGAAACTGCTCGAAGGATGGAAAAATCATAATTGAGTGAAGAATGACAGTTATCAGCAATCAGCCATCACTAAACATTATCTGCTTTTTCTGTCTAATGTTGACTGTTCACTGATAACTGAAATCACCCAATTGTTCTTAGTTAGACATCGTAAGGAGCTTTACCCGAAAATTTAATCGTTGCTGGTTCTGGGTTTTTACCGATGCTTCTGTCTATTTTGCCAACATAAGGACGACCTTCATTGACTTTTTCAGGGAAAACACCATCAGCCGGATGAATATACTGTTCTTCCCCATTTGGGAAAACGCGGTAAATTTTGTAATTATCAATTTTGGGCTTAAATTTAGTCCGCAATTGACTACCCAATGCAATACACTGCTCTTTGCGAGCTAAATAAAGGAGATTATCGCCTTCATTCATGGTAGCTGCGCCACCTGTGGGCATTTCAAAGACTTGCTCTTTGGGGCTTGTCCAAGTGATGGCGTACTTTTCTTCGACTTCGGCTTTAGTAAGTAAGCCGCCTGTGCTACCACCAAATTTAGGTGCTTGTCCGGTAAGCTCTGTCATAGGATTCTTATATTGAGATAAGTGTTTTAGGGAATCCTATCATTCAGGTAGCCACTCTCTATTAGGTTTGTCAAGAACTGTTACAAAAACGGGTACTTAGGGGTCAAAACGATTCATATTTTGTATCAATAGCTAGAGTGTATTAAAAATAGTGAGTAAGATTCACAAAATCATCATTACAGCTTACATAAAAATTTTTCTTAGTTGTGCTAAACTCAAGTCGCCGCTTTTAGTGGCTAACATTGTCTGCTTCTAATTTTTCTAACTTTTGTCTTAATTTAAAGTTTTCATCTTCAAGGATATTTATTGGAGTATTCAAATCTATTCTCAACTTATGAAATTCAGAAACTTTTGGATA
>JBGTNM010000538.1:0-4793 GCA_041743025.1 Microcystaceae cyanobacterium
AAACCTTTTTCGACGATTTACGTGCCTTGACTCGGTATTTGTGTTTCGCTAGTTGGGATCATCTCCTCACCTTTATGAGCAACGGATTAGAGTTAGTCCTTCCCCCCAACTCTAGTTGAGATTCCATAATGAGAATTGCTGAAGGTAAGCATCTTGCTTGCTAAGTATCAGAAGTGGTTAATCACTCGACCATCACGACCATCTCACTCACAACTGTTAAGATAAATCAAGTTGTAGGTAACAAAGGAGTCAGCTAAGCGTGACGGTTAAACCAGAGTGGTTAAGAGTAAAAGCCCCCCAATGGCAACGAGTTGGCAGCGTTAAAGAAATTTTGCGGGATTTAACCCTAAATACCGTCTGTGAAGAAGCGTCTTGTCCTAATATTGGTGAATGCTTTCAGGCTGGAACGGCTACTTTTCTGATTATGGGGCCAGCGTGTACCCGTGCTTGTCCTTACTGTGATATTGATTTTGAAAAACAACCTCAACCCCTCGATTTGACTGAACCGCTACGCCTAGCAGAAGCAGTCCGCCGCCTCAATCTCAATCATGTTGTCATTACCTCTGTTAACCGCGATGACTTAGCGGATGGAGGAGCCTCTCAGTTTAAACGCTGTATTGAAGAAATTCGCAAAATTTCAGCTAAAACCACTATAGAACTGCTTATTCCTGATTTATGCGGCAACTGGCAAGCTTTAGAACAGATTTTGCAAGCTCAGCCAGACGTACTCAATCACAACACCGAAACCGTTCCTCGATTATATCGCCGCGTCAGACCACAAGGAAATTATGAGCGATCGCTCGAACTCTTGCAACGCACTCGCCAATTGGCCCCCTGGATTTATACCAAATCCGGCATCATGGTAGGCTTAGGCGAAATAGATGAAGAAGTTCGCCACTGTATGCAAGAATTGCGGGGTGTAGATTGCGACATTCTCACCCTCGGACAATATCTGCAACCGTCACCCAAACACTTAGCAGTCAAAGCGTTCGTCCCACCCGTCCAATTTGAAGCGTGGCAAGCGTTTGGCGAGTCAATCGGCTTTTTGCAAGTGGTTGCCTCTCCCTTAACTCGTAGTTCCTACCACGCCGAACAGGTACGAGTGTTAATGCAACGTTATCCCCGGCAAAAATTAAGATAATGTTTATTGATGGGGTTTCTCCTCGGCTCCCCGGCTTCCTGGCGCCCCTGCCTCTTGTTGACTCGCTGGCTGTTTAGCTTCGCTTTTGATGCACTCAATCGTCCGCAAGAGGGCTGCTGTTGCATAATCGCGCGTAGCAGGAGCCTTGGGGTTGAACTTCGTTCCTGTTTCCCCGATAGGGCTGGCAACCCCGCAATAACCAGACATTTGTGTAATTTCGGCGGCATCGAAGCGACCAGAGAGATCGGAAAAGTGAACGGGGGTTTTAGTCGTTTGCAGGTCTACAGGTAGGTTTAACTGATTCTTCAAGTGAACAGCGACACGGCGCAACGTATCGACGATTTCAGAGCGCGTGATGGTTTCTGTCGGGCCAAAGGTGTTATTAGGATTGCCTAGCGTAATCAAATTCCATTGGGCCCATTGGATTTTTTTCGCACTCCAACGGGAGTCTTCAATATCATTAAAGGGAGGAAGACTGCGTTGCGGTTGGGCATCTAAGTCGATTTTATAAACCGTTCCCATCGCATCAATCGTCATTGAAAGAAATTGTTCGCGGGTAACGGGTTCTTGGGGTCGAAAAGTCCCATCCTTAAAACCAGAGACAATGCCCATCGCTACAGCTTGTTCGATGGTTGAGCGATAAGGATTTTGGCTTAAATCGCTGAAAGGGGACGCAGAAGCATTGGCTGGCACAGAAGGAGTGCCAGAAGTATTTGTCGGCGTTACTGAGGGCGGGGAGCCGCTACTAGCAGAGGCGATCGCTGTCTGAGACCCACTAAAATAGAAGTGTCCGAGAGCTTTGCCGTTGAAAGCTCGCTTGCTAAATTGCCAACCCGGGTCGAGTTCGACTTTCATAAACCCAGGCGCAAGTCCTCTGGTTCTACCCACGACAATTTCTGCATAATTGCCGGTACGAGGCGTTCCCACCAACACCAGTTCGCCATTGCGAGGCACTAGGCGCAATAAATAATCTAAGCCTAAATCATTCCCGTCAAGACGAATGGAGTAGCCGTTACTATCGGTCGCTCGCCGACAGATGCCTGTAAAATCAAACTTGAGCAATAAAGGCTCGATAGTGACAGGATTAGAGCCGTTTTCAGTCCAACATTCCTGTTTACCTGGAATTTGCTCAATGATTAACAGGTCATATTTTCCTTCTCCATAGGGACGAGCAATGGCAATGACGCTAATTTGGTCGAGAGCTTGTTCTTGAAACGCAGAGGCAGCTTTAACCGGAGAACGCCCCAAAAAACAACTTGTTAGGGTCAAGGTGGCAAGGACGGCAAAACGGAGCGGCAGTGTAACTTTCATAATGAATTAAAAAAACTTAACCTGCTTTTGGATGTCTGAGGGCTAAAATCGTCAACTGGGCTGACCATTTTATAGTGACAGGCTAACTCCAGTAGGAGTTCCGCTTTAATTTGAGGGTGATTTAAACGCTTAACAACAATATCACCATTTAGCGGAAGAAACGGGCGATCGCGGTGACGCTTGTTCAAGTGGATTAGTTGTCAATTTAGGAGAACCCGACCAAGCTGTAAAGTTTTCTGTGATGATGCGACAATAAAGCCATCAAGCATTACCGTAAAGTATTTATGACCATGCATCCTCAATTAAAGCAAGCCTTTGCTCAACGAAAAGTCCTCAAAGTTATCAGTGGGTTAAACAATTTCGATACGGCGAAAGTCTCAGCCGTCGTCAAAGCAGCGCAAGCCGGTGGTGCAACCTTGGTAGATATTGCTGCCGAACCTGAATTAATCCGGCACGTCCGCCAACTCATCAACTTGCCGATTTGCGTTTCTGCGGTTGAACCTGAGTTATTGAAAATGGCAATTGAGGCGGGGGCTGATCTAGTAGAAATTGGCAATTTTGATACGTTTTATACTCAAGGGCGGCGTTTTGAAGCGGCTGAAGTGTTAGCCTTGACTGAGCAAACGCGATCGCTCCTACCTGATGCAACTCTCTCAGTGACGGTTCCCCACATTCTTCCCTTAGATCAACAAGTGCAACTGGCTGAAGCCTTAGTTGCCGCAGGTGCAGACATCATTCAAACCGAAGGCGGCACTAGCAGCCATCCCACGCACCCCGGAACGCTGGGTTTAATCGAAAAGGCAGCACCGACGCTAGCGGCAGCTTACAGCATCTCTCGTGCGGTTTCTGTGCCTGTATTGTGTGCCTCTGGACTCTCTAGCGTTACTGTTGGCATGGCGATCGCGGCAGGTGCGTCGGGGGTTGGCATCGGTTCGGCGGTTAACCAACTCAACGACGAAGTGGCGATGGTGGCAACTGTTCGCAGTTTGGTAGAAGCGTTGGAGGCTCAAAGCGTGCGATCGCGCCTCTAATTTGTCATTAGGATCTTTGTAGGATGTGTTTTAAATAGCATCCTACTTTTATTTTTGGGCAATTTCTGACAAATTAAATTCTAGGAATTTTCAGAAAGAAGCGTAAGCCTAAATTAGCCGTTATGCAGCCGCCCACGGAACCCATCTCAAAAAACATCGATTACCCTGCTGCTCTGTAATTTCTGCACCCAACTGCTCATAAAAGCGAAGCCCACGGGTATTTCGAGCATCAGCATTCCAAGCAAGATGGGTACAGTCATTTTCTTGGGCAATTTGAGCTAATTGAGCCATCAACGCTGCTCCTGCACCTTGACTTCTCATCGCGTCGTCCACGAACAGATCATCAAGCCAAATGCTTGGCTGACCTACAAATGACGAGTACCTGAATCCATATAATGCAAAGCCGATTTCATGCGCTGAAAACTCTGCAAACAAAACGTAAGAAAAGGGAATTATTCCGAAAAGTGTTTTGCGTATCTTGTCTTCGGATACTTGCAGCACACCAGAGAATGCACCAATGTTTCGGTCAAATTCTGATTTCTTCTGGATGAATGAGAAAATCAGAGATACATCATCAGGAGTGGCAGATCGAACTTTCATTGATCAAGATCGCGATCGCTTCAGAATTTCCCAATGTTTAAGCCACCATACCTATATGGGCAGCGACAATATGCCAAGTTCCGCTCGAAGAGACAGCCCAAACTCGCGTGTAACGAAAGTCACCATTTGCCGGGCTGCCATTATAACTACCAGACAATTGCATTCGGACTGAAACGATCGCCACCTCTCTATGGATTTGAATATGCTGCTCAGAAGGTTTCAACTCATGTATCTTAATCAAACCAGATTCATGAGCGGCTAGATCATCTTGTTTTCCTAATAATTCTCCAAGATGACTGGTAATGATAATTTCGGGGGCTAGTAGCTCATTCAAAACGCTTACATCAGAAGCAAGCATTGCCTGCCTGAGCCTTTCTTCAGCGTTAATAATCTGAGTTTCAACTGTTTCAGTCACGGTGTTTCTTTCATGAATATCAACAAACAAACTTAAGAACATACCCACCGAGGACTTGCGGCATAACGGCTCAAATCAGCGGCGGCAGATAACCTTTGCAACTCAACCAAGTTAGCTGGCGGTTATGCGTTCATGCTTGCGCTATCAACGCATCAATTTCTTGGATTAAAACAGATAAGACCTCTTGCAAAAGTTTTTTATGGTATAATAGCAAATTTTAAAAGCTTGCCCTAAACTAATTTAACCCTACCTAAAATTTGCCTTTTCTCCTGAATTAATATTCAGGATAAGTTCT
>JBGTNM010000539.1:0-1588 GCA_041743025.1 Microcystaceae cyanobacterium
TCTGGGTCTTCCCGTTTTAATCTGGCTAACTTCTGAAAAAAAAATTGAGCGATTTCTGGCGTAATTTCTTCTTGAATCTGTTCCCTTAAAGTCGTGTCTATCTGTTCAAATGTTTTCAGCTTGTCTAACGGGGTATTCTGATGTAGAATTTTATCAATGGCTTTTAGATGTTGTTTCAGTTTCTCTTGGTCAGCCTCATTTAATTTTGTCATTTTCTTAACCTGTCTTCATAAAGTTATCTTTACATTTATCATTCTTTGAGTATTTTTGCAAAATTGAGATGCACCCGTTTTTGTCAGCATTTTATTATCAAGAATTGTTACTCCTCTCCTACAGCAAACCTTTATTAAAGATTCTACCAGTAGAGAATTAAAACCATTTTTCAATCGCTCTCATACTTTGAATGGATACGGAATTATAGCTACTGATTTTGTTGAGATTCTTAACCAATTAACTTTCATTAATAAATTACAGTTTTTAACTTTGATCCCCTTCTCGAATATTTTAATTACAAAAGGCTTATTGCGCTCTCATAAAGCTTGGTGTCCAATGTGCTACCAAAACTGGAAACAAAATCAACAAATTATTTATGATCCATTACTATGGTCACTCAATGATGCCAAGGTTTGTTTAATACATGAACATCCTCTTATGCAAACTTGCCTTCATTGTCATCGTGGATTACTTTGGTTAAGCTGGAAATCTAATTTGGGGTATTGTTCTCACTGTTCTCAGTGGTTAGGAGGATCTTCTAATACTTCAATAGTAACTCAGGAGAGATGGATAAGCGAAACTTTGGGAGAATTCCTTGCTAACGCAGATCAGTTATATTCTGTACTTACTCAAGAGCATATACAAAAATCTTTCATTCATGCAGTGCATCAAATAACCGAAGGTAATATGGCTGCTTTTGCTGCAATGCACAAAATTCCTAAAAATACTTTCTGGGGTTGGTATTCAGGTAAAAATTGTCCCTCTTTATCTGCTTCACTACAAATTTGTTATAATTTTCAAATTTCTTTATCTCAGTTCTTGACACAAGATTTCAATCTATCAACTACCCATTATCAAAATCTAAAGCTTGAGATCAAATATTCTAAGAACACGCGCTCATCTCCCAAAACACTGAACTTGAATTATATTGAAAATACCCTGACCAGCATTTTGTTTCAAGCAAGAGATCCATTGCCAACAATTACAGAGATAGCCAAACAATTGAAAATTAATAGACGAGTTCTTTCAAGGCATTTCCCTACATTATGTCACCAAATTGTTGTTAAACGTCGCAATTACATGGGTATGTGTCACTTAGCTGCTATTGAACGGTGTTGTCAAGAAATTAAAGAAGCGATTATCTCACTCCACCAATCAGGAGAATATCCAACCGAGTCTCGTGTATGTGAACTGATTAGTAACCCTGGCTATTTTCGTTATAAGAAGGTTCGACTACTCTATAAGAAAGAAGTTCAATCTATTTTAAGTAGCTTGTGAACTTTCAGTACGGCTCTCCGTACTTATGGTGATAAGCAGGGGTTATCTAAGTATAGGGCGTATGCGATACGGAGGGGCTGTCTGGGCGGGTGTCCCG
>JBGTNM010000540.1:0-5326 GCA_041743025.1 Microcystaceae cyanobacterium
CACAAATTTAGTCAAAGAAGTTTAGTTGAATGCCTTAAAACTTCGCATTGGCTAATCATGCCGAAATTCTTAACCGAAAAGTATTGAATTAGTAACAATAGAACTGCTATGGTTCACAGTCGTCATAGGGATACAAAGGTCCGCGTGCATATGCATCGCGAGGGAAGGGTATATCGTCGGGGTGATGAAACTGCTGGGCTACTTCATCAGCAAAGAACGCACCTAGTTTCGTCAGTGCAATCTCGCTGTCTCTCTCGACGATCAATCCAAACGACTTGAGTTTTTCGATTTTATTGCGGAAAACCAGATCCAGGGATGCCCCGGTCAGTTTTTTAAAGTAATTCTTCCGCACAGACCGATTCTTCAGGGGGAGAATAATCGCCCATCTCATTTGCTCTTCAGGGCTTCTGACTATGCCTCGGTTTACTGGAAGTTTCCCTGCTGCAATTTTGGAGTAATATTCGTCAAAGTTCTGTGTATTAAGCCCGAATCTATCTCTGAGACTGCTGAATGCAGTTAGACCAAATCCGAGCTGATCGTACAACATATGGCACTGATTGTGTGCATAGTGCGAGAAGTGTTTTCGCTCCTTAGTAAATACTCGTCGTAAATTCTCGTAGTAGCCATGTTCGTTGAGGAGCTCTATGGCTAGTTGTTTCATCATCAAGGTCTTTTCCACTGTTGGGACTTCTTCTGGTCTTACTTCTGTAAACCTTTTGATTGGACCTTGATAATCTCCGTAGGCTTCGACCTTGAGACGGTAGAGCTGAATTTCATCTACATCTAAAGACACTGCGTGTTCTATCACCTGAACCCAGTTTTCCAAGGTCTGTCCCGGATACCCGAAAATGAACTCAATATTAACTTGATATCCTAAGTCCTTAGCGTTCTCGATCGCAGTCAAAGACTCTTGGACGCCGTGATGTCGGTTCATCTTCTTGAGGATGTTCTCGTTCAAAGATTGAACACCGATGGTAAGGCGATCAACACCGTAGGACTTCATCAGCCGCAACCGCTCCATTCCTTCTGGTCCTATCAGCGTTACGGGATCGACATCATAGTTGAATTGCTTACTCGTTGATAGGTCGAGCCGTTTCACAAAGAAATCAAGAAACCTGTTCATCTGATCCAGTGTCAGATAAGTCGGCGTTCCTCCCCCAACAAGAACAGAGCGGGCTTTGATTTTATCTATGCCCAGTCGATTCATGTAAATATCCATCTCCTTTTCCAGCGCGTCGAGGTACTGATCCTTCTCGGCGCTCCGTTCTCCCAACTGCACCGGATAGTGACAGAAAATGCAGCGAGAGCGGCAAAACGGGATATGGGCATAGATATCAAACAGTCCGTCTCCGGGATTTGTATAGCCCTTAAACAACTCCTCTTCCGCAATCGGATGGTACATAGTGATGGGCGGATAATGAACCGACGGGAAAAAATCTCCGTCTTGGCAGATCAGCCCCGCCTCCTGAAGTCGCTTGAGGTCATCTATTCTCCCCAAAGCTTTTTCTAATCGCTGTTCTTTTTCGATAACCTTCATCTATTCCTCCATCCTCAACTACTTGCGGCTAATACTACTAACTTTTTCTAATTCTGCTTGTCAATAGCTACTTACAAAATCAGAAAACTTTAACTTTTCATGTACTTTCAGAGGCTTGTAATCAGAGTGGTTCAAAATTTTTGAACCAACTTTTCTAGATATAGCAATCTGATTTGATTTGTGGGATGGGCAGGAAAGCCGGTGCAGGCTAGAAGCCTACCCCACATTCATAAATGAAACATGAAATAGGACTACTATATTTTTATTAAAGTATCATACTCAAGAATAGATACGCTTATTTGACAAAAAAATTTACGATTTGATTGCGATCGCACACCAGTGAAAAAGCTAAACGATTATAGCAATTGAGCCGTAACATCAAATCAAGTCGAATACTCATAAATAAGACAAATTTTCAAGGTTTTTGTTTTATCTAAGCACATCTTAAACATATTAATGAGCAATTTAACTAGCTCGCGCATAGAAAAACAATTCCCACTGTTGTAATAAACGTACCCACTACTGCTCTAAACGCGATCTTTTCTTTGAGAAATATTGCTGTTAAAGGAAGGATAAACAGCGGTTCCGTCGAGTTTAAAGTATTGGCGATCGATACATCTACGTATTTTATAGCTACTAGCGATAGCCAAAACCCCCCGAATGTTACAACGCACACCGATACCAGAAAAAGGCATGCTAAATTTGGGTCTTTGAATGGCATCGCCCAACGTCCCAGCCGCCTAGTCGTCATACCAAATAAGAGCATACCCAGTGTTCCCGACAGCATCCGAATGAAGGTAGCCTGGATGGCTGAGATTGATTCCAATCCCTTCTTGGCGATAATCAGCGACACTGACATACACAACACCGACAGCAGCCCGAAGGCGATCCCTCTCAACCCAAATACCTGCTTTTCTCTCGACAGCTTTGCAGAAAGCACTATACCTATACCCAACACCACCAGCACGATACCGAACCATGCAGAGAGTGTTGGTGTCTCTCCAAGAAAAAGCACTGCCAATACTACAGTAAGCACCTGCCCCAGCATCAATAGTAATACCAGCGCGTGCGCTCCGAGATCCTGGAGGGCTTCAAAAAAGAAGGTATCGCCTAGGGCAATTCCTAGCAACCCACTTAAAATCAGCAGCAGTAACGGCTGCCGTTCCACACCCTCATATCCGGTAAAAACTAGGGTTAAGCCCAGCAAAACAACACTTACCCCACCCTTCGCCAATGTCATGGCTAGCGGCGAAATACGTTCCCCCAGCCGCTTAAACAGGAGCGAGCCTACCGCCCACGAAGCAGCGGAGCCAAGTGCAGCAGAAATACCGATCGCTCTTGAATCCATCGTTTCTTAGTCTGTAAAGAGGTTAGGTTTTTTTGAATACCAGAATATACCGTTGCGGAATAAACGCATCATCTCTTACTAAACGGAAGCCATAATACTTGAATTGAGCAATAATCAATTCCTTGGCAATATAAGGTCCGTGATAGGGAAGTTCAGAGCTTTGTACTAACGCATTATCAACGACAATTAAGGTGCCATTTTTCTTTAGGGCATTTTTGATGCTGACAACAAAGTTATTTATCTCATCCCCCTTGGACATTGCATAGATGTTGTGGTACAGGGAACATAGGAAAGCAACATCGGCTTGATTTGCAGAAACTCCAATTGTGTCACCTGAAGTATGTATGGTCTCAACATTATCGATGTCGTACTTTTGACTGACATTGTTTACATAATTAAGGTGTTCTTTAACTGTATCTATTGCAAAAACATGCCCTTTGTTCCCGACCAATTCTGAAAATTTGAAGGTATAATATCCCGGTCCGCTGCCGACATCAGCAATTTTTTCACCTGGCTTCAGGTTAAGAGCACTGATAATCTTGCTGGTCTTTTCCCATTCTTCTCTCCTGGGGTTGTTAAACAGAATAGTATCTTCCAGAACAGCCTTACGGTTTTGACCAGCTTCTGTATTTTGGTCTGCAAACTCTTCTAGTTTGTACTTGCGTTTGAGAAATTCTTTTAAGCGGGCAAAATCGTTCTCAGCGAAGAAATCATAAAAGCTTGAAACAAACCTATCTGAGAAAAATTGCTTTTTCTGATTATCCGCAGCTAACAGGTAATTACAAAACCACTGCAAGGCTGTATATTCTCCGCCATAATTTTCCACGGGAATCAGCTTGTCGTAGATTTGGATCGCTTTTCTAGCAGAATCTGTATCTTTCTTTTCTAGAAAATCTAGAACGAGTCTAGCAGCCAGAGTTCCTTCTTGGGAAACCGCAAAGGAGTCATTACTGCCAACATGAACTAGCGAAGCTTTAGAGGTTACTTCAAGCCATTGCGGTGACTTTTCTTGCCATTGGTTACCAAGGGGAGTTGTGATATACAGCAAGATTGCTAATATTGCCCCGAGCATAAACAAGACAGCCCAGGTCATCGTGTGAGCTGCTTTTTTAGTCCGTATCATCAGAGATCGTGGTAGGCGTTTGTTATTTGTTACTCAATTTAGTAGATTGAGTTAAATGTAGTAAGTTTTCGACAACTAAACCGTGACAGAATAGTTGAATGTGGATTGGGAAGGCATACGGATTCGCAGACCAGCCCGAGCGATCGCCTGTTGCGCGTGTTCTAAGCTGACGACAAACCGCTGTTTAGAGTAGATAACGTATTTTCCGCGGTATGTTTCAGGGGTGAAGTTGATGGTGAACACATTGGCTCCTGCATTCAACCCCATTAGCTGACCGTCTTTCTGGATCTTTTCTAATGCGCTTACCGTCGGAATCAGAGAGCTTGGCAGCGCTATCCTGTAGATTGCCATAGAATTAAGGGTCAAATTCAGATTGCCATAAGACAAATATTCAAGGGGCGTGTTCTGATTGGGAATAAACGGAGAAGAGCTAACAAAATCGGGCCCGATTTTGAGAGCAAGTAAGATATCCTCGGCAACAGTGTCTAGGGTTTGTTTCGGCAAGCCGACAATATTCCCCGTTCCCACCTTGAACCCTGCTTCCTGTAGCCAGGTAATACATTGCAGCCTTCGAGCCAGAGGCGTATAGGCAATTTCTTGGTAAAGGTCAGGATCTGAAGTCTCAAACTTCAGGATGTAAGAATCCGCACCAAGTTCGGCAAATTTGCAGTAAACTTCTTTTGGTCTTTCCCCCAGGCATAAGAGGACATTCAGGTTGAACCGCTTTTTGATCTCTGGAATGACTTCTTCAAGTATTGGGTCACACTGAATATCTTGCCCACCTTGGAAAAAAATAGTGGATATTATGTTGGTCTCTTTGATTTCGGCAGCGATAGATAAAATCTCCTCAGGCAGTAATCGGTATCTCTCCAGCTGTTTGTTAGTAGCGCGCATAGCGCAATAATCGCAGTTTTTCTGGCAGTAGTTGGAAAGCTCGATTACCCCTCTCAGCAGAACCCGATCAGCCCCGTAATTACGCCGGACATCTCTTGCATGCCGAAACAATTGCTGCTGCAAGTCTCCCTCTGCCTGTAGCAACCCAATCAGGTCTGACTTAGTCAGTTGCCTAATGTCTATTAGCTCTTCTCTCTCGAAAACCCTCATCTATCCCTCCTCACTAGTTAGGAATTGCGTTTAATTTAGGCTGAACTTTTCCCTTGATAAACCCTCATGACTGCTACTAAGCTGTTCCACATTTAACTTGCAATAGCAGCATTGCCTTTATTTTTAATTTGCCGCTGCCATTTAATGATTAACTCTCCCTGATTCAACAAGCTGTCTAGTAATTTTCTTAGTTCCTCTATCGATTTAAATAATC
>JBGTNM010000541.1:0-8844 GCA_041743025.1 Microcystaceae cyanobacterium
AGGATTAGATCAAAACTGGTCAGTTTTTGCGCCTCGTCCTTTCTTAGAAGATGGCTGGCACGTCATTCCTGGGCAACTCAAAGATGGAACAACCGTCGATTTATTTCGCGATGGCACAGCCGTTAGCTGGGAAAAACCCGAATTGATATCTGAACTTTTTCCTACGATGTATTGGCTCAAATATATGGAGTTAATTACCCAAAAAGCGAATGCTGCTTACCGGGGTTATTATGCACAATATCTTTGTCGCGATTGGAATGCTAAACATCCAGTTTCTAAACAACTTGATAGCCTAGAGATTTATTATATGTTAGAAAAAACATTACCCAATTATCAAAAGCCTAAAATAGAGAAAATTCTGTTATACAAACAACGCTGTTGATGGGAGTAATTGATTTAATTAAATAAGTACTTTTAAATAAACTCAACTCCTTAATTGTTCTGCAATAGATTTTTTGACCTGTTCATCTAAATGAAAACGGATCTTTTTACTCACCTCGAATCCTTTTAAGTTTCTCTTGCAAAGGAGAAGGAGGAGTTTTCTGGTTTAGTTGTTCAACGAAAGCCTGACTTTCTGCTGTTTGACGCTCAATTTCTTCTTGATGATCGTAATAGTAAGCGAGTGCTGCATACACCGACGCTAAGGATAAATCATATTCTTTCGCAATATCTTCTAAAGATTCTCTCATTTCTAGATACATTTTTGCCACAGTAGCCACAGATATTCTTGTTCCTACTATACGTGGTTTACCAAAACAATAGTCTAGATCAATTGCTATATGTTCTGTACTAATTCTAAGAATGTAACATGAGCTAGTTTTCGTTGATAAACTTAAGTATCTTTATAATCTTAACACAATAAAACCTAAATCTGTCGGTGGACATTGCCCACCGTACCCATCATTTTTACGGAGTTACAAATACTTGCCTTCAGTCTCTGGACTTTCGACTTTAGGCAGTCCCATGCTGTAATTGAGAACGCGACTGTTGAGATTGTAGCTAATTTCTCCTCGTTGCAAGAGAGCGCGAATAAAGTGTTCTAAATCAGACCCAATTCGGCGTAGATTATATTCAGATAAGTCTTCTCCGCTATAAGATTCGACCAAATCGTCAAACTTGCGATAAACCATTTGCAACGATTCTTCTGACCAATTAAATTCATTATCTGGATCGACATCTAGGGTGAGGACGTTTTCGCTGGGGACGAGTTCGTTGGTTTGAACTTCTGCCGTATATAGCCGAATGTGACGAGTGGTAGACTTGAGCAACATGGTAATATCAGTTAACAGTGAACAGTTATCAGTGGGGTTGATCGGGTGATGATATCAGTTAACAGTTAACAATTATCAGTTATCAGTGGGCAAACTATCAACTATTAATTATTAACCATTAACTATTAACTATTTTCTGCCCGCTTTAATACATTCTTCAACGAGAGGAAGAACCGCATCAACGTCTTTCCAACCTAGAATTTCGGTGACTTTCTTTTCTAGATTTTTATAGGTACGGAAAAACTCAGCAATTTCGTCTAGGCGGTGGGAGGCAATATCGTTGAGAGACTTAACCGCAGCATAGCGGGGATCTTTGTCGGGAACACAGAGAATTTTCTCGTCGCGATCGCCGCCATCTATCATTTCTAGCATTCCAATCGGGCGAGCGGCAATGACACAGCCAGGGAAGGTTGGCTGATCCATTATAACTATGCCATCGAGTGGGTCGCCATCATCGGCTAAGGTATTAGGAATGAAGCCGTAATCGTAAGGATATTGTACCGAAGCATACAGAACGCGATCGAGGGCAAAAGCGTTGAGATCTTTGTCAAATTCGTATTTATTTTTACTGCCGGCAGGAATTTCAATGAGAACGTTAATCAAGCCGGGTTTAGGTTGAGCAGGAATGCGCGATAAATCCACGAACTCTCTCCGATAGCGACAGATAATTAGAGTATGACATGAGGGCAGATTCACCCTAACCAAGCATTCTACAATGGGAGAGCCTTTTTGGGGTTATTTTTGCGCCGGACGCAGACGAGAAATTTTGAGACTAAATTTTCCGCCGCCAGTTTCTCCAAAGGCACGGACGCGGACGATGTATTTACCACTTTCGGCAATGCGAGCAAACAAAAGCGAATTGGTACTACCATCAGGCCCGTCATCATTTTCGGCTATTGTGGAACCATCGGCTGCTATTAAGATAATAACGCTGTCAAAATCCTCAGAAATGAGGTCAATAGCCACTTGGTCGCCTTTATCGAGTTCAACCCCATAATCGCGGGCAAATCCACCTTCTCCCGTGGGAATGTCGGTTTCAGAGAGCGTATCGACGACTTCGTTATCGTAAGCTAAGGGGAGAGGGTTGTAGAGTGGTTGCTGTCCGCTAGCAGACAAGCTATTGACGCTGGCAGCCAGGAAAATTGCTGCGAAAATACAGCTAAAAGACCGACGTTTGGGGGCAATATAGGGCATGGAGAATACAGAATCTCAATTGCAGTCGAACTTATTATATCGAGTTATATCGAGAATTTTTGCTGGTTTAAGTAAAAATGGCGTGAATGTCAAATCTTATTCAATTGAGCGACTGTAATCGTAGAAAGGATCTAAATTATCGCGAATTTTAGTTTCGATGGCTTCAACTTCTGCTAAGTTCAGATATTCTTTGTAGCCGCTTACTTTGCCTTTTCTGACTTTAAATGTCTCTGGGTTATTATAATCGCGATTTTTGCCGCGAGCAATTTTAAAACCTTCTCCGCCTTCAATTTCAATTTTTCTCATATTTTCAAAAGAAGCGTACTGAATTGCGTCTTCAAGAATTCTATCTTGAATGTCAAGATTTAAAAAGTCAAAAATTCGTCTAAGTTCTTTAAAAGTATCTGCTCTAAGATTTTCATAAGTTATTAATAAAAAATCTTTAGCAAGATGACTGTTTTTACGCCAAAGATTATAAAAAGTAATCTGATCGTCTAGAAAAGAAGTTTCCCAAATAAATTGCGATAAATCGAGGTCTGGATTTCTGGTTTTATGCCCGAAATATCTTGAAATAACAGCATCAGCAGGATGCCTCACTAAAAGAATAATTTTGTGATTTTCATAACTGCCATATTGCCCGTATTTTTCATGAATCACTTTAATGGAAGGAAGATGAGGGTTAAAAGTCGAGAAAGAATATAAATCGGTAATTTTTTGGATATCATCTAGATGGTAAGCGAGTTGCATCGCTTTTCCTATCATGATTTTTAACCAAGTTCTGCCACAGTTGGGTAAAGAAATGAGTAAGTATTCGGCGGTTTGTCGCTGTCTGTAATGTTGAGCTTTTTCAGATTCATAAAGGCTTCTTAAATAATAGCGAGTGCGCTCAAGCCAACGATAGGTTGGTTGATTAAAGTCATAAACAAATTGTAAAAATCCGCGATTAATATTTGAAATTAAGTTAGACATTTTCGACGTGCCATTAACGGGGGAAACTTGCTTATCATTAAATCATTCTGGTTGCGGGCCGTCAAGCTAAAATGTCTGTTGTACCCCATTGACATAGAAGATTTAGAGAAAAAATGCAACATACTGAGGTTTAATCTCGTCAACTGTAGCCAAAATCTCACTTGACGGGGAACGCGAGATCGATATAATTCCCCTAACGCCTTTGCTAACCTTAAAATCGTCAATAACCTATGTCTGCTGTTTCTTATTCCTCGCTCGCTCCTAAACCCTATAAAGCCAAAACTGCCCGCCGGCAGGCTAGACGCACCCCACTCAAACCCACCCGCCCAACGATCCACCCTTTCCCCAAAGAACACGACGCGCTGCCGCTATCTTTGCAATTTCTTTCCCACCTGCAACAAGGGTCTTCTGCGATCGCCTGCATTCTGGTCGCTCTTGCCTTGGGGGTTTACGGATGGACAGTTTATATGCCGACGCTATGGAGTCGAGAATTCAAAAAGCTAGAGACTTTGCAACGTCATGAACGCGATCTGATCGCCGCTAACGAAACCCTTAAACATCAACTGGCCGAACAAGCAGAACGCCCAGAATCTGGACTAGCGCAACCTCATCCGAGTCAGGTCATTTTTCTTGCGCCCCAGACCGCCACTAGCCAACTGCCCAAGGACACAAAAGCTGTGGCTGTCCAACATCCCTCGCTCGTTCAGGCTCCGTTAGCATATTAATGTGGTCGATCCCCCCTAGCCCCCCTTAAAAAGAGGGGAAATAAAGTGTCATGACTACTTTTCCCTTTCAACGGCTGTCGTCTCGCTGGAAACCAACCCCTAGAAAGCGTCCTGTCGCTCGAACCCAAAAAAAGAAGTCCGAGCATCACCAGCGCATCGGGCCTTCGAGGCAACCGTCTCCCTTCCCGAAATTTCGGCTGTTATTGGTCTGGGTTGTTTTGTTAGGTGGGATTTGCGGATTAGGCTGGAAACTCTATCAACTCCAAATTGTTCAAGCCGTCGAGTTGCGCTCAAAAGCGAAAGCGCAACAGACAATGAGCTTGCGTCCCTTTGTCCCTCGACGCTCCATTATTGATGTGCAAGGAAACGTCCTAGCCACCGATCGCTTAGAACACATTCTCTACGCCCATCCGATTCAATTCAAGCAATCTCCCGAAGCGATCGCGCTCGTACTGAGCCAGGTTTTAGAAGGGGTAACACCGCCAGAACTGATTGAGCTATTTAAGCAAGGCAAAACCGGCATTCTCCTCGTTCGTGGATTGCAAGAAAGCGAGGCCCAGCGCATTGCGGACTTGAAATTAGACGGGTTGGAATTAGAAGAAAAATATGCTCGCTTCTATCCTCAAGAAACTACTGTCTCCGATGTCGTCGGCTACGTCGATAGCGATCGTCACGGACAGGCAGGCATTGAATTGAGCCAGCACAAGCTCTTGGAACGAGATATTCTCAAATGGCCCGTCCGGCGCACCGCTAAAGGAGCCATCATCCCCGCCTACCTGCCCCAAGATTTGCTCAAGTCCAATGACTGGCAGGTGCAGCTAACCCTCGACCTGCGCCTACAACGCGCCGCCAGAGAAGCCTTGCAAAAACAACTTAAAAAATTCAATGCCAAGCGAGGAGCCGTCATTGTCATGGATACTAGCGACGGTTCTCTGTTAACGTTGGTGTGCGAGCCGACGTTTAATCCTAACGAATACTATAAGGCTCCGGTGGAGTGGTTCAAAAACTGGACGGTCAGCGATCTCTACGAACCGGGTTCTACCTTTAAGCCGATTAATGTGGCGATGGCCCTTGATGCTGGGGTTATTCAACCCAATACGGTCGTTCACGACACCGGAGCAGTCACTATCGACGGCTGGAATATTTTCAATGCCTCTAAAGTGGGTTACGGTACGATGGACATTGCTCGCGTGTTGCAAACCTCTAGCAATGTGGGCATGATCCAGATCATGAAGCACTTGAGCAAACAGGATTATTACAGCCGCCTGCGACAACTGGGATTAGAAGAAAAAACAGGCATTGACTTACCTGGTGAAGCAGCAGGACGCATGAAAGATGAAGCCTTATTTACCAGCAGAGCGATTGAAGCAGCAACTGCCTCTTTCGGTCAGGGTTTTTCCCTCACACCGCTCAAACTCGTCCAACTTCACGGCGCACTCGCTAATGGCGGTAAGTTAGTCACTCCTCATGTGGTCAAAGGATTAGTGGATGTTGGTGGGACGTTACACTGGCAGCCTAACTATCCGGTGAAAACCGTCTTTTCGGCAAAAACGGCGCGAGAAGTGGTACAGATGATGGAAACGGTGGTCAGCAAAGGAACAGGCAAAGCTGCCCGAATTCCGCACTATCGCATCGGTGGTAAAACCGGAACCGCACAAAAAGCAGGCCCGCGTGGGGGATACATGGCTAATGCCAAAATTACCAGTTTCGTCGCTATTTTGCCCGTAGAATCGCCTCGTTATGTGGTTTTGACGGTCATTGACGAACCTAAAGGTGGCAATACCTTCGGTTCGACGACGGCTGCCCCGGTGGTTAAAGCGGTGATGGAAGCCTTAATTGCCATCAAGGGTATTCCGCCTTCTAATTAAACGCCAGAAAATCCACTTTAGAGGAAGACTAAACCGCCCTCTGCGGTTATTATTCACAAATTAGGGAACAGGGAATAAAATGTGGTTTATCAGGTAAAAATAAAGTAGCGAAAAGCCGGGTGTAGCCGTGTGCAATGAAAGTGGCAAGCACGGTTTTGAATGGGAGAATTGGGAAGCGATTCCCCGTTCGACCCCTAACCTTCTTTAAGGAGCGAACGTTTAGCTATGCGAATTCTACACACTATGCTGCGAGTGAACAATCTCGATGAATCCCTCAAATTTTACTGTGATGTTCTAGGAATGAAGTTATTGCGCCAGAAAGACTATCCTAGTGGCCAATTTACCCTGGCGTTTGTTGGATATGGAGAAGAATCCCAGACAGCCGTGATCGAGTTAACTTATAACTGGGGTGTTAACGCTTACGAGATAGGAAATGCCTACGGTCACATCGCGATCGGAGTAGAAGATATTTACGGAAAATGTGAGAAAATTAGAGAATTGGGCGGAAAAGTGACTCGCGAACCTGGCCCGATGAAACACGGTTCGACGGTAATTGCCTTTGTTGAAGATCCTAATGGCTACAAAATTGAGTTAATTCAGATAGGAACTCAAGATTCTGCCCAAAAAGAACTCATTGATAGTCAACAGCGAAGCCAATCATAAACGTGAGAAAACTTTCATTAACAATTACTAAACGTTTTGCAGCCCTTGAGCGCGATCGCTCTAAATATTTTCTTAGGTTAATTAAACGGCTTGAAGCTGTTTTTCAATCGCATCACAGGCAACACCAACCCCATTTTCTGCTTGAATCGTATATCCAATTTCTGCTGCTTTCGCTGCATAGTTAGGATTTTCTAACAACTGACCTAACTCCTTAGCTACCCGTGCTGCTGCATACTGCTTACGGGAAACAGTACGCGAGGTTCCCAATCGTTCAACTCTTGCTGCATTGTCGGGTTGGTCATGACTGTAGGGCATTACCAGCATGGGACGACCTGCTCGTAGTGCCTGAGCCGTAGTACCAATGCCACCTTGATGCACGATCGCACAAGCACGAGGAAAAATTTGAGAGTATGGGGCATAATTCACGGCAATAATATCTTCTGAAAGATTTTCTGGCGGTGTATTCTTACCTATCAGCAAAACTGCACGGCGATTTAGGTGCTTTGTTGCTTGAATGCTTTCGGTGTAAAAGCGACCAGGAGACATGACTGCGGCTGAACCTAGAGTAAAAACAAGCGGGGCTTTACCGCTATCTAAAAATTGCTTGAGTTCTGCTGTGTCCTCACTGCCATCATAGAAGACAAACCCTGTGATAACCGTATTTTGAGGCCAATCAGGTTGAGGCTTTGCTAGGACTGAGGAGAACATCGCCAGCACAAGGTAGGGAGAATATTTATCGTCAATGAAGGGATTGCCAATGAGAGTGGGCAAGCCGAGTTCGCGTCGCAGTTGATGAATCGGTTCTGCCCAAGATTGAGCAATGGCTTTTGACAATTGAATGATGCCCCGGTTGACGATAGAACCAAACCCGCGCAGCTTAGCTAAAAATGGAAATATAGGGATGACTGATGGGTCGTAAACAGAGAAAAAGGAGATAGGTTGTAGTATAGTCAACGCCCATTGAATTCCTAATTTTTCTGCAACCAACCGAGCCGCTACGACCCCTTCACCTGCAATAATCAAATCTGCATCTTTCGCAATATTCATTAAATCGGTGTAGGTTTCATGTAAGTTCGCGCAGAGCCAGTTTCGGATGATATACTCTGAACCTGTTTTCAAATCCATCATCCGCGCCATTTCATTAGGATCGTTAAGAGCGGTATTATCTGGGCGCATTCGTTGAAAGTCGAAGCCCAAAGCTTCAATTTTCGCTTGATACTCTTTGTGGGTCGCAAATACGACATCATGACCGCGCTTTCGTAATTCAAGCGCGATCGCAATTTTGGGATGCAGATCGCCCAAAGAACCAATGGTGGTTAAAACAATACGACTCACGATTTTACCTCTCGCTCAGCAACGCTTGTCTGAGTACATTAAGATTAATTCTATCAAGCGTCTTTCAGGCGATCGCCCTGTTCATCATTAACTATGATTCAATTTGGTATTTCTCCTTCAAATGATGCAGCCAATCAATGGCGATCGCAAGTGGATCGCTTTGTCGAAGAAAATCAAACCTTACTAGCAGCAATTGCTTGGGGACTCCTTCAAGAATGGGGAGATACACAGGACGTGTTAGGCATCGATTTACAACCACAGCCCCATTTTGTTCGATGTTCTCGTACAGCACTAGAGCAACTCAATCAGCAAGTTAACCGCAAAATTCAGGAAATTCTAGGTATTTTGGATGGCTACAAGCCTGAGCAAGAAGTTGCTATGATTGCGATCGCCACTGGACAAATCAAACTCATTTACTTCCAAAACGAACCTTTTCCCCCCGATTGCTTCAAGCAAATAACTGGCAGTTTAGATGAGTCGATTGAGCAACTTGAAAATCTGATGAAGCAGCAAATAAATCATGATAGGGAATAGGGAATAAGTTAACTACTAACTGTTAACTACTAACTATCTCTCTTCTGTCACTCTAGGCAGAAGAGAAATAAAAGTAGTCCCAACAATTGACTAAAGAACGTAAACAATCAAACTCATTAATTTTGGCAATAAGCCTCGGAAAATCAAAAGAAAGTTGAGGAATAGGAAAAACTTTAAGCCATCTTAAAATAAGATTAAAACTGATAAAAGGTTGTAGAATTAGTTGAAGATTATTTAAGGCATTTTTCCAGCCCTTTCCTGAATCCCATAGAGAATGTTGTTGAT
>JBGTNM010000542.1:0-12126 GCA_041743025.1 Microcystaceae cyanobacterium
ATTCTCAACATACTGCGGCTTCATATCTTGACGGCGAGGGCGTGCCTGGTAATCGTAGTTAATCGCTTGGGCAACGCCTTCGACTTCTTCCCACAAAAATCGGTGCGAAGGAGAAACCGATAACAGGGAATCTGCCGCTTCAGCTTGTAGTTTTTGAATCGCTCGATCAATCTGTATCCCACTTCTCATCGGAGAGGTACACTGAAGAAAAACCACTAAAGTAGGAGTAATCCCTGAATGTTCAATTGCCGAGAGCGCGTGCATTAAAGCGACTTCCGACGAAGCCGTATCGCTAGCTAGCTCGGAGGGACGCGCAATCACTTGAGAATCGTAGGTTCGAGCAATTTGAGCAATTTCGGCATCGTCTGTCGAAACATAAACTTCATCGACTAGAGAGGCTTCTTTTGCATCTAAAATGGAGTGGGCAAGTAAGGGTTTTCCTGCCAGTGAACGGACATTTTTGCGAGGAAGTCCTTTAGAGCCTCCGCGAGCGGGAATAATAGCAATGGTGACCACTCTCTAACTTTACCTCCTAACCCAGGCTAGCGATCGCGATTGCCCTAGTCTAAATCTAACCGTCAATCTTGCCAACTCCCTGATAATTTGTTAAAAACAACTTAGCCTAGTTCAGTTAATGGCTAATTAACTCCCTAAAAACGCTGAGTCTCTCTGAGGAAATTGCCTGAAATGCCCGATGAAATTCTGATTAAAGCCGAACACGTTTCCAAAAAATTTTGTCGCGATCTCAAAAGATCTCTCTGGTACGGGGTTCAAGATATAACCTCTGAAGTGACGGGACGCAAGTACGAGCATGAATTGCGAAAAGATGAATTTTGGTCAGTCAATGATATCTCTTTTGAGCTACGTCGAGGAGAATGTTTAGGATTAATCGGGCCAAACGGAGCCGGTAAGAGTACACTTTTAAAAATACTCAATGGCACGATCAAACTGGACAAAGGACGCATTGAAATGCGCGGCAATATCGGGTCATTAATTGAGCTAAGTGCGGGCTTTAACCTTATTTTGACTGGGCGAGAAAACGTTTATGCTAGAGGAGCCATTCTCGGCTTTACAGGGGCTGAAATGGACAGAAAAATGGATGATATCATCGCGTTTTCTGAATTAGAGGAATTTATCGATACACCAGTCGTGAATTATAGTTCTGGCATGAAAGTCAGGTTGGGTTTTGCCGTTGCTGCTCAAATGGAACCGGATGTTTTATTGCTCGATGAAGTTTTGGCGGTAGGCGATGTCGGTTTTCGGGCTAAATGTTTTAATGCGATTAATAAAATGATTCAGAATGCGGCTGTCATTTTAGTTTCTCACAATATGCCCCAAATCGCCAGAGTCTGTACTGATATTGTCGTGATGAATCATGGCAAATGCGAATTTCAAGGCAAAGATGTTGCCAAAGGAATTTATCAGTTTTATACTTATTTTGCGGGAGAAGAATCTCTGATAGGCGGAAGTGGTCGTGCTACCATTCATAACATTGAGCTTGAGAGTAACGAGCAAAAAGGACTTACAACCATTAATTATTTGGACGAACTAATTGTCAACTTTGATTTAACTGTTGATGCTGATGTGCCGTTATTTTGTATTGTCATTAAGATTATCAGTCAAGAACTCGATGATGTTGCTTATTGTAATTCCTATTTTAACGAAATCTATTTTGCTAATATAGGTGAAAGAATGCAACTTGCTGCCCGGTTAGGAAAAATGAATTTCACGCCAGGAAATTATGCTTTAACCGTTATTGTTGCTACAGAAAATAATAGAGAAGAATTATGTATCTATTCTAATGTGAGTCGATTTGGCATAATAGGGAAATATTATTGTGGCGCAAGAGTACAACTTTGGGCGGATTGGAAAGTTATGTAGCCTAGTTAATTTTCTACTAGATAATTATTCAAGACTGAAATTTTGACAATGAGGATTTCAAAATGAGATTTAATAGACTAAAGCATCATTTAAAAAAGTTTTTTTTAAATCAAAAAGATATACATACAAATTTCATAATAAGGCGTATATTTACTCAGAACTTTTCTTGTGGTAAAGTAGCATTAGGAGAACGCAATACTTATACTAATCCTTTGTTTCCATTAGATTGGATAAGGGTTGATTGGCAAGATGCTGATTATACAATTAATCTTAATCAATGTCCTATTCTGCCCTTTAGTAATAATTCACAAAAATTGATTTACTCAGCGCATATGATCGAACATTTGTCTGAAAGCGTTCTTTTGTCCCTTTTTAAGGAATGTTGTCGAGTTCTCAAACCAGGAGGCAAAATTCGCCTCGAAGCACCAGATGCAGAAAAATTGATCAACTTGTATCGCTCCGGTGATAAAAAAATGCTCAGCCATTTTTATAAATTCAGAAAAAATGTTTTAGTTGATAGATTAGGTTATCCACAATCTTATCTTGAAGATCATTTAAGTGTTCTTGGTGAAATATCAAGCTATATAGTTCCAGAACAGGGGGTACATATTCCGGTTTATGCTTCTAAAGAAGAATTTGAAAATAAAATTGAAACACTAAATCTTGATGATTTTTGTAATTGGTGTATTTCTTTGCAAACTTTAGAACAAAGGAAAAGCGGCGGACATCAAAATGCTATCTATTTTTCAAAACTTTATCATGTTTTAGAAAAGGCTGGTTTTAGTAATATTATTCAAGTTGACTTCGGCTACACCAAAATTCCAGAATTAGAATTAAACAATGGATTTTGGAGTATTCAAGAAAAACCTCATCGTACATTTTACTCTCTGTTTGTAGAGGCAGAAAAAACTTCTTAAGCTATTTACTGATTTTAAGTGTTAAGTTTATGAAATGCTCAATTTGTGGTAAAACATCATTAACTTACTTAGGAAAAAATCCTTCATTTCCTAGTAGTGAAATTTATCAATGCGATGATTGCGAATTTGGATTGACAGTTCCTTTACCAACCCAAGAAATACTGCTAAATTTTTATAAACCTGGTATGTATATAAGGGATGATAATCTGAAAGCATTGGAATCACGCTTGTTATTTAGCTCGTTGCGGGCAAAATCCCAATTCCAATTTATGCAGAAGTTTTTTCCTAAAGTTGAATGTCCTAAAGCTTTAGAATTAGGATGTTCTGAAGGAAGTTTATTATTGCTATTAGACCAATATGGATTTAATGTTACTGCTTATGAACCTGATGCTAGGATGGCTGAATTAGCAAATAATAGGTTAAACAAAAAAGAAAATAAAGTGATAAATCGAATGTTTGAAGAAGATAATTTAGGACATGAACAATACGATTTAATTTTTTCTTCCCATGTCCTTGAACATTTAACAGATCCTGTGTCTCATATACAGGCTATTAGTAAAGCTTTGACAAGAGACGGAATATTATTCTTAGAAGTACCTAATGAGTTTTTTTTAGAAATTTTTGTCAATCCCATTTTCAAGAATAATGGACATATATATTGTTATTCTCCTAAATCTTTACGGAAAATTTTAGTAAAAAATAATTTTAATATCTTATATCTAAGAACCTGTGGAAAAAATGTAGTAGACATCAATAAAAACCTTGTCAAAAGAGATTTAAATCGTTTAGAATATGAAATAGTTAAATCAATCAGTTTTATGATGAAAAAAATAATTTATAAATTACAAATTGATCGCTATCAAGCTTTTTCTTGCCTTTTAAATCAGTTATTTGCTCCTCAAAAGTTACAGAATGATCCGTTTATGACTTATTGGCCAGGACATATGCAAGGACAATGGATTCGTTTGATTGCCAAAAAAAAATAGTTTAGTTAATCTCAAAAATATTTATGTTTAACCTTAATAATAATGGCACTCAACTCATCAAGAAACATGGATTTGTTGTCATTCATAATGTTTTTTCAAAAAAAGAAATCAAAAGCCTCAGACAAAATATCAATTATCATTTTCACCAAAAAGGTGTACTGGCTAATGCTGGTTTCACTCAACCGAATGCAGCAGTGGAAGTGCCTCAAGTCAGTTGGGTATTTTACCATCCCAAGATTTTAGCTGTTTTGCGACAATTATTTGAGCAGGATCACATGATGTTTACCAGCCATTGTGACATTCACAGTGGCACTTTAAGCGGGTGGCATAAAGATGATGGCACAATTATTATGGAAGGGGGATACTTCGGTTATCCAACTTACGATCGCGAAGACTGTCGCGTTTATAAAGTGGCTCTTTATTTACAAGATCATTATTTTAATACAGGAGGATTAACCGTTAGAAAAGGATCGCACCAATATCCAGAACTTGATCGCGGCGAAGAACTGTATGTCCCCACAAAAGCCGGAGATATCATTGTATTTGATGTCAGGTTAACCCACACAGGACAAAGAGAGACTATTCCCGTTCCTATCTTGCAGCAACCTCTCCAATTGATTCAGCAATTAGGGCATAAACTTTTTAAAATACCGCCTGCAAAAGTCAATCAGTTTTATAAAAAAACTTATGACAAACTAGCAGGAAGGAGACTGTCAATTTTCTTTACCTACGGGCTGCCTAACACTTATACTATCAATTTTGCAATTAACAACATGAAACGGCAGATCCAACAAGATCGCAATTCTCATATTTTTCTGGCGGCTGAAGTTCGCCAAAAGTTCCTCGACAGTGGCACGCTGTTAGCAGAGGATTATTTTACTCAATTACAAACTAACTAAATAATCTAAAGTTAACTCTCCAGGATACTGACGCACTTCCGCAAAAAATGTATACTTTTGTCAACCCAGACAAAATTTTCCGAAAAAAGGTATGTATATCGTCCAAATTGCCTCTGAATGCGCCCCCGTCATTAAAGCCGGTGGGTTGGGGGATGTGATTTACGGACTTAGCCGAGAATTAGCAATTCGGGGTCATTCCATCGAGCTGATCCTCCCCATGTACGACTGTATGCGCTACGATCACATTTGGGGACTTCACGAGGCTTACCGCGACTTGTGGGTGCCTTGGTATGATGGGGCTATTCACTGTTCTGTTTTTTGCGGTTGGGTACACGGGCGGATGTGTTTCTTCATTGCGCCTCATTCCGACGATAATTTCTTCAATCGCGGTCACTATTACGGTTCATGGGACGATCCCATGCGTTTTGCTTTCTTTAGCAAAGCAGCACTAGAGTTTTTGCAACAGTCAAACAAACGTCCTGATATCATCCACTGTCACGACTGGCAGACAGGTTTAGTGCCAGTCATGCTGTTTGAAATGTATAAGTGGCATGGCATGGCGAATCAACGAGTTTGCTACACCATCCACAATTTTAAGCATCAAGGCATTGCCGGTAATGAGATTCTACGCGCTACCGGACTCAACAACGAACCCTATTATTTTAGTTATGATCGCCTACAAGACAACTTCAATCCCTTTGCCCTTAATTTGATGAAAGGAGGAATTGTCTATGCCAATTTTGTTAACACGGTTTCGCCTCATCATGCTTGGGAAGCTAGTTTTGGCAGCGAGGGCTATGGTTTAGGACATATTCTAAACATTTTTCACGACAAATTCAGTGGCATTCTCAATGGAATTGACTACGATATTTGGAATCCAGAGGATGATCACTACATTCCCTATCAATATTCTTTTGATAATTTCTCAGGCAAATCTATCAATCAAAAAGCTCTGCGAGAACGTCTCTTTCTCAGGGATGAAAATAAGCCGATTGTTGCCTATATTGGTCGCTTAGACGAACAAAAAGGGGTTCATTTAGTTCACCATGCCATTTACTATTCTCTGCAACGGGGGGCGCAATTTGTCCTGTTGGGTTCAGCAACTTCAGCCGATATTAATTCCTGGTTCTGGCACGAAAAACAGTTTTTAAATAATAACCCAGACGTACATTTAGAACTCGGCTTCAATGAAGAACTGTCTCATCTAATTTATGCGGGTGCGGATATTATTATCGTGCCGAGTAATTACGAACCTTGCGGATTGACGCAGATAATTGGCTTGAAATACGGTACTGTACCAGTCGTGCGCGGGGTTGGCGGGTTGTTAAATACCGTTTTCGATTACGACTATGACGAGGAACACAACCCTCAAGAACGCAACGAGTTTGTCTTTTACGAAACCGACTATAATGCACTTGAATCATCTTTGGGAAGGGCTTTCGACCTTTGGGGGCAAAATCTTGCTGCTTTCCGGCGGCTGGCTATTCAAGGGATGCAATATGATTACTCCTGGAACCGTCCTGGCGAGAAGTATTTAGCGGTTTACGAACAGATTCGCCATCGGTAAACTCGTCTTATGTTAATCGTAGGGGCAATCACGCCGAGGTTACTCATTTATTAGTTAAAATTATTAGTAAATCTCAATCGCAGCAAAGATGTCTCACGATCGCGCCCCCACTCAAGCGAACCAAGTCGGTGTTCTCTACAGACACGGTGATGTTTTAATTAGGCGAATTGCTCGCTTACCCATCGATGCTCAAAAACGCGAAGGAGTAACTCTCGCCCAGGGAGAACTGACAGGACACAGTCATCGCCTTCAACAATCCCACGCGGTTCAGTTGTGGGGGCAGGGAAGTAACCTGTTTCTCGAAGTCAAAGAACCAAGTGCTACCTTAGTTCATGAAGAACATCGGGCAATTGAATTACCACAGGGGATTTACCACGTCTGGAAACAGCGTGAATACCGTCCTGATGCCTACGTAGAGGTAACGGACTAGTGCGGAACCTCATGTCAAATGGGCGTGTGCCGAGAAAGCCAGCCAAGCCTAGCTCAACGGCAAGTCACGAGCCTGTCTTGGGCGATCCCTTCGGGGACTGCGAAGCAGCACGCGCTCGTCAACTCATCTTAGAGCATCGTGCGTGGGATGGGATGCGCGTTTTGGGGCATCTCAATTTACACGGCGAGTCGAGCCTCTACCATTTACCCGAAAATTTAACCTGTGAAAGCTTAGATATCAGTGACTGTGTGAACCTAACAACCCTGCCTCAAGGACTCCACGTCACCCATTGGATTGAGTTGGCGCTCAGTGGCATTACTCGTTTACCTGCGGGACATGGGTTTGTCTTACACTGGCGCGGTGTACCTGTGAGCGATAGGATTGCCTTTGAAGCAGCGTCCATGACTGGGCAGGACATTCTCAATACCGAAAATGTCGAAGCTCGCCGAGTGTTGATCGAGCGGTTGGGATACGAAACCTTTTTGCAGCAAGTGGGAGGGTTAGTGCGCGATCGCGATATGGACGCTGGCGGAGAGCGCCAACTCGTTTATGTCCCGTTTGAGGATGATGAAGCCCTGATGATTCTGAAAGTGACCTGTCCCTCCACAGGGCATTTGCATATTTTGCGCGTTCCTCCTTATCTGCGAAGTTGTCGTCAAGCAGCTGCCTGGGTCGCTGGCTTTGACAACCCAGATGACTACCATCCGCTAATTGAAGCGTAACTTGGACAACAGAAACCCGTTTTCTTCCCTTCAAGTCAAGTCGTCATAGCAGGCTGCACAAATCGCTTAATTTCGCCGCAGGCTATGTAAGACTTGCCATCTGGCCCGGTTTTAACTTCATCGACGACATAAAGCATTCCCTCTTCTCGAATTGAGCGGGGGAACCGCATATTCCAATCCGGTTCATAAGCATCGGCAACCACCCTGGCGCGGAGCTTGCTGCCATCCTTAACGCACTGGACGAGAATGCCATCACCCACCGTGTCAGTGGTAGGGAGGTCAGCCGCACTCGCTGGCCCTGTAGAGGCTTTGCCTGTACTCCTTGATCTCGATTGCATTGAGGCAACAAAGACATCTGCTTCACCGGGCTGGGTCAGCCGGGTAATCTTGCCCCGCGCACGATAGAAACTGCCATCGCCCGATAGTTCCAGTCCTTCTACCACATAACGCGCACCTTCAGCCCGAATAGCACGGGGAAACTGAACGTTTTTCGTCGCCTCGTAGCCCTCAGACATAACTTTGACCCGCAGCTTACCGTCTTCCCGCACGCAGTACAGTTCAACTCCTGAACCGACTTCGCTCACTGTCGGCATTGAATACACTTCATCCCCCGCCGTCACACCACGACCCGCTAAATCACTGCGATTGCGCGACAGTGTTTGATAACTCTGATCTCGAAGTTCTTTGCGTCCCGCATTGCCTAAAGCTCCCTGAGCGATCCGAGTTGCGAAATACTCAAGCTGCTCAATCTCCTCAGCTATTTCAAAATTCTCGTTCAACCCTTGGTTTTTGAGATCTTGGATCAGGGCACGGAGGATTTGTTCAGCTTTGGAGTGCTTGCCCTGTTCAGCTAGAGCTAGAGCAGTCTCTTTCGCTTTGGCGATCGTCAGGCGACTCAACTCAAGCGTGATATGGCCGGAAGCGGCAAGGGCAGCTTCCTCAACCGTACCGACTTTGGCAACGACCTCTACTTTACCTGACACACTTTGAATCAAATTATCTTGCACCACATCCGCGCTGTAGTGCAGTTTCATGAGCGATAACTCGCCCCCTGAAGCTTTGGCGATCGCCAGACTCAACCCCAGCAGTTTATCTTCGCCCTCGTAAAGCTCCCCTAATGTGATAACCGTTGCACCTGCCTCATTCTGGCTGACTTTAGCCAAACTCAAGGTATCAACCAGGCTAACCCCCTGGGCTAATTCAATCGTCACGACGAGGTTCTGCCCCACTACGGCTCGCAAACTGTCTAGCTCAATACTGAACACTTCACTCGCTTCGTCGATGCTTTGGATAAAGTAGAAGTTGCCATTAGCAGATCTGGCCATCCCAATTAAGAGATCTTCATTAAAGCCTTGAGCAAACCCCAACGTCGTCGTTGTCATGCCTTCTTCCGCTTTTTGTGCCGATGTTGCCGTCAGAATCTTGGGGTCTTGAATGCCCATATTGGCGTGACCGTCGGTTAGCAGAAGAACCCGGTTGATTTTCTGTGGATCTAGGTGCGTCTTGACGTATTCACAGCCTTTGAGCCAGCCTCCCGCTAGGTTAGTGATACCGCCTGCTCGCACCTGACGAATGGCTGTTTTCAGCGCTGCCTTATCCGTTACAGGCTGGGGTGGTACTGGCGTGTCTACGGTATCATCGTAAACGACTACCGAGAGCGTATCAGAGGGTTCTAGTTGATCGACCACCGACTCAGCCGCTTTGAGTGCATGATACAAAGGCTCACCGGCCATAGACCCTGAGCGGTCAATGACCAGTGAAAGGTTCAGGTTACGTCGAGGAGATTCAGCGATATCCGCACGGAAACGTAGCAAAATACTCGTCTTTAAGGAAGCACCTGCTGGCAGGATAGCCTGATCGAAGTCGTAACTCGTTTTAAGCATTTCGTCTCCTTCTCTAAGGGGCTGATGATAAATGACAACTTTATAATTCCCAACTTTGGGTAGACTTAACCAAATAATTACTACTCTCACTCAACCCCATATCTTCAATTTCTTCCATTAAGTTGAGAATGTCTAGCTCTTCGAGTCTGCCTTCCCGTAGAAGAGAGGCAGTTTTGTCCAACCAGAGATAATAGTCCTGTTCGTAAAGTGTTAAAGTCATTTCAGCCAAAGTTTTGTTAATTATTTTGATATTATGGTATCAGTTAACAGTGAGATGAAAAACCAATCAGCGCGAGACATGAAAGAACTTTATGAAGAAGACTACGTTCTTTGGTTAGATGAAACTGCTAAGCAATTACATCGGCAGGATAAAGAACAGTTAGATTGGAAACATCTAGCGGAGGAGATTGAAGGATTGGGAAACGAGCAGAGGCATAAAATTGATAGTTATTTGTTGCAGCTTCTCATTCACTTACTACTTTATCAGTATTGGGAAAGCAAAAGGGAATGGTGCAGGGATGGATGGGAGGATGAAATTGGCAATTTCCGAGTTCAGTTAGAATTTTTGTTTGAGTCACAAACACTTTATAATTACTGTCTTAGGCGAATTGATACTGTTTACCCCAAAGCCCGGAAGCGCGTCATAAAAAAAACTAAATTATCGGCTTCTACTTTTCCCGAACAATGTCCTTTTACCTTTGAGCAAATCATAGATTTTGAATTTTTGCCAGAATGACAAGTGGCTGAATTTGATATTATATTTTCCATCACTAACAAGTCATCATAATCCAATGAAGCGAATTTTTTTTACAGGGGCTAGTGGTTGTATCGGTCATTATATCGCTGAATCGCTAATTTATGAGACGGATTACGAACTTTTTTTATTGGTTAGAAATCCTGCTAAATTACAATTTAATTATTTGGCACGACCTAATGTTAATATTTTAGTCGGCGATTTGCGAGAAATTGAACAGTTTAGTGGCGTGTTAAAAACGATTAATGTAGCCATTTTAGCAGCAACTAGTTGGGGAGGAACGACAGAATCTATTGAAGTCAACGTAGTCAAAACCCTAACTTTGCTGAAATTGCTCGATTCTCAACTTTGCCAACAAGTTATTTATTTTTCAACTGCCAGTATTTTAGATAGAAACAATAAACCACTTAAAGAAGCTGGGGAAATTGGAACCAATTACATTCGTACTAAATATGCCTGCTATACTCAATTGCACGAGCTAGCGATCTCCTCAAAAATTACCACGCTCTTTCCGACTCTCGTGTTTGGTGGCGATCAAGATAAACCCTATTCTCATCTATCTTCTGGCTTGCCCGATGTTATCAAATGGATCGATTTAGCCCGTTGGTTTAAAGCTGATGGCAGCTTCCATTTTATCCACGCGCAAGATATCGCTCAAGTCGTCAGATATTTAGTTGAACGCCCACTCCCTGATTCAGTTAGAAAAGATTTGGTGTTAGGCAACTCAGCCATTAGCGTAGATCAGACGGTCGAAAAAATTTGTGCTTATCTGAACAAATCCATTTATTTTCGCATTCCGCTTTCCATGACTCTCGCTAATTTCTTTATCCAAGTCTTTCGTTTAAAAATGCAAGAATGGGATCGTTTTTGCCTCGATTATCGACACTTTACTTATAAAAAAACAGTGACACCCGCCACTTTTAAATTGACGAATTACTGCTCAACAATAGAAGATGTTTTGCAATTGAGTGGAATTCTGCCAAAAACGAGAAATTAGGCTTTTATATCAAATCCGTCTCTAAAAACCCACTTACTCATTTCTCCTCTTGCCTTTTGCAAGAATGCCTCTTTAGTATTATATGGACACACCACAACTCATTTTTAACGGTATCGCTGTTGGGAGTATTATCGCACTAGCTGCCGTCGGTTTGACGCTAACTTATGGCATTTTGCGCCTTTCTAACTTTGCTCACGGCGATTTCATGACATTAGGCGCTTATTTAACCTGGTTAGCAAATGTTAGCGGACTCAATCTCTGGCTTTCGATAGGGGTTGGCGCACTAGGCACGGTTGCCGCCATGTTCGCTGCCGAGTACTTGCTGTGGAAACCCATGCGCGATCGCCGAGCGAGTGCTACCACTCTCATTATCATCTCTATCGGTCTTGCTTTATTTATTCGCTATGGCGTGTTATTAATTTGGGGGGCAGGCAATCAAAGCTACCAAATCCCCATCGTCCAAGCACCCGAATTTCTCGGCATGAGAATAGCCTATTATCGTCTCGTGACAATTGGCTTGTCTCTTGTAGCTATGGTCGCGCTTCATTTTTTGCTGCAAAATACTAAAGTTGGCAAGGCAATGCGGGCAGTTGCCGACAATCTGGATTTAGCTAGGGTATCCGGGATTAACGTCGAACGAGTAGTTCTCTGGACATGGGTAATTACAGGCGTTCTAACAGCGTTAGGCGGCGTGATGTACGGGTTAATTACCACAGTACGCCCCAATATGGGCTGGTTTCTGATTTTGCCTATGTTTGCCTCGGTCATTTTGGGCGGTATTGGCAATCCTTACGGGGCAATTTTAGGGGGACTCGTTATCGGCATCGCTCAAGAAGTTAGCATTTTATGGCTCGGCCCCGATTATAAACTAGGAGTAGCTCTGTTGATCATGATTATTATCCTCCTGCTGCGACCGCAAGGGATTTTTCGGGGAACGCTTTGATAGTTAATATAGCAATCCTATATGAATTGTGAAAAGGCATCAAATCTTTTCAAGTTAGGAAAATTAAAAAGATTATACTTAGCAAAAAATTGAAATAAAAAATTAATAAGCTTAAAGTTTTTGCCGAAACGATAAAATCTTCTGAGC
>JBGTNM010000543.1:0-1570 GCA_041743025.1 Microcystaceae cyanobacterium
TCTTAACCTGTCTTCATAAAGTTATCTTTACATTTATCATTCTTTGAGTATTTTTGCAAAATTGAGATGCACCCGTTGATGATCTAGTCATGAACTTTAATTAGGAGTCTTTAAATCAATGAACTATCCCAGAGATGAGATAATTAAGCAACTCGGTATTGTTGCAGAAAATGAGGACAAAAAGCGAGGAAAACTCCAAAAAGATTATATTTTGAAGTGCTACTTGGAGGGAACAAAAGCCGAATTTAACGAGAGTGAATTTAATCGCTTACAACGCTATCACAACCTAATTGTCAATGGGAATCCTGACCTGCAAAAAACGTTTACTGACCGAGCGAATGCTAGCAATATCGAGAATATTTTAAGCGAAATTGAACAAGAAATTGCTAAGGCACAGGAAAGCAATAAAAGCAAGACAAACAGCAAAAAAAGCCCGACTAAAGGAACGACGCTCTACAGCCAGCTTAAGAAAATTTACGGCACAGCTTTTAGTTTCAAACTTTTTGGATTAGCCCTGGAATGGACAGGATTAGAAGACCAAGAAAACTATTCCCCTGAAGAAATCCAGAAATTAGAGCAAACTTGCCTAATGTATTTCAGCGAAAATCAAACCCCTGAAGCAATCAGGGCTTTTCACGGCGTTAAAGATGAAGGGGAAGCCAGGCAAGAAGAAATTGTCGAAAGTCTCGCCGTTCCCACCGCCGAAAGTTTAGCTCGAACAATGGTTAAGCAAAATATTCAGACCGAAAGAGGCTTAGCGAGAGCCATTGAACTAAGGGCGATGGCGCACCTACAACAAATGGTGAGTTCTGGCCAGTTTGAGAAAATGGCCCAGGAAGAACGGAATCGGTTGCTGGAGACGGAAATTCACCCTATTCGAGTCATTGAGGCAACTTCTCAAAAAGCACTAGCCCCTGAAAGCGAAAAAGAAACTAAACAATGAAGCGGCGGTCAAACTATCAACAATTAATCGTTTCAGTGCGGGAATTCCCGCGACAGTGGCGAGAATTTCGTGCCTGGCAGTGCTCAGGTGGGCGAGTCGTCAAAAAGTCTTCTCGCTCAACCAACCAGTTACTTAAACCCCAACCCCTCAGCGATAATCAACTGTTAGCTATAGCTCCGATTACTCAACAACTAATCAGAACCCAATTGAGGATTCTGCTGCAAAAAGAAGTAGGATATCTCGAAGTCGAACGCCAACGCCGCATCGAAGCTCAAAAAAAGCTCGCTCTCAAGCAGCAGCGTCAGGAATCGACGAAAAAGTTCCACGAAACGATCAGCGTCTACCTCAACTTTTACTTTATTATTGCCGCCTTGATGGTGGGGATGGGAGCAGTCGGCTTGGTGGTGGGACTCAACCTGCCCCAATCGATTGACTGCCTGCCGCAACATCAATGGTGCTCCCAATTTAGATTTCGACGGTAACTAAACCCATAGGCAGGAAAAACATGAAAAATGGCTCTCAAGTCCCTAGCTGGACAGAAATAAACGCAGATACGCTAGATTTCGACCTAGACGGCTTAAACAACAGCCTAGAAAGACAATTAGGAACCAATCCGACCGACTACGA
>JBGTNM010000544.1:0-2369 GCA_041743025.1 Microcystaceae cyanobacterium
CTGTCGCAATCAGAATAGATTTGATTGCGACTTCTCGTTTGAATGAAAGACTAGTCTGTTGGGTGAGTTTGGCAAAGGCAGGAATGATCTTAATTGGTCCTAGCGTCAGAAAGAAAATTGTGAAGATGAAGGATTCGTCTAGCATATCAGTAACCTAGATTTCTTTGAGTAGGCACTCCATTAAAACTCAAATGTGGTGCGGATTGTGGGGATAAATGCACTGCCATTGTTACTATCCTGGTTAGGCGCAGTCAGCCAGATCATACCGGGGGTAATTGAGATATTATTATTGAATTGGTAGCGATAGAAAGCTTCGATATGCAGGGGTCTCAATATTGGAAGACTGCTTGATTGATGTCGCTAGGAGGAGAGCCAAAGGCATCTGCCAGGACAAAAATGACGCTGCCATTCAACTTGGTGGTGGGGGAAAACTGGGCGTGGTTCAAAAAGGTGGGTTTTTGGGTAACACAAGTAGGCCAGATTGAGCCATTGTTTGACAATGACTTATAGAACAAACATACCAGATTAACTAACTTCTCAGGCTCGTTGAAATCGCTCAAAGCCCAGTAATTCCAACCAATGAGGATGGGTTTCCCCAGTCATCAACTCGGTTGGACTCTTACCAACTCGTTCAGGACAGCGACTCCGCATAAAGGTGCGATGATTGAGGAAAAAACGGAGTAAGTCGAGATATCCTGAACCAAGATGCTTGCGTAAAAAAAAGTAATTTCTGAGCCGAGAATTGAGGTTTTCAACCAACGAACTGGTTCTGGGAGTCGTTTTCATCGCTTCTTTAACGGATTCCATCAAATGATGGAATTTATGGGAAAGTAACGAGTGCAATTGATTCCATTCCTGCCAATAATTATTAGTTGACGGTTCTTTCGAGTTTAACAGACTAACCGCTCTGACTAGATACACAGGAGTTCCAAAACGTTGGGCAATTTCACTGAGTTTCTGGTCGAGGATTTGAGCAAAAGCTAATAAATCGTAGCGTTGGTTCGATAGAGCTTTCCTGAAAGCTTTAATCCCCTGAAAGCTTTGTTCCTCTCTGATTTTGAGTTCCGAAATGATGAACTCCATTAACTCAATCCGTTCGGCCCAAGATGGCCCAGCCAAAGATAAAATATCGAGTCTGAGCCAATAAAAGAGTATTTTGACATCAGTAGCTAGATTTAGAGCTTTTTCCGCGTCTTTACTGGCAATATTTACTTTAGTCGATAATTTATGACCAATTCCTTTTAATTTTGCCTTTTCCATCCTTACTTCTAGATCTTCTAGTTTTGATGTCGCTCTAAAGGCTTGTTTCGTCAATGAACGGCATAAAACTTCTCCTTGCTCGAAAATGTGCCATAAATCCCCATGACAGGGCTTGTCACCCCATGCCGCTTTTTGTCCCGCTCTCAATCCTTTAGCTGCATCAGCAATGGTGTACTCAGGGTTTAATCCTTGTTCATCCGCTTCTAGTAGATAATAGCCCCAAGTGTCTTCGTCTCGCTGTTCGACTTCTTCCAAGAGAAAACAATAGGTAGACTTGGCATCCACTCCGGCTAATACAGGCCGATTTCCCTGAAAGATTTCATCAAGTAGACCGACTTCAATTCCGCTTAAATCTTGAGCTTGATTGATGTTTCGAGCTTTTTCCACCGCTTCAGTCATTCGATTGTGAACGGTTCCGACGCTGATGGGGTAATCGAATAAATCCCGCAATAGCTCAACTACGCCTCGATAGGAACAGTGACAGATGAGAATTAGAGCTAGAATCAACTGAAATAACCATTTTTGAGTAATAGGTAGGTAAAATATTACCTCCTGCTCGGTCTCTGGCTTTTCAAAAGCTTTCTTTAGGGCATTTTGGGCTTGATGTCCCTGTTGATAGAGAAATTTCCGACTGACTCCCTCTTCCAAAGCTATGTTGCTTATCGGTTCTTGTTTATTTAGAACCCTCAAGGCTAATTTTTGACGCTGCTTGGGTTCAAGACGGGCGGCTAGGGAAGGGGTTTGATTCATGCGGTTTCCTCACAGATAACCAGAGATTTTGAGCAATCTCCCATTATCTCCTATTTTTCTAACTTAATTCAACTACTTAGAACAAATGATCCTATCAACAGGGATTTTCCTATCAGAGTGTTACCCTCGATTGAACCACGCCGGAACGAAGCAGTAGAGTCTTTTAAATTGTCAAAATGGCGCCTTGAAGGTTTCATCTTTAGAGTTCAGAAGCTAGTAAAAATGACATCCGACTCTTGTGCCTTAAACTACCACTTGAAGATTTAGGGCGTGCCATGATGACAAGTGCCATAAGTTACCTCTGTATGAGTCACAGGGGTGAGCTTCGATCACCCGTAATCACAAAGGCAACCCATGAA
>JBGTNM010000545.1:0-3422 GCA_041743025.1 Microcystaceae cyanobacterium
TCTCAATCTCGCTCAGGTTGCCCATGGGCAGCCCTTTGGCTTGGGCATCGGTATACAGCAGTTTAGCGATCTCACTGACGTGCCCTTGCAGTTGTTGGTGTTGTTCAGGTGTCATGGCGGTAGCCCTAGATGACCTACCCCCCTATCTTCATTTTTCTCTCGCTAAATGTTGACGCACTCCCGTGGAAAATCTGGATCTTGCCAGCCACCTATGCTTAAACCAACTCTTCCTGAAGGTGCTTGTGCTGCTATTCCAGCAAAACCCGCTCTAGGACTGCCAATCGGATAAATTAAGTTGCGTGTCCCCATCCAATCACTCAGATAAAGTTCAGCAATACATTTGCCAGATAAAGAATAAACTAAATTATCGATGAAATACCCTATATTTTCTCCATCAGAGTTATATAAAGCATCATTAATTTTCCAACCAGCAAATTCGCCTGATCTTATTTTCCATAGTGGCTTCATGTTCCATAACTCCTGAGAAAAATGCAAAAAATTCAGAGCCAATCTAAAAGCCTAGAGAACTTTTAGTCATATAAGAGAAATTAGCAATTAATTTGGCGTGATGAGAATTTCTACAGGCTGAGCTACGTCAGCCGCAGATACTGTTGATTCGTGGTTTTGATCGGCCTCGACAACAATTTGGTAAACATCTTGGGCAGGTACTTCAGTCATAAATGGCCATACACATGCGAAGCGATATCCGCCCGTCGCTGCATCCGGCTTTGGTGGCTCTGTAACATGCTCCTTGGTGCTAGCCCCAAGGTTTACTTTAGAGATTGCAGTCCCATCGCCACTTTTGATAACCACTGCCGTTGATTCACTTAAACCATAGGTTTCAATGATAGGTGGACATCCTGGCGGACTAAGTTCAATATTATTTGCCAGCATTTCTGGGGTAAACAGAATTACCTTACCTTGCACGGTCAAATTTGTCCGATCACCTTCTGCACCTCCGCAAGCAATTATCAAAAAGCTGCATGCCAGAGCTAAATAGGGGAAAGCTTTCATAGGGTTTAAAGTGGCAAAAAATACGCTTATATTGTATTTGACTATCTATATTTAAGTGCCGAGATTCTACAACTTCACAAATAATTTATGTAGTTTTTTATTTCTTGAAAGCTATGGAAAACGGCAATGTTAATCATTAGAGATGCCGTCAAGATGGCCAAAAACTCTTAGCAGTTACTCTTTAGAAAAAGCAATTAAGATCGGCTCTCTCGGAAGAAATATAAACGACATCTGACTCGTAATCAAAATTTGGATTTAGCTCTGTCTCCTTAAAGGCTTTGAACTTCAGGGAATAATCTTTGCCTCGAACTAAAACCATTGAAATATTGACTGGCAAAGATAGAGTCCTTTTTATGCTGACATTAAAGGGTGTTCCTATGTAGTCATTTTTTGCATAATTATATTCTACGTCGGTACAATCCACATCAGCAGAAAAAGTAATGTCAAACTCAGTATCAAAGAGAAAAACAAGTGTATCAACCTCTAGTTCTTGAACTTCTACCAAAATTTTTTCACACAGGCAAACATCCTCTATTGACTTAATTTTTATATCAAATCCTTCCAGAGAGTTTACTAAATAGTGGTTAAAAGGATCCTCAAATGCTAAAGATATTTTGCAAAACTGCGTCTCAACTTCCTTCTCAACCCCTTTTATATTCTCCTCTAAAATTTTATAAATTTCGCTTTCCTCAAAGTCTAACTCACATTGTATTAGTAAATAGTTTAGAAGTTTCGATAAATCACTAAAGTAGATAAGATTTTCCTTATCCTTGCAATAGATTTCCCAGTCGCTGTCATTGCTGACAACATATACATGGTCATCTCTTTCGGCAGCTAAGTTGTCTAAAGTTAAAAGGGAAAAAGCATCAGGAAATTCATATTTCTTGCCTTCGTTGAAGGGGGGCTGTCGAGAAAAGTAAAGAGAGAGTATTTCCTGGTTAGAAACCTCTTCGATTGACAAGATTTCTACTTTTGCAGAGTTAATAAAGTCATGGAATTGACCTAGCAATTCGTTTTCAATGCTTTTTGCATCAGGCATCTCGCCAATAAACTGTCTGACAAGCTCTGAATTATTACAAATACGTGATTCCTTGCTTATTATTTTTTGTGCTGCTCTGTATACTTCTTCTGATCCATTTTTAATATCTGATAAAACTTCGCGATATACGATTTCCGTTAAAATTAAATGAATTTCTCCTCGACTAGACAAGGAGTTTAAAATACTGAAGCAACGGCTCTTGTAATGGAAATTTTTTCTGCGAAAGAACTCAGTATCTAAAGTGATTAAATGAGGAATAAAAATGTTTGTCTTATTCAAGTTAACTCCTAAAATTTACTGGTTCTTTTAGACTGTGTGCCATTTGGATAGTGTGTAAGCCAGCATCTAGCATGCTTTTACTACCAGTTTATTTCTGAAGAACATCATTCAAATATAGCTTTACAAAATCTTCGGCGGCCTGGAAATTAAGGCTTTTCAGCGCTTCTACAATCTCCACTACTGTCTCTGCTGTGGGATCGCGTTTGTCGTGGTACCAGCGGGAGACGCTGCCTCGCTCCACCCCCATTGCTCCGGCAAGCTGGTTTTGGCTGATGCCGTAGGTGTCTAACACCTGCTTTAGTGCTTGGCTTGCTCTACCCATGCTCCAACTGTGTCAGAGAGTCACAGGAACGTAAATGTTGCTTATTAGATCACAATCCTAAAATTGGTGCTATGTTGTGATCCATTGAGCAACATAGGAGGCTTCCATGCCGCAAGCGTTCATCCCTTCAACCCTGGCTGACCCCACCCTGCAAGTCACCATCGAACCCGCCGCCGAGCCGGGGCGAGAGGTCATTCGCATCTTGGTCATTGGCAGCGCCCACGGCGTTGATCGCATCGTCCACGAGCTCTACCGCCTCGGCTTCGCCGAAGTGCGCGAATGGAGCAAACCCCAGCCCACCGGGCGCATCAACGAAATCATGCGCGTCCTCACCCGTTATGTCATGGTGGAATAGCGGTGGTGCGATTTTGGTTTTGAGGGAGAAACGCTGTGACACCAAAAGACCTACTGATTCGAGAACTCGATACTGTGTCTGCCCCCCTGATTACCGAGGTCTTAGACTTTCTCTGCTTTCTCAAAGCAAAGTATCCGCAGGGGCAACCCGTCCTGACAACAGCCACAGCGTCGACGCCTGAGCCAGATACAGCGCTTGCCTCGGGCCAACAGCCTTACCGTTATGACGATCCCTTCGCTCCTGCGATTCCCTTAAAAGACTGGGATGTTTTGCAGTGATTGTGCTCGACACCCACATTTGGGTGTGGTGGGTACAACAAGATGCTAAAGCCTCGCCAAGCCGCGTTTGAGAGCGATGGTGACCGCCTGGGTGCGATCGCTCGCTCCCAACTTATCCAAAATATTGCGCACGTG
>JBGTNM010000546.1:0-6843 GCA_041743025.1 Microcystaceae cyanobacterium
GTCTCTATGGGCGATTACAAGAGATTTAGCCATAAATCTCTACCGAGAAGCAGGTTTTACGAATATGGCACAAGCACAACGATTATGCAGTTATGGACTAAAGCATATTTTGGCACTTTTTAGAATGAAATAGCCCTGGTAGAAAACTGCAACTTTTGGTTGCTCAACTTTCTCAGATATAAATTTAATTATAGGCTCAACATGAGTGCTAGCACTAGGAACCGTTCTAAAAAAATATTGAGATGCTGGAAGATCTTCGCTGGTACTGCCAGGAGAGATTAAAACGGTTTTATTATCATCATAAGTTTGGATAACTTCTGAAGTCAATTCACTAGCGTAATGACCAATAACGGCTAGTATTTCCTTTTTTTTACCTAGAGTTTCGGCTATTTTTCTAGCCCTCTCCTTGTCATTTGCATCATCAACAATTATCACTCTAAGTCCTTTTTTACCTGTGAGTTTTAGTTTATTGTCCGAGAATGTAAACTCAGCTAAATCATTAGGAAATAGGCTTTTATTAACTAAAGTTTGAGCTTGAGCAACTCCTCGCAATAGTTCTTTTGCTAGAGATCTTTCTGGATCTCCACCTTTGTCTATGTTATACTCAGCAGGAACTAGAATAGCAATAGTATCGGCATCTTGTATATCGCGGTTAAGAAGAGAATTATTCAAATAAATTAATACTTCTGGATCTATATCTTTTGGTATATTTTTATCTTGATTATACCAAATGTCCTTGAATTTTTTGACTGCTTCTGGATAGTTATTCCCTGCGCTAAAAGCTGTGATCGCTTGTGTTTTAGGATCATATATATCTAGCAAGATTTGTTCACCACAGCTTGTTTTGAATGACTTATCGAGAATTAACAAAACACAATCTGTGTTTTGATAGCTATCTACTGCTGGAGAAACAGTTGCGTTTGGAGGGGGAGGTTGAGCGGGGTCTAATATATTTTGCACTTGCTGTACCATCCAAGGTATGGTGAAAATTAATATTCCTACCAGAACAAAAGCCAATATTATTAAATACCAAGGATTTCTGATAGAGCGAATCCAGTGCCAAACTCTACGTAATAAATTCTTAACTCTACGTAAAAAAGTCCTACGAGGAGGTTTTTTAGGTCTGAGCCTTGCCTCTAGTTGCTTTAATGATAATATATTTATCCCTAACTCAGCATCATCATATTCGTTATATCTATTAGTAACAACTACACCAATATGTTGAGCAATAGCATAGGCAATTTCTTCTCTAAAATCATCATTTTCTAAAAATTTTAGTCTTTCTATTTCATCAAATAAACTTTGTCTATAAATATTTGCATCTTCGCTAGAGATAATGTTGATTCTGGGGATTCTGTTTAAATCAGAGATAACGCGCTGCACCTCTATGTTGTTTCGCTCACAGACTCGTTCTAAGCAACTATACACCACAGTGATATACAACCGATCATATGATGAAATCATTGATAACAATCGGTCGGACTCCACAAGCAAATCAGCATCAACTAGAACATTAATTGGTGACGAATTGCTTACTATCATGCTTATACCGATGCTTAAGAGTTAGTTTTAGAAGCCTTAACATCTGTTTTCCAATGCTCGCGGATTTTACGCAGTTCTTCAATTGAGAAGCTTTTCATTTTGTCTATTTTAGCATCATCATCAGAAATATCGGTATATTCTAACAAATCTTGTATCTCACAGCCAAGAACTTCACATAGCTTTAGGTACTTTTCCAATTGAGCGAGTCCATTGTCTTTTTCCCAGTTTTGGATAGTATTGGGGGTTACACCGATGAAGACTGCTAGCTGTGCTTGGGTTAATCCAGCTTGTTCTCTCAGTTTTTTAACTCTTGATTTGGCAATTTGACGCATTTTGGCACCCTAGAGAGTATTGACTCTATTTTATCAACTGTCTAACAAAAAAACAAGACCCATTGACAACGCACAATATTCTGGGTATTGTTATTGTGTAATAATTTCCCTCTAGGAGGGGTTATGAAACAGCTTACTCTCCTCACTCTCTCTGCTATGTTCACGGCGACGACCATTGCTATTGTCTATATTTTTCTGATGAACGTTCCCGCAGGAGGGGTTATTGACTTTAACTTTGAAGCTTTCGGAATCTTCATTAAGATATCAATAGACAAAGATGGAATTCAAACTTTTGAGCAAAAACAGGAAATTCAGACGCTAAAAGGCGGGAATTATCTCAGAAATTGAGGAGTTACGTCAACTGATGTTACCAACATTATTCATCGGGTAAGGTGGGCAATGCCCACCCTACTTTTTAGAATATTATAGAGTCTAGGGTAGTGCGGTCATCTTGCCCGCTAGGAATAGGCAATCTAAATGTGTAACAGCTTATCCGAACATCAGGAAGAAGCCCATATCATGCTACCTTGAAAGGTTTAACGCCTGAACACATCAGCAATCTCCTTACTCCCACAGTTCCCAATCCAGCACGACAGATATAGCCATTGGAGAAAGCTTCATGAACACATCTAAAGTCTTTGCAGATTTCCATAATGCTGATGTTCAGGGTCGCTTACGTCTCAATTGTATCGGTACAGTTGAAGATCTAGCTCGTCAAAATATCGAATTACAAGACGGGCAATTACTTATCTTGTACAGTGAGGATTTAGAGGTAGAGGGCGTGGTGCAGTATTCTTTTGAAGAAAAGCTGTGGGTTGCTGTCATTGATTGGAAGGCAATTAAGCAGTTGGATGAAATGGCAATTCAGGCAAAACTTTAAGTGTATTTATTTAACTCTAGTTTAAATTATGCAAGTACAAGCGCAACGCTACTACACCCCTGAAGAATATTTAGAACTCGAAGTTGAGGCAGAGGAACGCCATGAGTACATTGATGGTGAGGTTATTTGCGTGACAGGCGGTACACCCAATCACAATCAGATTGCTGGCAACTTTTATGCCGCGCTAAACTTTGCTCTTAAAGGTCAGCCTTATCGAGTTTTTGTCACTGATCAACGGCTTTGGATTCCCGCAAAGCACATTTATACTTACCCAGATGTTATAATAGTGCAAGGGGATTTGCAATTTCAAGAAGGACGAAAAGATACGCTCATTAATCCCTTGATGATTGCTGAAGTGTTGTCTAATTCTACCAAGAATTACGACCGAGTTGAAAAATTTGCTGCTTATCGAACTATTCCAGGTTTTCAAGAGTATGTTTTAATCGATCAATATTCGATTCATATTGAACACTATTACAAAACAGAACCGAATCAATGGTTTTTCTCAGAATATGAGGGTAAAGATACAACTTTCTCTCTGTTGTCTATTTCTTTTCAGATAGTGCTAGGAGATCTTTACGATAAAGTGGATTTTGCCTTAGAAACATAGACTTTTGTTATAGTTAAATAGAAAAACAACATCACAAACCTCTTAGATAAATACTTGTGGACGTAGTGCCAACGCTGGGAAATAAATTTGACACGATTGATGTTGCTTTAGCAGAGATTAAAGCAAGTCGCCCTATTGTGGTCGTAGACGACGAAAACCGCGAAAATGAGGGAGATCTGATTTGTGCTGCCCAATTTGCGACCCCAGACATCATCAATTTCATGGCAGTAGAAGCGAGAGGATTAATCTGTCTAGCGATGACGGGGGAACGCCTCGATGCCCTCGATTTGCCGCTCATGGTCAGTAAAAATACCGATAGCAACCAAACTGCCTTCACCGTCAGCATTGATGCCGCGCCTCATCTGGGGGTAAAAACGGGGATTTCCGCCGAAGATCGCGCCCGAACCATCCAAGTTGCCATCAACCCTGCCAGTCGTCCTGAAGACTTAACCCGTCCCGGTCACATTTTTCCCATCCGTGCTAGAGAGGGTGGCGTTCTCAAACGCGCTGGACATACGGAAGCTGCCGTCGATTTAGCGCGATTAGCTGGATTGTACCCGGCGGGGGTTATCTGCGAGATTCAAAACCCAGATGGATCGATGGCACGCTTGCCGCAACTGTTTGAATACGCCCAAAAACATGACTTAAAACTCATTAGCATTGCCGACCTCATCAGTTATCGGCTAAAACACGATCGCTTTGTCTACCGCGAGACGATTTGCAACTTCCCCAGTCAATTCGGAACCTTCACGCTTTACGCCTACCGCAACGCCCTTGATGACACCGAACACGTCGCTATTGTCAAAGGCAACCCCGCCGATTTTAAAGACCATCCCGTGATGGTGCGAATGCATTCAGAATGCTTGACTGGGGACGCACTGGGATCGCTACGCTGTGACTGCCGGATGCAGTTGCATACCGCCTTAAAAATGATTGAGGAGGCAGGGTTAGGCATCGTCGTCTACCTGCGGCAAGAAGGGCGCGGTATCGGTCTGGTTAACAAATTAAAAGCCTATTCTCTGCAAGATATGGGATTGGATACTGTCGAAGCTAACGAGCGCTTGGGTTTCCCTGCCGACTTGCGCGATTATGGTATGGGAGCGCAGATGTTAAACGATTTAGGCGTGAGCGAAATTCGCCTAATTACCAACAATCCCCGCAAAATTGCCGGATTAAAGGGATATGGTATTGAAGTGATTGATCGCGTCCCCTTACTGACCGGGGCAACCCATTACAATTCTACTTATCTGGCAACTAAAGCCGAAAAACTGGGACATCTGCTATTACAAACCTATCTGATTACCATTGCGATTGACTGGAAACCAGAGGTTAGTTCTGTCACCGAGCGCTATGCAAATTTAGAAAAATTGCGACAATTGAGCCGTTCTGCCCAATTATTACTGCAAGAAGAAGCGCGTCCCGTCGCGATCGCTCTTTTTGGCAATCCCTCACTCATTTTTCACCTGGGATTCGATCAAGCGCATCTCGTCGCACCTGATTGGTATCGCCAACTTAAACATCCCTACCGACAGGCAATTGACCATATTCTCAATGATTTAGCTACTTGGCTCGATATTGAGCGATTAGCGTTTTTAATTTCGACGGGGGACGATCCGATGCTGGGATTACAAGTCAAATTAGATCGTCATGCTTTTCCTTTGACGGCACAATCCTTTGCCGACTGTCCTCAATGGGAAACGCAGATTGTCTACAGTTTCAGCCGTAAGAGCTAACACCGCCCGGACGAGAAGCGGCTTGGGAAAAACTTCAGGCGCAGAAAGCAAAACTGCAAGCCAAGCGTGAGTCCCAAGTATGATTTTTCTCATCAAATCTTGCGATCGCTGCTTGATCAATTAAAAAAATTCTGTTGGATTGAAATAATTAGCCACCGAAAAAATCCTAGATATTCTCTATCAAGATTTTAAAGATAAACTCAAAAATAGGAGCTTCTCTCATTTTTCTGAGTAAAAGCTCGTACAAAATTCTGTTGGTGGTGTCTGAAGTCTATCGCCAACAACAGTGGATGTTCGAGAATAAAAAACAGAGGATAGACCATCGAATCGTCAGTCTAACTCAACCTCTACCTTTCTAGTGGTCAATCTTTCCACCATGCTCAGGCGGTGGCTTGAGTTCTTTTTGTCATTTTTTCTTAAAAGGAGAATCCTTAAACTAAAAAGCCGAGTTTTGATTAATCAAGCTTATCTTCAAAGTCCTTTAAACAAGGAAACTTTATGAATTAAGCCAAGGAATTATTAATTCTTAACCTCATAATTCCTCCAACCACTTTTTCAGCAAGCCCTACGTAGCACATTTTATATCAATTTTTTCCGCTACTTTCGCTAAAATTAGCACAAGAAAATCAATAAATACCAGGATTTAGCCCTAATAAACAGTAGTCATGACTGACACTAAAAGACCGCCTTTTCTGCAAGTCGGCGATCTCGTGAGAGTCATTGCCCCCAGTGGTGCTTTGAAGGAGTTTGCTGCCTTCGAGCAAAGCATCGAAATTTGGCGATCGCGGGGCTATCGTGTTGAACGCGGCAGTCAATGGCAGGCTAACTACGGATATTTGGCCGGAACCGACGACCAACGCCGACAAGCGTTATTAGAAGCTTGGCAAGACCCCGAATGCAAAGCGATTCTCTGTGCTAGAGGCGGCTACGGCAGTACGAGATTGCTAGAAGTCTGGGATTGGGACACTGAAAAAATCAAGTGGGTGATTGGCTTTTCAGACGTGACAGGGTTGCTGTGGAGTTTAGCAAAAATAGGCATTTCTAGCCTTCACGGCCCGGTTCTAACGACTTTGGCGGCTGAACCCGACTGGTCAATCGCTCGCTTGTTCGATTGCCTAGAAGGTCGCTCTTTATCCCCCTTGACGGGCAAGGCAGGAGGAGGAGGCAGAGCCATCGGTAAGCTGCTACCAGCGAATTTAACGGTCGCTACTCACCTGCTAGCGACTCCCCTACAACCTTGCTTAGAAGGGGTTATTTTAGCCTTAGAAGACGTGACAGAAGCGCCTTACCGCATCGATCGCTTGTTAACTCAGTGGCGGTTAATGGGCGCGTTTGAGGGCATCAAAGGTATCGCACTGGGGCGTTTTAGTCGCTGCGATCCGCCTGCTGGCAGTACGAGTTGGACAGTCGAAGACGTATTACGCGAGCGCTTAGGCGATTTGGGTATTCCTCTCGTCTGGCAGTTACCTTTCGGTCACGATGGTGCTAATGCCGCTTTGCCAGTGGGAGAAACCGTCATGTTAGATGGCGATCGCGGTACGTTAGCCTTTGTAGTGGATAGTTAATAAAGGACAATAATTGCAGTAGATTTACTAACTGTTATACATTTACAGCAAATTGCGATCAAATCAACTACAGACGAAGCTCTCTAATTGACTCAAAAAATAAACCGCAATGATTAAACCAGTTTTGAGCATTCTCAGGAGTAATAGTATTGATAGCTTGAGTAATTGCTTCATCAAGAGC
>JBGTNM010000547.1:0-3115 GCA_041743025.1 Microcystaceae cyanobacterium
CAAGCTTCTCACTGACGAGCAGCTTTACTCGAACGTCAACCAACTCTCCGCGGAAAGCGTGAAGCTGATCTATGACTTCCGGCAGAACCCGAAGAAATATCTGACGATAAAGTTCGAGCTGTTTTAAGGTGAGGGAAATTGTTCACGAAAAATTAAGCTCTTACATGAGAAATTAAGTTCTTACCTGAAGGAATTAAGTTCTTACCTGGCATCAACAGGGTTTGGCATTATTTCATTAATGCTATTCAGGTGGGTAACTACCAGATATGTACGAGAGCTCTTGGCAGTTCATTTATTTCACACATAGCCCTGCCTGGGAGTGTAATAAAGTGGCGTACTGCATTGTTACTTTTTAGTACGCAGAAGGTTTAACATCCCCATCTATCCATTGTTTGCGTACAATAAAATTGTTACCAACTTAGCATTTGTTAATAATGCCCACCGAGGATTTCAAGTCTAATCTTTATTCCATTCAAGATTTACAACCCATTTTGTGTGCTCACCAATTACATATGGTGTTTCTCTTGTATGCTTGTTGTACCCAAGGCATTGAATCAATTCGTAATCTGCCCACTTGATGTAATCGGTATCTCCATCTTCAAACAGTGCTTCTAGTTCGTTCTGCTGACTCTCATTAGGCAATAAGTCCAAAACATCATAATGGAGGACCTCCCAGCAGTCCCACATTTTTGATTTTTTCAAAGGCGTTCTAACTGAAGAAACCAAGTTATAATTAACGTATGGAAACTTTTCTTTGGATAAAATTTTCCCTTTTCCATCAATAAGCTCCTCATAGAACTCTCTCCAATGAGAGATCTCTCGCTCTTTCCTGCTGTCGAACCAATCAATAAACTTTATCGCATTCCTCGCTGGAATAAATACGGCTAAATCATCTTTCATCAACCCTGTCGTTTTCAATTTCAAATCGTCTGTAGCACCTAGATCTTTAAGTAGCTTTTGAGTGACTGGTAATCTCTTATACTTCCCTCCAACGTGTTGATAAAAATTCCAGTTTGAATTTTTTACAAGCAAATATTCATCGTTAATTTTTATCCTGTACTGATAAGACATTGAAAATCTTATGTACTGTCTTTTGTGAGCAAGCCATTTACATTTTAAGACAAGGGTTATTCTGCGATAGTTTTCATATATGTCGTAGACAACTTCAATTATTAAAAATGAAATGAAAAGGGTGAGACCGCCCCCTACAAACTCGGGTCTTAATTCGTCGCTAGCGAAATATCTTCCAACAACAATCAATATAACTGCTGTAATTATTTGTAGGATATACTTCATTTGATCTTGGGAGTTGGTCTGATATTTTGAATAGTTTTACGAAGGACATCAATTGTTAATTCTTTATCTGGAAAACTCATCGCAATAGCCTCCGGCAATATCTTCAATGTTATATCTGAAAAGGAATGCCCGAGGCCGCTATTTTTTTCAGGGCTAGTTAAATCGACAAGTTCATTCAACTCTTTCTCAGAAAATTTAATCCCATCTAGGTTTTTTATAAATAACTCTTTTCTTTCCTCTTTGTTAGGTCTCTCAAATTCTAAAATGACGGCTGCTCTTCTTATAATCGCCTCATCGAGAAAATGAAGCCTGTTTGTTGACATAAAAATAACAGCTCTACCCTTCAATTCTCTTATCTCGTCAATCTTTTGAATTAGTGTATTTACAGCAGCTTTTTCCTCTTGATGCATTTGCAGAGTTGATCGCGTTGTTGCAATTGCATCGGCTTCGTCTATCAGCAGAAAAGCTAAGCGATTTTTTCCCGCTTGAGTTTTCAGTTGTGCAAAAGCATCATTTACCAAATTACCCATTTGCCCATGTAGCCCCTCGCCTCGCACTCTAGTACTTAATTTTAAAAGGAATCCATCTTTCTTTAATTCTCTTACTACTCTGTCTGCAATTGCCTCTGCTGATACAGTTTTACCCGTTCCCACATCACCGGAAAGGATAATCAAAGGATATCTATCCATTAATAGGCTTATTATTGGTAGCTCAGTTTTGTGGAATTTTTTGCTCCAGATTTTCAGACCTTCTTGATCAAGAAGTAGTTTAAGATTGCCGAAAATTCTTTGAAATTTAGTCTCAAAGCCAACTAGATGCCTCGATCTTTCTTGTATCGCAGAATTTGGTAGTTCAATTGTGTTATCAAATATTGTTGTAGTCATCACTGAAAGTTCTGTTTTTGTAATTCGTGACCGTTACTTGCATAGAGCTGCCCAACTGTTCTACTCAAATGAGAAAAAGTTGTGTCAACTCTTGATCCGATCCAGCCTATTTGAAAATCATTATTAGCCTGGAATTTATTCTGTTGTTCTTTTGTAAGATTGTTCCAACTACTGTTATATGACAGAACAATTGTCAAAGTAGTATATGGAATGTTGCTCCAATCGTTTCCTCCAGCTCTGTCACCTGTCATAGCATTTCCCTGAAGATTCACAATAAATTTAGCCGCTCTTATAGGTTTTTCACTAGAATCCATAAGCGCGATGCTCACTGATGAAAGATACTTAGCTTCGGCTAATTTAATTACATCGTGAAATATTTTATCAACATAGTCCATAGTCCATTTACCTGTTCTGCGAGCTATCATTCGCAGGTCAGACTCAAAACCTTCAAAAGTTTTCCTTATATCCACTACTGTATAAGTAGCAGTCCCTGTAATTGTGTTATACATTTATTCCTCGACATTTATAGTGAAAGAAGGTCCAAAAACATGTTTCCATTCTTCAACCGTATCGCCCTCAAAGTTTTTTGACTGGGCGATATTTAATGCTTCCCACGCATTATTTGCTTCCTCTTTTATTTCTAGCCATTTCGAGTTAGTCATTTTCTTTACAGCGTTATTTTCATTGTTTGTAGGGTCTGCGATGAAGATAGGTGTATCAAATTCAGGAATTTCGTTTAGCGCATTTGGGAACTTGATGACTGGAAAAGTCGAGTTACTTATGAACTGAAAGAAACGGATAATACCTTCTTCGATATTCTCTTCAACACCTAAAGTTATATCGAGATAAGAAGCAATTAACTCAATGGCAAAAGATGGTAAGCCGGATTCATCTTTGGTTGGCTTTAACTCTTTATAGTTTCGCCACCATTTAAC
>JBGTNM010000548.1:0-28575 GCA_041743025.1 Microcystaceae cyanobacterium
TTAAACTTAAAAGATGTTGGTTTAAGCGATGAGCAATTCTACAAACTCTGCCAAATTAATGAGTATTACCGACTCGAACAAACCGCCAAAGGAGAATTACTGATTATGCCACCCGTCGGCGCAATCAGTGGCAACCGAGAATCCGAGTTCAACGCCGATGTCGTCATTTGGAACCTTCAAACACAACTCGGAAAAGTCTTTAGTTCTTCTACCATTTTTACCTTACCCAATGGGGGCAAACGTTCCCCTGATGTCACTTGGATTGCTAATGAACGTTGGGAAGCTTTAACCCTAGAAGAACAAGAAAAATTTTCGCGGATCTGTCCTGATTTTGTCATAGAATTGCGGTCGCGTACCGATTCAGTAAGGCAACTCCAAGAGAAAATGCAGGAATATCTCGATAGCGGTTTGCGGTTAGGTTGGTTGATCGATCCCCAAAACCAACAAGTCGAAATCTATCGTCAAAATCAACCGATGGAAATTGTCTCATTACCAACGACTTTATCAGGGGAAAATGTTTTATCTGGATTTAGGTTAAAGCTACCTCTTTTTTGAATAAATAATAATAAAAATTATCAATCTTTCTTTGTCTGTCAGTTTTTAGTTTAAGGAGAAGCAAGGGGAATTTTTAGGATGGCAACGAGAAACCCAGCGACAGCAGCGAACAAAATACCGATTAATGTCCAAATTTGAGCTTTGGATGAACCTTTTAGCTCGGTGATATCTTCTTTTATCCCTTTTACCTCGGTTTTGACTTCTGTTAGCTCAATTTTAACGCCCGCAACCTCTCTACGCAGATCGTTAACCTCTCTATGCAGATCAATTTTTAACTCGTCTACCTTTCCCTCTATTCGAGCTAAAACTTCCTCTAATGAATATTTGACTGTAATCGGTGTTTCACTCATTGCGCCATGCTCCAAGAGGAGTAACTTAATTTTATCTTAGGGGAAAATTAAAATTGCGATCGCTGAAATTATTAACGCTGTTTCCATTCAACTAATTTCTCTTATGAAAAGAGACGATTGATAACTGAGTTTTGGGCATCTTAAGGAATATCCACTCACACGCTGATTTTTGAAATGAAACGCTTAATTGTCTTATTTTCTGGCAGTGCTTTGTTATTTGGGCAGGCTGCACTCGCGGTTCCCCCACAGGCTGAGGCGAATTTAGAGCAGAGAGTCTGTACTCGCTTGAATCAGGGTTATACTTACGGTGAGGTGTATGCAGAGATAGCCTATGCGGTGACAGCTAACAACCCACCGATTAGCTATCGCACCGTAATGGGATCGACAGGTCAACAAATAATCAATGAGGTCGAAACCATCGGCATTATGGCGAGTGGAATCAAAAAATATTGCCCTAAATTCAAGTCGCTAATTCCTGATTACAATTGAGTCAATGCTTTTCTTTGAAAAATTGTACGCAAAATGTTTACAGATTCTAATCAATACTCAACGGATCGACATCAACCGTCAAACTGACTGACTGAGGACACAAACTACGCAACGCACTTAAGTCAGCCATATTAATCTCTACCTCAGCCCCCCATTTTAAGAGAATGTGCCAACGATAACGTCTGGCAATTCGCATGATACTGGCAGGCGCGGGGCCTAAAATTTCACCGTCTGACCCTAATTTTTGCCGACACTCATCAGCTAACACTTCTGCCGCCTGCTGTACTTCTACCCCATCAACGCCACTCAAACGCAGTAAAATTAACCTTCCATAAGGAGGGTAGCCTAAAGCCTCTCGTTGAGGTAATTCTACGGCAATAAAGCCATGATAGTCGTGATTTAGCACTGCTTGAATGACGGGATGTTCAGGGGAATAGGTTTGAATGATGACTTTGCCTGGTTCGTCGCCTCGTCCTGCTCTGCCTGCTACCTGAGTTAAGGTTTGAAAGGCTCTTTCGGCAGCGCGATAGTCCGATAGGTGCAACAATCCGTCGGCTGCTACCACTCCTACTAGTGTGACTTGCGCTAAATCTAACCCCTTGGTTAACATCTGCGTTCCTACCAAAACATCAGCCTCACCTTGAGCAAATTGGCTCAATAAAGCACGGTGCGATCCTTTGGCGCGGGTGGTATCGCTGTCAAAGCGGATACAGCGTAAATGGGGAAACTGCTCAGTCAACGCCTGAGTCACTTTTTGTGTGCCACTGCCGAAGAATTTGAAATAAGGAGAACTGCATTCAGGACAGTGACGAGGCTGTAATTGGCTATAGTTGCAATAATGACAGCGCAAGCGTTCGGCTGCTCCTTCATGAGTATAGTGGTAGGAGAGCGAAACATCACAATGAGGGCATTCGAGGACGTAACCGCAACTACGACAGGAAACAAAGGTACTGTATCCCCGACGGTTGATAAAGAGAATTCCCTGGCGCTGCTGAGATTGCAAGTTGCCGAGCGCTTCTTGCAGAGAACGCCCGAAAATTGACCGATTTCCCTGCTGTAACTCCCGCCGCATATCCACAATTTCCACAGGCGGCAACGGACGAGATTGAATGCGTTCTGGTAAGGAAAGGTAATGGAGGGGGAAGGGGGCAGGGGGAAAGGGGGCAGGGGGCAGGGGTAATTTGTTTCCTTGTGTGATGTTTACCCAGGTTTCTAAAGACGGGGTAGCTGAGCCTAAAATGAGGGGACACTGTTCTAATTGGGCCCGCCATTGAGCAACGGTGCGAGCGTGGTAGGTGGGGAGTAGTTGCGTTTGTTTGAAGCTCGAATCGTGTTCCTCATCTAAGACGATTAAGCCTAGTTTCGGTAAAGGAGCAAATACTGCCGATCGCGTGCCAATGACCACTTGAGGTTCTCCTGAGAGCATTTGCCGCCAAGTGTCGTAGCGTTCCCCGTCCGACAGTGCACTGTGATAGACACAGACGCTATCCCCAAATCTAGCGCGAAAACGGTCGGTTAGCTGTGGTGTTAAGCCAATTTCCGGCACGAGGACGAGGGCTGATTTTCCTTGCTTGAGGAGAGGGGCGATCGCTTGCAAATATACCTCAGTTTTCCCCGAACCGGTAATACCATGTAACAATATTTGAGCATAGCCGTCTAAATTTCGGATAATTTCTAAGGCGGCTGTTTGGGCAGGTGTTAAGACTTGAGGGCGATCGCGATCGGTCTGGGGATGCTGCAAGAGGCGCAAGCGCTCGCGATATTGAACAGTAACGCAGGCTTTTTGTATCAGTGCGTCAACAACCGAAGAACTAGTTTGGCACAGTTGTAATAACTCATTGAGCCACAATTCCCCTCCCTCATGGCGCAAGACTTGCAAGACTTCTCGCTGGCGTGGCGTTAAATCCATCGGCAGGGTATCGCTGACGAGAGTGACGGCTTTTTGCTGTTTGGGGCGCGTGGTTTTGGGGGGTTCAAGGTAACTTTCAATCCAACCCCGTTTGAGCAGTTCTCGAATGCCTCGATGAGCAGCCTTGACTTGGCGCTGTAAGTATTGGCTGCTGTAATCTCCCCCTTTTTGCGCTTTTAAGCATTTTAGGACTTGTTGGGCAGCAGGCGTACAAAAGACTTCGGCCCCGTTGGGAATCGCCGTTAAGTTTAGGCGGATGCGGCGTTGAGAGCGTCCGAGCAATCCCGGTGGCAGTGCGCCCCGAATGACGCTCATTAATTCGCTGCCGTAGTATTGCGCCACTCGGTTGAGCAAATCCCAGTAGGTTTTGGGAAAAAAGCCAGTAGTAATGATATCGTCTATCTCTCGCACCTGGTTGGGAGCTAGATCGCTCGGCAGAGAGATGACTGTCCGAATGGCAATCCCTCCCACTACTTGCGTCCCAAACGGAACGCTGAGAATATCTCCTGGCTGAACGGTCAAATCGTTGGGAATGCGATAGGTATAGAGTCCCTGCACCCCCGGACAATCGACTAACACCTCAATCCATTGCGTTGGCGGCACTTCCGCATCGTAAGTGGCAGGCGGCTCAGCAACAGTAAGACTAGGGGGAAAGGACATATCAGTTATTAAGCTGTACGCTAGACTATATTTTAATATAGTGGTCACGTGATCTCTAGAATGCTAAGATACTGATCGCATTAAACACCCAAAAGGTCAAGTCGTGGTGCAAGCATCTGTTTCCTCCACTATTCCCCAATTTCCCTTAGACACAGTATCTTTGCAAGATTGGTTGTGGCAATTGAGTGATCGCATCATTGCAGGCGAACAGATCGTTAAACCCGAAGCCATCGCCCTCACCCAGATTGAAGGGCAAGCAAATATCTTGCTTTTATGCGAAGCGGCTGATCGCATCCGTCAAGCTTGCTGCGGCAATGTAGTCGATCTCTGTAGCATTATCAATGTCAAATCGGGCAATTGCTCGGAAAATTGCTCGTTTTGTTCGCAATCTGCCCACCATCAGGGAGAAAATTCTCCAGTTTATGGCTTGAAATCGCCTGAAGAAATTCTCACCCAAGCAAAATCTGCTGAAGCTGCCGGGGCAAAACGATTCTGCTTAGTCAGTCAGGGACGCGGGCCGAAATATAACAGCCCAAAATCGACGGAATTTGAGCAAATATTAGCAACTGTTAAGCAAATTGCGGCTGAAACCAACATTAAGCCCTGTTGCGCCCTAGGAGAAGTCACTCTAGAACAAGCACAACGCCTTAAAGAAGCTGGCGTAACTCGCTACAACCACAATTTAGAAGCCTCAGAAGCTTTTTATCCCGAAATCGTCAGCACGCATACATGGCGCGATCGCGTGGCAACTGTCAAAAACTTGAAAGCAGCAGGCATTCAAGCTTGTACGGGTGGGATTATTGGCATGGGCGAAACTTGGGAAGACCGAGTCGATTTAGCCCTAGCTTTAAGAGAATTAGCCGTCGAATCAGTGCCGATTAACTTGCTCAATCCTCGTGTGGGAACGCCTTTGGGCGAACAGCCTCAACTCGAAGCGTTTGAAGCCCTCAAAGCGATCGCTATTTTTCGCTTGATCCTGCCGCAGCAAATCCTGCGCTACGCTGGGGGTAGAGAAGCTGTCATGGGTCAGTTACAAAGCCTGGGACTAAAAGCCGGAATTAATGCTATGCTGATTGGACATTATCTGACGACGCTGGGGCAACCCCCAGAACAAGATCGCGCTATGCTTCAATCGTTAGGTTTGCAAGGGGGTGAGGCCCCAATCCCCGGTGAGTACCAATCGCAACCCCAACCAACCTCGCGCTAAATCTCGTAAGGTGTCTGTTCCCAACGAAGTTCTCTGGGCATTAATTGGCTTGCTGCTGACGATTTTGGGCACTTTTGTCGAAGCTTCAACCCTCAATCCTCCTTGGAATTGGGCGCAACAAGGAGTAAAACTTGTTTCTCTGGATGTAACGTTTCAAGTTGGGGCTGTTTTGTTAACAGGATGTTTGGGCGGGAAAAATGCAGGCGCACTCTCGCAAATTGCCTATATTGTTATTGGTTTGTTTTGGTTGCCTGTTTTTGCCTTGGGCGGCGGTGTGAGCTATTTTACTGAACCTAGTTTCGGTTACGTTTTGGGTTTTATTCCAGGGGCGTGGCTGTGTGGCGCGATGGCTTTTCGCCAGCGAGCGACCTTAGAATGGCTGGTCGTTAGTGCTATGGTGGGGTTATTGGTCATTCATTTGTGTGGTTTGGTGTATTTGCTGGGTTTGTCCTTTGTGTTTCCTAACACCAACCTGCTTGTTACTCCAGATAACCTACCCGCAATGCTCGTCGATTATTCAATAAATCCTTTCCCTGCACAGCTAGCGATCGCTTGTGTGGTGGCTTTGCTATCTTTAATTTTACGCCAAATTTTATTTTATTAGAGCAATAGAAAGGATGAAAGCCAGAAAAAATCGTTCAAACGTTGCGACATGAGAAAAAACCGTTATTTCTGGCTGGTTGGCATTATCGGTTTGATTCTTGACCAAATGACGAAGTATTGGGTTGCCCAGTCGTTTACCACTATCGGCGAAACTGTCCCGTTGTGGCCGGACGTTTTTCACTTCACCTATGTGATTAATACTGGGGCGGCTTTCAGCTTTTTTAAAGGGGGTGCGGGATGGTTGCGTTGGCTATCGTTAGCAGTCAGTTTGGGACTGATGGCGTTAGCTTGGTGGGGGCCATCTCTGAAATTAACCGAACAATTCGGCTATGGATTTATCCTTGCAGGCGCATTGGGCAACGGCATTGATCGCTTTTTCTTCGGCTATGTGGTGGATTTTCTCGATTTTCGCTTAATCCAGTTTCCGGTGTTTAATTTGGCTGATATATTTATCAATATCGGTATTATTTGCCTGTTAATTGCCAGCTTTCCCACGAAAAGCCCTGAAAAAAGCTAGCAATCAGTTTCTTTGATATTAAGACGAGCTTGGAGGGATTCGAACCCCCGACCTTGTGGTCCGTAGCCACACGCTCTATCCACTGAGCTACAAGCCCTTGTTTTTCTCAACAGTTAGCTATCATAGCACAAAAATCTTAAAAGATCAAGACCCAGTTTTTAATGAGTCATGTTAAGAACGACACTCACTAAAATAGCGATCGCTGCCGTCACTAAGACTCCCAAAGAGACATTTAACTGTTGCTTGTTAGCATCTTGATAGGCTTTAATTTGCTCTTTATTGGCATCTTGATAAACTTTAATTTCTATTCTAATAGATTCTAACTGGTCATCAGAAACTTTTTTATAAAGTTCTAGTTTCTCGGAAGAGAGTTTTAACTGGTCATCAGAAACTTTTTTATAAAGTTCTAGTTTCTCGGAAGAGAGTTCTAGCTGGTCATCAGAGACTTTTTTATAAACTTTAATTTCTTCTCTAATCGACCCTAACTGATCGTCAGAGACTTTTTTATAAAGTTCTAATTTCTCACGATCAAGTTCTAATTGCTCTGACAGCAGCTTCGTCTCTTGCTCTACTGTTTTTTCTAAAGCATCAAGCTTGTCAATAATAGTTTGGAATTCTCTTTCAGTCATCTTAATTCACGCCTTCCTCCATGTAGGGTTACATTTTGGGGTAAAATAGTTAAATGCCACTAAATCGGGAGGTTTAGGAATCTTCTAATAAATCGGGAGAGGATGTCATCAAGGTTAGAACCTATCAAATTAAGAAAAAATGGCAGGCATTAAAACGGTGACAGTCGTTCCTGCCGTAGCATCCGATTCAATTAATAATGTTCCACCATGTCCCTCGACTACTCGTTTAACCACTGCCAACCCCAATCCCGTTCCACCCGGTTTGTTCGTGTAAAAGGGTTGCGTTAATTTCGGTAAGATCTCAGGCGGAATCGGCGTTCCACCGTTGTGAACTCGCAAACAAACTTGCACTGATGCGCGATCGCACTCGACAGCACAAGTTACCGTTTCTCCAGGAGCGATCGCTTCGCAAGCATTGCGGATGAGATTGATCAACACCTGCTTGAGCTTATCTCGATCACCCATAATTTTGACAGTTTCCGCAGCAGGCAGGAAGATAATTTGCCGTTCGGCGGTTTCTGGCATCTCTTTGAGCGTGTCTAACATTTGAGCGATCGCGCTACTAACTTCTATCGCTTCTTGTTGCAACGCTTGCGGTTTGGCAAACAGTAGGATCTCTGCTAATAAGTTTTGTAGGCGGCGAGACTCATCAAGCGCGAGGGAAAGACGACTGCGATCGCGCTCAGACTGACAACTACTCTGTAAAGCTGTTAACCCCATGAGAATCGTCGTCATCGGATTGCGGATTTCATGGACGATAGAGGCAGCAAATTCGCCAATGGCAGCGAGTCGTTCTCGCTCAATTAATTGCACTTGAGCTAATTTAAGTTCTTCAGTCCGTCGAGCGACTTCTGCTTCTAAAAATTGGTTAAATTCACACTTTTGTTGATAAAGGAGGTAGTTATCGAGGGCAATTGCCGCTCTCTCAGCAAATAGCTCAGCAATGCGGACTTCTGTAGGGGAAAATTGACGCGGTAGGATACAAAAGGAACACAACGTACCAAAAACTTCGCCTTGAGACGTTCGCAGAGGAATCCCTAAATAAGACGTGTAACCTTTGGGGGGTTCGCCGTATTCGGGATGGGTTTTGGCATTTTCCACTGCCAGCGTCTTGCCGGTTTTAAACACCGTTCCAGTTAGGGTTCCGTGCAGCGCGTAGATGTGTTCGCCTTCTCCAATATCCAAGCTACTCGCCATCACCTGCTCTCGATCTTCGCGACAAAAGGTGACGACTGACCAATCTAGTCCGAGCAATTCACAGACACCACCCGTAATTTCTTTCAAATACGGCTTAAACTGGCCATTATGGTAGTTTAGAGACGACAGAATCTCTAAAATATGCTGTGCTTCCTCCCAGTGGGTAGAATTGTGCCAGTCTGTATCTTGCTTCTTGCTCTGGGTGGCGTGATTGCGACAACCTGAGTTTTTGCGTTTGCCAGTCATTGACGCGATCGCCCTCAATTATTACTCTGGTTTTAGCAATTTTGCTCGAATTCAGCAATCGTTAATAAACTGGGCAAATTGAAGTAATCTTCCTAGGGGAAGACTTATAACCTAAAATTCGAGCGCATTAGCCCCAATATTTTTTTAAAATTATTTATATTCCTCTAAAAAAGCCACTCATTTCTAATATCTTACCCAAATTGAAGGGAACCGGACGAATTCTGAAGTTGGCGCGAGGCAGGTTTCCGATAAAACTGAGGATGATTCCCGCTAGAATACCGATGCCTCCAATATACTGCGCCATTGTCGGGATTTCTCCTAAAATAACATACGCCATCAAAATGGCTAGGATAGGATAGCTAGAAGTCGCCAAGGAGATTTCGGTCGGGTTTGCCCTTTTTAAGGCTCGAAACCAGAATAGCTGACCGACTACGACGATAATTGCCGCATAAATCAACATCCAACCCCATAAAAACGGCGAGAGTGCCTCAGCAAAATGTTCTGCACCGTAGAGATATTTGGCGAGGACGAAAAAGATAACGGTTCCTACTGCTGTCCGAAAAGAACTAAAAAACCCTAAAGGAAGTTGCTGCAAGCGCAATTTAGTAATGACGGTAGCGACTGCTAAGATAATAGCCGCGATCGCCACCTGCAATTCTCCTTTTCCCAGTTCAAGAAATCCCATTCCCATCACTACCTGTCCAGAACTTGCCAGAAAAGCGGTTATTGCCACGCCGACAAACGTCACCAGCGAACCCGCCACCGTCCAAATATTGACTCGTACCCCCAACAACCACGCGCTCAATGCTAGCGTCAGAGGCGGTTCTAAACGTCCAATTAAGACAACATTCGTTACTGTTGTATTGTCAAGTGCGGCAAAAAATAGGGCAGGCGCGATCGCTCCTGCTAAAATCGCAATTACATTCAAGCTAATCCAATCGTTGCGAGTCAAGCTTTTAAGGAATTTTAAATTCCAGTCACGATAGAACAGCAATAGAAACAGAATCAAGGCGCAGAGATTGCCCACAAATAGCACATTGCATAGTGAAATAGGATTTCTGCCATCAATAAAATGTTGCTGTCCAATTTCAATGATCTTGCGCGTCACAGAACCCGATGCCGCACCAATCGCGATCGCTGTCCATAAATAAACAGCATTAGGAAGGTATAAAGAAGAACTATTTTTTAATATCGGTTTCATGGTTAAGTATAATTCATATCTCATCTGCGTACTGTTATTGTGGCTGAAGTCCGATCTGTCAGAGTGATAGCGACTTAAAGGATTCCTGAAGGGTTTTCCAGCAAATTCGCGGTTATTTTTTAGGCATCTCTCAGCCTTTTTTCAGACTAAGGGTTGAGAATACAAAGCATACAAGATATTCAATTGACTTCAAAGCAAATTGATGGGGATTAATCAAACGATTTCAACTCCTCCTAACGTGGAGGTCTGGACAGAAAAAAGTGAGCGCGATCGCCATCAAATTTCTGCCCGATTGACCATCCCTCACGTCCCTGAACAAGTCTGGCAAGTTTTAACTCATTTAGCCAGCGAGTCAGTCATCTTTTCAATTAGTTAACTTATAGGAGATTAACACCATGAAACTCAATCCTTTAGCAATTCTCAGCACTTCTTCTCTGTTAGTAGCAACCCTTGCTTCTGCGAGCTATGCGATTAACCTCATTCAAGCTAAACCGTCTCCTTTTAACGTTCCTGCCAAGGTACAAGTCGTACAAAATCAGCCTAACTTATTGATGTCTGGTACTTTTGTGGCGGCGGAAAAACCGACTAATGGCGCAGTTAAAATTGTGCGAGATGGCGGACGCTATTATTTGGAATTTAGCGACGCTTTTAGCACCAGCGACCAAGGCCCAGATTTGCACGTTTTACTCGATAAAAACGGCCAGCCACCACAAACCTATCAAAACATTAACAGTGCAGTTAATTTAGGCAAATTACAGAAATATAAAGGCGCACAACGCTATCCTATTCCTGAAGCAATTGATCTGGCACAATTTAAATCGGTTGTGGTTTGGTGTCGAATGGCTAACGCAACCTTTGGCTATGCACCACTGCATTCTATGAACAAGGCTAGCCGATAAATTGTACTGAAGGCACGATAGTAATTTTGCTGGGGGCACGATATATCGTGCCCCTACTTGACGATTGGATGCTTTCATCTGCTAAAATAGTGTTTCAGCCCATTAATTTGGAGAGGTGGCAGAGTGGTTGAACGCGGCAGCCTGCTAAGCTGTTGTACGGATCGTAAGGCCGTACCGAGGGTTCGAATCCCTCCCTCTCCGTTCCTGACCCATTAAACTTAAACTTGCCTTTGACGGCGAGATAATTTTGAGGCGTACGAAAATACTTGTTGCTTGCTGTCAAAAATCGGCTATAACAGTAGCATCTTTGCCTTTATGCCGTCAATCCATGAGCATTCGAGTTTTTCTCTCTTACGCTAGTGCTGACGAACTTCTCAAGCAACAACTCGCCACCCACCTTGCCGCGTTAGAACGAGAAGGGGCGATCGCAACTTGGGAGGAAAACCCCATTAATGCAGGAAGCGATCGGCTAACCATTATTAACCAACAGTTGGCAGAAGCAGACATCATTTTGTTACTAATCAGTGCCGATTATATCGCCTCAGACTATCACTACAACGGAGAATTACAACAGGCGATTCAACGCCACGCAACCGGACAGGTAAGGGTAATTCCTATTTTATTGCGTCCGGTAGATTGGCAAAACACGATATTAGGACAACTGCAACCTCTCCCTAAAAATGCCAAACCGATTACCAGTTGGCATCATAAAGATGAGGCATTTTTAGATGTCGTCATAATAATGCTAACTTAAAAGGAGCTATTTTGAAGAATGCAAATTTACAGTATACAGATTTTTCCGGTGCTATTTTAGAAAACGCTAATCTAGAAACTGACCTATTGCAGACCAACATAGAAGATGCAAAAACTTCAAAGAATGCAATAATGCCTGATGGAAGTAAATATGAAGAGTAGATAAAACAGAAATAACGCTAAACTCCATATTTTCTTAATCTAAAAATATAGCATCAAAAAGTTCTCGTTTAACGCGAAAATTTAGAGATAATAGTTGCTGATAGAGTTCGTCTAGATTAGTCAGGCTTATTTTCCCATCTAAAGAAAGCTTTTTAATCACTGCTAGAGTTCCTTTGACCTCTAGTCCTAGTCGTCTAGCCTCTTTTCTAGCAGCAAAATCATCTAGAATAATATAATCCGTTTGTAATTCAATGCCTAAAGCGATCGCTTCCGACTCTCCTTTACCTAAACGGTCATTAAGGCGGTTAGCCAAGGATAATAGAGTAATTGAGCGACTTTGCAGCTTATTAAACTGAATTAAACGATTCACAGATGCGCTCGCTAAATCTGATTTTTCATTAATTTCTTGTTTTACCCATTCGGGACAATAAAATTCATTGTCTTCCTCAATAAACTTGTCTAAAAAATCTAAATGAGCTAAGAAGATGAGAGGAGAAGAATTAAAAACAATTTTCATCTTCTCGCTTCCAGTTTTTTTCTATGGACACGTCTTCAGCTTCTAAATAAGAAAAATTAATCCCGATTAAATTCAAAATTTGCAAAAATACAGATGAATCCATTTGCATAATTTCTGCTGCTTTTTGTAGGCTAATTACTCTAGAAACCAAAGCTCCTAAAACAAACAAAAAAATTTCTTTTTGTTCGATATCTTGAAATAAAGGGATTTCAAAAGCGATTTTACGCAACATTTCTTTTTGAGTCATGATTAATCTCGCACCTATATACTTAATCTGAATGTGGCCAGGCTAAAAGCTCAAAGGCTTGGGCTAAAGCAAAATTGCTGAGGACAGTGTTATCAAAAATAATCGGTAAATCAATTGACTCAGGCGTTTTTAGTAATGATGTTAGGTAAAATTTTAGCAAAAAAAAGTCTTAATTAATATGAGCAATCCCTACCAATGGATCGAACAATCGCTTAACACTATCCATCAAGCAAACTGGTATCGTCACGTTACCCCTATTACCAGCCGTCCGGGTGCAGTGATTGAATTAGAATGTCGTAGCGTCATTAATTTTGCCAGTAACGATTACCTAGGATTGGCTGGGGATGAGCGATTGAGTCAATCCGCGATCGCAGCCATCGCCCAATACGGGACAGGAAGCACCGGATCTCGCTTGCTGAGTGGACATCGAGAACTGCACCGACAGCTAGAAATCGCGATCGCTCATCTCAAACAGACCGAAGATGCTTTAGTGTTTAGTTCAGGCTATCTAGCCAATTTAGGAGCGATCGCTGCTCTAGTTAATTCACGAGATTTAATCTTAGCTGACCAATATAACCATTCTAGTCTGAAAAATGGCGCAAAATTGAGCAGTGCTACTGTTTTTGAATATACTCACCTAGATGTTAAAGAATTGCAAAGCCTACTCCAGCAACATCGGCATCAATACCGTCGCTGTCTTATTCTGAGTGATAGCGTCTTCAGCATGGATGGGGATGTCTGCCAACTCAAAAAACTGCTATCTTTGGCTAAGGGTTTTGACAGTATGCTGTTAATTGATGAAGCTCATGCAACTGGGGTGATGGGGGCAACTGGAGCGGGTTGCGTCGAGCATTTTGGCTGTCGGGGAGAAGACTTAATTCAGGTAGGAACGCTGAGTAAAGCCTTGGGCAGTTTGGGGGGATACGTGGCAGGTTCAGCCAGTTTAATCGATTTTTTACGCAACCGCGCCCCAACTTGGATCTATACCACCGCACTCTCGCCAGCCGATACCGCCGCCGCCCTAGCTGCCATTACCCTTGTGACTCAAGAACCGCAACGGCGCGAACAGTTATGGCGCAATGTTACTTTTCTCAAACGCCAGCTATCTCATCTAAAATTACTGCCTTCTCAATCCCCCATTCTGTGTTTAAGTCTGGCAACGGCTACCGAAGCCCTTACCCTGTCCGCACGTCTAAGAGAAGCCGGAATTTTTGCCCCCGCCATTCGTCCGCCAACCGTCCCCACCAGCCGCCTTCGCTTTTCGATCATGGCCACTCATACTGAAGATCATTTACAACAACTCTTTTCAATGATCAATAAACAATTATCTAAGACAAATTAATTGACAATATTAGTTAAAAACATCGAAAAATGAACCTGACAATTCTTTATTGGGTATTAATTGCGGTAATGCTCGTCGGCATTATCGGCGCATTAGTTCCGGCAATTCCTGGCATTGGCTTAATCGTCATCGCCATTTTAATTTGGGGAATAGCGGCAGGATTTGCCAATGTTACCTGGCCGTTGATTGTGGCATTAGTGGTGGCGATTTTGAGTTTTGGGGTTGAGTATTTAGCCGCATATTGGGGAAACAAACAAGTTGGGGGCAGTCACTGGAGTCAAATCGGCGCATTTGTCGGTTTAATACTGGGATTTTTCGGATTACTGCCTGCTTTACCCTTTGGCGGGCCGTTATTAGGTATTTTAGTCGGCCCCATATTAGGAGCTTTTATGGGAGAATTCCTCTATCGACAAGAAATGCCACTCAAAGAAAGGACAAAATTGTCCTTAAAAGTCTGCGTGGCAGTTGTCGTTGGGTCGATAGTTGGGAATTTAATTAAAACTTTATTGGCGTTAATAACTGTCATTATTTTTGTGTGGAATACTTGGCCGCTAGTCAGTTAAACACCTAAAAGTAACACTTACTCTCAACAACAGGCTAATAAGAAATTAGTTATGAAAATGTAATTTAGAGATTTGACAGCTTATCTGTTGCAAACTTTTTTGAAAGTTGCTACAATTTCACCTACCAGTCTAAAAAGAGGTTGGGAATGGTAGGGTGATAAATTTCTGTATAACTCAAGTCAATTATATTAGGTAGAGAAATGATGACAAACGATACTTTATCCTCCTCCACCCAGCGCCTATTTGATATTGAAAAATCGGTTCGCTTTTCCGAGAAAAAAGCAATCGTGACGGAAATAGTCATCACAAAATCTTCAAGCATTGCTGTTTGGGGAGTACGCCCCGGACAACAAGTGCCTGCACACACTCACCCCGACGGACAAGACACCTGGATCATGATCAGGGGAGAATTGACCTACTATCTAGGCGACGGACAGAAGAAAATTATCTCTGCTGGTCAGATCGATGTTGCCGAAACGTCGCAGGTTCACGGGGCAATTAATGAGGGATCGCAAGACGCGGTGTTTCTCTCTATCTATTCTGCCCCAAGTCTCAAAGTCGTTCCCGCATCTCCGTGATCTCGCAGCACCGAATATCGCATTTCCGACTAACCTTCATGCCAACTTGCTCGCCAAGCAGATTCCGCTTCTGCGATCGCTCGTTCTCGCTGAAGTTTACGATATATTTGCCAGATTTTGCTCAATCGTTCTAGTAAAATGCGAATTTCTTTGCGTTCATTACTAAGACTAGGATCGACAAATTCGATTTCCGACAATCTTAAATTTAATGCCGCTAATTTGGTAATTTGAGGTTCTTTTTCCACACTGCCGTCTTTTGCTTCTTCTTGTTCTTCTTGTGTCTCGACTAATAAATTTAAAATATTCGGTGAGTTACCAATAGCAATACCTTCTTCCTCAGCTTGTAGAGCCATTTCTAATATTTTAGGCGGTAATTGCGGCGGTAAAATATGAGCTTGGTGTAAGTGTTCGTTAACCGATTGAGAAATCTCTTCTAAAATTTCACTAATACCGTGTTCAATCTTTTTGCACCAGTAGACTAATTCCTCTGGATTAAATATTTTTATGGTGCTATTTTCTGGCTCAGTTTCTGGTATTTGAAAAAGTTGTTCTCCCGCATTGGTCAAATGCAGTAACATTTGCTCTGTTATCGTTGCTTGCGGTGTATTGGAAGGCTGTTCCAACAAATCTAGAAGTCGAGTTTTAATGCGATCGCCAATCTCTTTGAGTTTCTTTTGTAAAGTTTCTCGTTGGCTAAAAGATAATTTCAAAAAGGCTTCTGGATAGACGTGTGTACAAATTTGATAACTCGCTAAAATTAATTGCTGTTTAGCCGATTGACTGAAGGCTTCTAAATATTTGCGATATAAAGAATTAAGTTCGACGGCAAGTTCTGCAACTTTTCTTTCTAATTCGGTTAAATCTTTTTGGATTTGTTGAATCAATCTTGCCATAATTAGCTGGGGAAACGGAACAGATACAAGGGTGGGATGGGGATGAGTGAACTGGAGTCCCCGATACCGGAGGTTTCCTCCGGTATTTCAGGGGACGTTCGGAAGAAACCTCCGCAGACAGCCCCTCCATTGCCCACCCTACTGGTTTATCACATTAGGCGATCGCTTACTTGCCCTTTTTCTTAGATCCCTTATTTTTTGCCTTTGATTGTGCCGCTACCTCGCTAGATTTTGCTTTAGTTTCGGTAATCGTTTCCTCATCTTGTGCCTTTGCTTGAGTCGGTAGTTCTTCAACTGTCGGTTCTGGTTCAGGAGGTGCGGGTTCCTCTACCTTGGGTATTTCTACTTTTTGTCCTGTTTGAGCAGCTACTTCATCAGCGAAGTTGGTTTCTTCTTTCTCAATCCCTTCCCCTAAAACAAAGCGGACGAAGCGGCGCACTTGAATATTTTCACCTAGTTGAGAAACACTTTCTTTAACCAACTCCTCTACGGTTTTACTTTGATCCCGAATATAGGGCTGATCGAGCAATACCAGTTCCTTGAGTCGCTTGTCAATACGCCCTTCAACAATTTTTTCTTTGATATTCTCCGGTTTGTTGCCTAAATCGTCGCGTCCCATTTCAATCTTTTTTTCTTTGGCAACCACTTGGGCAGGAATATCGCCCACGCTAACGTATTCCACGTTGGGGCAAGCCGCAATTTGCATCGCGATATTTTGTACGAGTTCTTTAAATTCTTCTCGGCGAGCTACAAAGTCGGTTTCGCAGTTCACTTCGACCAAAACGCCGATGCGCCCTCCCGTGTGAATATAGCTATGGACTAGCCCTTCGGCGGTTGTCCGTCCGGCTTTTTTCCCGGCGGAGGCAATGCCTTTTTGCCGCAGCCATTCAACCGCTTTTTCCATATCGCCCTGGCTTTCTTGAAGTGCTTTCTTGCAATCCATCATGCCAGCACCCGTTTTTTCTCGGAGTTCTTTAACCTGTTTTGCTGAGATGTCCGCCATGTTAACTTTTGTTCCTACTCTTTGTAACTATAATGACACGAGGAGAGGGCTTATCAATGAGCAATTATCCATTAGTCATTGTCTCCTCATCCTCTCTAATGTCTAGCCTTCTTCTTCGTTTTCTTGTCCGTATTCGGCAGCGATCTCAGCATAGTCGCCTTCGACCGCTTCTTCTTCTGCGTCTGCGTTTTCGTCTTCGTAGTCTCCTTGGGCCAAGCTTTCTTCAAATTCCTCGTACTCCTCCTCGCTGTCAAGCTGACCGTGACGACCTTCATAAATCGCGTCTGCAATCTTGCTCAAAATGAGTTTAATCGAGCGAATAGCATCGTCGTTGGCGGGAATGGGGATATCAGCGTAGTCGGGGTCGCAGTTGGTGTCCAGCATGGAAATGATGGGAATGCCCAGTTTTTGACATTCTTGAATAGCGTTGTATTCCCGTCGCTGGTCTACAATAACCACAATGTCCGGTAGCTTTCGCATGGTTTTAATGCCACCAAGATACTTTTCTAATTTTTCGAGTTCCCGGCGCAGTACGGAGGCTTCTTTTTTAGGACGGCGGGCCATTGCGCCACTTTCAGTCATGGCTTCCAATTCTTTGAGGCGTTCGACGCGGGTTTTAATGGTTTCCCAGTTGGTGAGCATTCCCCCTAACCAACGTTGGTTGATGTAGTTGGCACCACAGCGTTTAGCCTCTTGTTCGATGATGCCTGCTGCTTGCCGTTTGGTTCCGACAAATAGAAAGCGCCTGCCGCTTTCGGCAGACTTGCGGACGTAGACATAAGCTTCTTCAATCAGTTCGGCGGTTTGAACGAGGTCGATAATGTGTACCCCGTTACGGGCGGTATAGATGTAGGGGGCCATTTTCGGGTTCCATCGGCGGGTTTGATGGCCAAAGTGAACACCTGACTCCAATAAATCTTGAAGCGAAACGACTGCCATGTATTTTCTCCTTGTTTCGGGTTTAACCTCCATTCAGGCGGATTTTCCAAAGTGAAAACACCCGAAACCCTGAATGTGCGATTTTAGACAACTTTTCTAGTATATCATATCAGCCTGGAGCGTTAAATTGATTAGAACGACAAAAATTTATCGTTTCTTGAATTTCAGGCAGTACGACACCAAACCATCGACGAAATAGTCCTTTCTCTCTTGCTTGCACAATGACAGAATCAACAAAACTTCGCCATTGCGGATCGTTGCCAGGCAGAATTAATCCATAATTTTCGCAATTTAAAGGTAATTTTGGCACTAAAGTATAGTTGCTTTCTAAGGATAATCCTTGGAGTGTTGCCTCGCCAATTAATAAAATACCATCACTAGCAAAAGCATCTATTTGACCGCCTTGGAGAGCTTGCACGCCCCGATAGCGTCCGGTTGTTCCCTGAAATTCTACAAACTCTGCTGCTGGATATTTGGCGGTTAAAAAGGCTTGGGTGCTAGTATTGACTAAAATACCAATCTTTAGGCCATCAAGATTGCCATTGGGGTTGACTCTATTTTGATTTTCTTGTTTAATCAAAAATTGTGTTCCTGAGATAAAAAAAGGCCTAGAAAATTGGATTTCGTAATCCGAAATAGTACGAATGGTGTTCGGGCCGCATTCTAAATTAACAACTTTATCGTTAACCAACTCAAACCGATTGAGCAATGTCGATTGATAAAGTTTTATTGCCAGAGCTTTTTTGTTGAGTTTTTCTGTTAATTCCTGTCTTAATAACGCAATTAAGTCTAGACAAATGCCTGACAGATTGCCATTCAAATCTCGATAGCCGAAAGGAACTGCATCTTCTCGAATACCGATGCTTAGTAAGCCCGTTCTGTCAATTTGTTCTAATACCGTTTCTTGCTGTGCCTTAAGCTGGCTCGCAAAAACGATAGAAAGTATTAAACTAAGCGTTATGTGAAGGAGCTTGACGTTCATACGTTTCTAAGATAGTTAACCAACGCCCATAAACCCAAACGGTAGCTTTGCGCCCCAAATCCGCTAATCTGACCGACGGCAATCGGAGCAATGTAAGAATGGTGGCGAAATTCCTCTCGCTGGTAAATATTGCTTAAATGCACTTCAACCGTCGGGATTTTGACCCCCGATAGGGCATCTCGAATAGCAATGCTCGTATGGGTATAAGCTCCTGCATTGATCAGGATGCCGTCTTGCTTGCCTAATGCGCTGTGAATGGCATCAACTAGGGTTCCTTCCTGATTGGACTGCAAGCACTCAAGATGCACGCCAAGATTAGTTGCTTCGTGGGTGAGAAGCAAATTGATGGCTTCTAGCGTAACAGAGCCGTAAATTCCCGGTTCTCTGATGCCTAACAAGTTGAGATTCGGGCCGTGGAGAACTAGGAGGCTCAACTGCCGTGACATTTCTAGAGACACTGAAAGTGATTCAACGCACTCGGCGGCGTTGGGGGTCTTTGACAGGAACGGGAATTAGCTCAGGTTCGGGTTCTGTTTGAGGGCCAAGCAATGTTTCGATTAGCTTTTGGGCCCATTCTTTGAGCTTTTCCAGAACTTTTTCCAAGTAGTCCATCAGACAGACTGCTCCTCTGATACGCTTGCTTTGTTCTTGTAGCTTGTCATAATTTTATAATGAATTAAGTTTAACACAGGATTCGGCGGATGGGTACTGGGTAAACTCGATATTTATCTGAAATGGGACAAGGGGAAGGGGAAAAGGCTGATGATTGCGTTCCTTTCCCCTTTAACCTTGCCCTGTTACCCCCTGAGCGAGAAGCTCAGCAGACACTACCATCGAACTGACGTTCCGTTAAGCTAAAGCAGCTTCGGGTTCGAGTGCTTCAATTTCTGCCTCCGGTGGCGTTGTTGCAACTTTCGGCAATTTAATCGTCAGATAGCGGATGACTTCGTCACTCAGGCGCATAGCGCGTTCTAAGGGCGCGACGTGCTTACCATCAGCTTGATAGTTCATTTGGACGTAAATGCCGTCATTAAATCTCTTGATGGAATAGGCGAGTCGGCGTTTACCCCAAATTTTGACTTCAAGATTTTCTAAGCTATACTGGCTCAAAAACTCTCGATATTTGTTGACCTCTTGTTGCACCTGCTCTTCGTTTAAATCGGGACGCAGGATGTAAATCATTTCATAGGATTCAATCATGAAGGCAGTACTCCTTATGGACAAAATGGCTTCAGTGTCAATCGCTAGACAAACTAGGTGCAGATTTGCTATTTAGCTTTAGAGACTGAAGCAAGGATCTAAAATCATACTACGCTTTTTTAAGCGATCGCCAATTTCCAGTTTAGCTTTTGGGTTCCCACTGTTTCAACTTCACCTTTTATTGACCTTTGATGGCTATGGCGCAACGCTACGTTCGGGTAAAAAATCAACAAGGATTCATTGGCTATGGACTTCTCAATGCCAATCGCAGTGTTGCAGTATTCGACGAGGCTCCTTGGTTGGGAGGACAGCCGACTGATTCTATCTTAGACCCTGACAGCTATGAATTGCTGACTCCTTGTACCCCTTCTAAAATCATAGCGGTTGGCAGAAACTATCGCGCCCATGCCGCCGAATTAGGCAATCCTGTGCCAGTAGAACCGCTATTATTTCTCAAACCGCCTACCACCATCATTGCCGAGGGACAGCCAATTATCTATCCGCCTCAGTCTCAACGGGTTGATTACGAAGGAGAACTAGCTTTGGTGATGGGCAAATCTGCCAAATATTGCACCCCAGAGCAAGCACGAGCCAAAATTTGGGGCTACACGATTGCCAACGACGTTACCGCTCGCGACCTACAGCGTCAAGACAGCCAATGGACAAGAGCCAAAGGATTTGATAGCTTTTGTCCCCTCGGCCCTTGGATTGTGAGGGAATTGAGTGCTGGAGCTAGCTTGCAAACTTTTCTCAACTCAGAAAGCCAACCGCGACAGTCAGCTTTGCTCTCTGAGATGGTCTTTTCGCCGGAGGTATTGGTTGCCTATATTTCGCAAGTGATGACTTTGCTACCGGGGGATGTGATACTAACAGGAACCCCCGAAGGAATCAGTCCTATGCAAGTTGGGGATACGGTGCGCGTCGAAATTGAGGGCATTGGCAGCTTAGAAAATCCTGTCATTGCAGCTAGCTTAGCGCCTAATCTTACTAACGCACCTGAGAGTATGCCGCCTCAGAAATCGTAGGAATTTCGGCATAGCGTCCTAACGCCGACTGAATCATTGAATAGTAACAGGCAGCCAGCCCTCCGAGAAAAACCACGTTAAATAGCGTTTCGATGAGCAAACCGCTCTGACCGAAGGCAGGAGTGAGAACGTATTGGACAATCAGGCTAATCAATGCCAAAATAATGCCAATGAGAATCGATTGCATGGTGTTGTAGCGGATGAAGTGACTGATGCGATCGTTTCTGACCACAGCAATAAACAGCAGTAAAAAAACAATGAAACTGGCAAATTGCCCTGCAACCGTGCCTAATAATCCATAAATGAAGACAGCAGGGAGTGCGGGTAAGATAAGAAAGTTAAAGACGGGAAACTGTTGGAGGAGGAATTGCCCAAAAGCGGCTGCGTCGTAGAAAGCAAAACAATACACTAACGTGCCAAAAATCCGGTCTTTGATATCAGTTGACCCGCGCCAAGCCATATTGAGTGTCTCCTTAAATTTGCTCGCTGTCAGCGATTTTTTACCCCTTCATTATAAATTTGTCTTCAACAGACGTGACAGATTGTAGAATCAAGGGTCAATCAAACTACGAAAAGAGGGAGTAAATGGTAAGCCAATTTTTGCAAAAACGTTCGATTCAAGCTTCTTTTGCCCTAGGGTTAACCGCTACCTTAACAACCACTTTGCTTACTGCCTGTGGTGACAGACAGCCAGCCGACAATGTTCAATCGCCGGCGAGTCCGACTGGGGAAGGAGATGGCTTGAAACTCGGTGCATTGCTGCCTATTACGGGTGATTTATCTTCAATTGGCCAAAATATGCCAGAAGCAGTGAAAATAGCCGTCGATGAAATTAATGCCTGTGGTGGTGTCAACGATAAACCCGTCACAATCATTGCCGAAGATGACCAAACTGACCCGACAGCAGGTTCAGCCGCCATGACCAAACTCGCGGAAGTGGATAAGGTGGCTGGTGTCGTTGGCTCGTTTGCCAGTAGCGTTTCCAGTTCGGCAGTTAACATTGCTGCCAAAAACAAAGTCATGATGATTTCTCCAGGCAGTACCAGTCCTGTTTTTACGGAACAGGCAAAAAATGGAGACTTCCAGGGTTTTTGGGCGAGAACTGCCCCACCTGATACCTATCAAGCGCAGGCCCTCGCAGCACTCGCCAAAGAGAAAGGATTTAAAAATGTTTCGACGGTGGTCATCAATAATGATTATGGGGTTGGCTTTGAACAGCAATTCGTCGAGGCGTTTGAGAAGCTAGGAGGAAGTATTGCTGGCAAAGATAAACCTGTCCGCTACGACCCCAAAGCGGCAACCCTCGATAGTGAAGCCGCCGCCGCCTTTGCCAACAAGCCTGATGCTGTCGCTGCCGTTCTTTATACCGAAACGGGCAGTATTCTCCTACAGTCGGCTTATAACCAAGGATTGAGTGAAGGAGTCACCTTTTTACTGACAGACGGGGTTTATTCACCTGATTTTGTCAAACAGGTCGGCAAAACCAGCGATGGCAAGTCCATCATTAGCGGCGCGTTGGGAACCGTTCCCGGTGCTGATGGCAAAGCCTTAGAAGCTTTTACAACAAAATGGAAGGAAAAAACGGGCAAAGATGTTACGGCTTTTGTGCCTCACAGTTGGGATGCTGCTATGTTGTTGATGTTAGCTGCCGAAGCCGCAGATACTAATACTGGAGAAGGCATTCAAAGTAAATTGCGCGATATCGCCAATGCGCCAGGGACAGAAGTAAGCGACCCTTGTGAAGCCTTAGCATTAGTGAAAAAAGGAGAAGATATTAACTATCAGGGTGCGAGTGGTAATGTCGATATTGATGACAATGGGGATGTTATCGGCAGTTATGATGTTTGGCAAGTTAAAGATGATGGAACGATTGCTGTCATTGATAAAGTGAGTCCAGCGCCATAGAAATTGTTAAGTTAGAGAGTGAGGTGGGCAATGCCCACCCTACAAGATTTTATTGATATTGAATGCGGTAAATTCGTCCATTTGCTTCTTCGGTTACTAACAAGCTGCCATCCGGTAAAACCAACAAGCCAACGGGACGACCCCAAGTTTTAGGAACGGATGGATTGGTTAAAAATCCTGTTAGAAAATCTTCATAATAACCGAGCGGTTGATGGTCTTTGCCAAACGGAACAAACACAATTTTATAGCCTGTTCCTTGACCTCGATTCCAAGAGCCTCTAAAAGCAACAAATACCCCATTATGATACTTATTGGGAAAGGTTTTACCGTCATAAAATTGTAAGCCTAAAGCAGCAGAATGTGCCTGAAAAAGAACGTCTGGCATTTTCGTTTTTGCCGCTAATTCGGGGTTACGACTTTTGTTATTAATCACTTGACGCGGATCGAGTAATTTTGGCGTAAAATAAACAAAGGGCCAGCCGTAAAATTCTCCTTGACGTAGGCGAGTTAAATAATCAGGAACGAGATCGTCTCCTAAACCATCTCGTTCATTTACAGTCGTATAAAGTTCTTGCGTTATGGGGTGAAAATCTAATCCTACTGGATTGCGAAGTCCGTAGGCAAATGTTTGGCGATTTGAGCCATCTAAATTCATCACTTGCACAGAAGCACGAGGCAACGGTTCAGCATCTACATTACTTTGCGAGCCAATCGAAACAAATAACTGTTTGCTGTTGGGTGAAACAATGACATTTCGCGTCCAGTGTTGTCGGTATCCTCCCCCCGGAAGTTCGGTGATTTTTTCGCCAGAACCCGTTAGTTTTTCTGCTCCTACTTGATAAGGATAGCGGCGAACTTCATTGTGGTTGCCTAAGAAAAAATAATTGCCTGCAAAAGCCATGCCAAAAGGAATATTTAAGCCATTTTCAGCAGTAGCAAAGGTTTGATAAACCTCAGCAATCCCGTCTTGGTTATTATCTTTGAGCAAACGAATTCGATTCTGTCTAGTTTCTGTGACTAAAATCTCTCCCGTTGGGGTTAGGGCTAACCAACGAGGACGATCTAATTTTTCGGCAAAAACATTGACTTTAAAACCCGCAGGAAGATTAAGCGTTGGCTTGGCTGGAATCGGGATCACCTGTGGAGAATTGGCAGCACTTTCGGTCGCAAAGGGAGGGGGTAAACTCTCTGGTGTAATTTGAATCGGTTGAAGGGTTAATGGTTGAGTTTGAATGAGATTTTTTTGAGGTGATGGAGTGGATTGAACAAGGGTTTGTTCCTGATTTTTTCCCGCAACTTGTTCTTGTCGGCAGGCAGATACTAAAACGAGCAATAATAAAGGAACGAATGGAGACAGTTTCATCTTACAAAACAGTAAATAAAAAAGGGTATGTATAGCAATTTTAAGCGATCCCAGTTTATCTCTAATTTACCAATTAAGGTAATCAATAACTGTGACCAAAAATCAACTATCTTCTCCTTTTTTTAGGCTTCTGTGTAGAGAGCTTGGCAACTGTTCCTCTCCCCAGAATTATCAGAGGAATGGATACAATAACTAAGGCTGGTAGTAATTCAAAAGCTGCTGAGGTAATTACTGGAATCAGAATCACTAAAGCTAAACCTCCAAAGATTATCCAGCCCGAAATCAGCACCCACCAACGAATTCTTCCTCCTGCTAAACCTCTAAAAGCTCTTCCACGCAGATATATCTCGCCCATAGGATCGTATCCAGAGGGAATTTTTTCTTGATCTTGATAGGGAGACTTAGGATCGACAGAGTATTCAGCGACGATTCGCTCACTATCTAACTCGTCATTAGGAAGAAATTCCTTATATTCATCATTCCTGCTCATTTTTACTCCTCTTAACTTTGGAGATAATGACTTGAAAAATGCTAAATTAATTAAACGCGATCGCAAAATCATTAGTCATTAATTATAGTAATGTCTGATCTAGAAACTCGCCAAATTAAAATCCCTAACAGCGACTTATTAATCGATGCCTATCTCGTCCTGCCAGCCGAAGCAGGGGAATTTCCAGGCATTATCGTCATTCAAGAAATTTTTGGGGTAAACGACCACATTCGCGCTGTCACGCGCAGAATAGCACAAGCAGGCTATGTCGCGATCGCCCCGGCTATCTACCAACGGCAAGCCCCTAGTTTTGAAACGGGTTACACGCCAGAAGATATCACCCTTGGACGAGTTTACAAAAACCGAACTAAAGCTTCAGAACTCCTCAGCGACATTCAAGCCATAATTGACCATCTCTACACCCTCCCCCAAGTCAAAAAAGGCGGAGTGGGAGCGATTGGCTTTTGTTTTGGCGGACACGTTGTTTATTTAGTGTCTATTTTAGAAGACATTAAAGCGACTGCTTCGTTCTACGGCGCAGGCATTACTAATTGGAGTCCTGGCGATGGAGAACCGACTCTGGGCAGTACCTCAGACATTAAAGGGACGCTTTATGGTTTTTTTGGCATGAAAGATGCTAGCATTCCCCCCGAACAAGTAGACGAAATCGAAGCGGCTTTACAAAAATATAACATTCCTTATCAGCTATTTCGCTACGCTGGAGCCGATCACGGCTTCTTTTGCGATCATAGGGCAAGTTATAACCTTCAGTCGGCTGAAGATGCCTGGAACCATGTGTTAGAGTTATTTTGCAGCACCTTCAAATCATAAACCACGAACAATTATCAATCCCTCATTGATAGTTGAGCAACAATAAGCGAAAAACATGACTTCAGAATTTATTTCTTCTCAAGCCTCTAAAATTGCCTTTTCAACAGATGAGTTTGCCCAGGCACTAGCAGAACACGACTACACATTTCAAAAAGGACAGGTCATCCGAGGCAAGGTTTTTCAATACACTTCAGATGGGGCTTATGTTGATATCGGAGGCAAGTCATCAGGATTCGTTCCCCTGCAAGAAGCTGCGCTGGACAATGTGATTGATTTAGCTCAAATCCTGCCGCTACAAGAAGAACAGGATTTTCTGATTATTGGCGAACAAAATGCCGAAGGACAAATCACGCTATCGCGCCGTCAGTTGTTAGTCTCCCAAGCGTGGGAGGCGGCTGAAGAAATGGCAGAAAGTGGCAAAACGGTACAGATGCGCGTCACCGGAAGCAATCGTGGAGGAGTGATTGGCGAGATAGACGGGTTGCGAGGGTTCATTCCGCGATCGCACTTGCTGGAAAAAGAAGATCTAGACGGTTTAGTTGGGCAATTACTGACCGTTAATTTTTTAGAAGTTGACCCCGAAAACAAAAAATTAGTTCTCTCTCAACGCCGCGCCATGCTATCAGTCGAAATTGGTAAGGTTGTCCCTGGCACACTCGTCGCCGGAAAAGTGACCAGAATTCAACCCTATGGCGTATTTGTCGATTTAGAGGGTGTAACCGGATTGTTGCACATTACTCAAATTAGCGCCACTCGCATTGACTCCCTTGACCATGTATTCACTGTCGGGCAAACGATTAAAGTCATGGTGGTTGAAGTAGATGATTATAAAAATCGCATTTCTCTGTCAACCAGAGTCCTAGAAAATTATCCGGGAGAAATGGTAGAAAACCAAGAAGAATTGATGCAAACGGCAGAAGATAGGGTAGAAAAAGCCAAAGAAAAATTAGTTAATGTAGATAGTTGAGAGGCGATCAAGGGTTTTATGATGATAAGCTTGAAAAGATGGGTTTTTAGACTAGCGCTCACTTTAAACGTAAGTGTTGTCGCTTCTATTTCGACACCGATTTTCGCCCAAATCCCGACTAATCCTGGGAGAAATGCTGACATAGACGATCTTCCCAACACGCCCGATCAATTGATAAGCTGGACGTGCATTGAAGGCGATAAGCAAATTCAAGTAGAAGTGAAAAATGTTCCCACTTGGCAAGCGGCGATCGCAGGCGATCGTTGGCAATGCCAACAGCGTATTGCCGACGTTCCCCCCAACGCGCTGAAATTTTCTTGTGAACCGTCAACAGACATCATTGGTATTTTGACGATTACCTGGCTGCAAGGCGAGGACGAACAACAACAAATGGGACGATGGATGCATCAATTTGCCGACCAACAAAACATGGTGTGTCAAATGGCAAAAGTACAATTGTGGGAAGAAGAAGAAGGTGTCGTTCCCTAATCAATTATTAAGAGAACGAATCTCTTTAAATATTTATTATGCTACGCAAGCCGCAAAAACGCTGGAATCCTGAAATCTGGGCAAGTTGGAAGCCTTTTGGACTGGGAGAACAATATCCTAACAATTATTGGGAAGTTATTCGCGCCGCATTGGAAAACTTCGATGAATTGCCCTATGCTTGGCAAATCTTAAATCAGGGAGTGTGTGACGGTTGTTCTCTTGGTACGACGGGGATGAAAGATTGGACGTTAGAGGGGTTGCATTTATGTAACGTGCGGTTGCGACTGTTACGCCTCAATACTATGTCTGCCTTTGACCCGAAAATTTTAGCAGATGTTTCCCTCTTTAAGTCCAAAAGCGGCAGTCAATTGCGAGAATTGGGAAGATTGCCCTATCCTATGCGGCGAGATAAAACAGATAAAGGATTTCGCCAGATTAGCTGGGAAGAAGCTTTAGATACCATTGCCACGCGCATTAAACAGACGCAGTGTGACCGTACTGCATTTTACCTGACCAGTCGCGGCACGGTTAATGAGACTTATTATGCTGCCCAAAAAGCGGTTAGGGCAATGGGAACCAACAATATTGATAATGCAGCAAGAATCTGTCATTCTCCGAGTACTGGGGCGTTAAAATTCGCTTTAGGTGTTGCCGCAACTACTTGTTCTTATAAAGATTGGATTGGGACAGATTTATTGGTCTTTATTGGTTCTAATGTTGCTAACAATCAACCCGTTACAGTGAAATATCTTCACTGGGCGAAAAAAGCCGGAACGCGCATCGTTGTTATCAATACTTATCGCGAACCAGGGATGGAGCGTTACTGGGTTCCTTCGATTCCTGAAAGTGCTTTATTTGGCACGAAATTCGCGGAAGATTTCTTTTTAATTAATGTTGGCGGCGACATTCCTTTTATTAATGGAACTCTCAAACATATTCTTGAGAATCAATGGTTTGACTCTTATTTTATTGACAATTATACCAATAATTTCGCCGATTTAAAAGCAAGTTTAGAAACGCAATCTTGGGAAGACTTAGAAGCTCTCTCTGGAGCCTCAAAAGAAGAAATGTATGCTTTTGCTCAAATGATTAGTGAGGCAGAAAAAGCCGTCTTTGTTTGGAGTATGGGAATTACCCAACATGAATGTGGTGAAGAAAACGTTAAAGCGATTATTAATTTAGCGCTAACTAAAGGATTTATTGGGCGAGAAGGATGCGGTTTGATGCCCATTCGAGGGCATTCTGGGGTACAGGGAGGGGCGGAAATGGGGTGTTATTCTACTGTATTTCCTGGGGGCAGAAATATCAATACTCAAACTGCACAAGAAATGAGCCAACTTTGGGATTTTAACGTTCCCACTACGAAGGGATTGATGGCTTCAGAAATGATAGATGCTGCCGCCGAAAATAAATTAGATGTCCTCTGGGCAGTCGGCGGAAATTTTCTAGAAGTTTTGCCCGATCCTGATTATGTAGAAAAAGCCTTATTAAACATCCCTTTACGGGTTCATATGGATATTGTCTGTTCTAAACAAATGTTACTAGAACCTAAAGAAACGGTTATTTTATTACCCGCAACCACTCGCTATGAAATTGCTGGCGGCGTGACGGAAACGACTACTGAAAGGAGAGTGGTTTTTAGTCCTGAAATTGCCGGTAGAAGAATCGGTGAAGCACGTTCTGAATGGGAAGTATTTATGGAACTTGCTAGACGAGTTGTTCCTGAAATTGCCGATAAATTGTATTTTGAAGATACAGCTAGTATTCGTCAAGAAATTGCTTTAGTTATTCCTCAATATCGCGGAATTCAACACCTCAAAGAAAAAGGCGATCAATTTCAATATGGTGGCTCTCATCTCTGCTT
>JBGTNM010000549.1:0-13722 GCA_041743025.1 Microcystaceae cyanobacterium
ACAATGGTTATCGTGTTGGCATGATTTTCTCCTAACACTCTCAGACAGATAGCAATGGCTTCTAAATAGAGGGGTTCAGTGGCTTCGTAACGTCCTTGGGAGTAGTAGAGTACGGCTAAATTGTTGAGGGAAGTAGCGACATCGGGATGGTTGTCTCCTAAGAGGCGTTTTCTCAGGTCTAAAGCTGCTAAATAGAGGGGTTCGGCGGCTTCGTAGCGTCCTTGGGAGTAGTAGAGTGAGGCTAAATTGTTGAGAGAAGTAGCGACATCGGGATGGTGGTCTCCTAACAGGCGTTTTCTCAGGTCTAAAGCTTCTAAATAGAGGGGTTCGGCTGCTTCGTAGCGTCCTTGGGAGTAGTAGAGTACGGCTAAATTGTTGAGGGAAGCAGCGACATCGGGATGTTTGTCTCCTAAAAGGCGTTTTCTCAGGTCTAAAGCTTCTAAATAGAGGGGTTCAGTGGCTTCGTAGCGTCCTTGTGAACGGTAGAGTGCGGCTAAATTGTTGAGGGAAGTAGCGACATCGGAATGGTTGTCTCCTAAAAGGCGTTTTCTCAGGTCTAAAGCTTCTAAATAGAGGGGTTCCGCTGCTTCGTAGCGTCCTTGGGAATAGTAGAGTAGGGCTAAATTGTTGAGAGAAGTAGCGACATCGGAATGGTTGTCTCCTAAAAGGCGTTTTCTCAGGTCTAAAGCCTCTTTATAGAGGGGTTCGGCTTCCTCGTAGCGTCCTTGGGAACGGTAGAGTTCTGCTAAATTGTTGAGGGAAGTAGCGACAAGGGGATGGTTGTCTCCTAAACGACTTCTCACCACCCTGAGACACTTTTTACACCAAGGTTCAGCAGCTTGGTAAAGTCCTTGTTCTTTATAATATCCACCCAGTCCCACAAAAATCCAAAATAAATTTTCATCCTCGACAGCCTTAATAAGGTGGTTTGCTACTTCTTCGAGGTGGGGAATAGTATCTTTAATGCTGGCAATGTTATCTACTGTCAGCGTTTGAGGTATTTCCTTTGCTTTTGCTACCATTACCCTACAGAAACGCCACTTATCCCCATCTATTTCTGCTTCTGGCAACTCTAATAACTTCATTGAGAAGAATTCCCGAATTAGAGGATGCAGAGACAACCAACGATTTTCGCTTACTGACAGCAGGTGTAACCCATATAACTCAGCAGAGTCACTTTCAGCAAAGGCAGTCTCTACCCATTGCCAATTAAAGGGAGTCGCGGCAAACAAACTCAAGCGACACCCTAATCTTTGTGCTTCGGGAGATAAAGTATTCCAACTCAATTCAAATGCCGCCGCTACCCCTAATTTGGCGTTCATGTCTTCGTCGCCTTCGGGATGCTTACACAGTGCTTGTGCAGCTAACTGCAAGCTTTCTAGCTGCTGCCGAACTTGACTAATCGTTCGTGTAGGAGACTTATAGAGATAGCGTCCGACTAATTCTATCGCTAAGGGTAAGTGTCCCAACCAGTGACACAACGCCTTTGCTTGTTCTAATTCTGCGGCGATGCGTCCATCAGTAACAAGGGACTGTAATAAGTCTAATGCTGCTTCTGGTGTGAGAACGGCTAAGGGGAGGGAGAGAACGTTACTGCCTAACCGTTTGCGACTGGTGAGTAAAACTTTGAATTTTGGGGTTGATGGGGGTAAATAAGGCTTAATATCTGCGTATTTCTGCACGTCATCGAAGACGATTAAAGCTGTCCCTTCTACCCAGTTGCGCCAACAGTAACCTATTTGTTCTTCTAGGGTTAAGCCTTCAGGAATCGGGAGATTGAGTTCAATTCGGGCAAAACTCAATAAGCGTGATCCCACATCGCCGCTTCTTGCCTCCAGCCAACACAAGCCACCAGGGTAGTCATTTTGATAGTTTAAGGCATACTGGAGGGCTAATTCTGTCTTGCCGATGCCGCCAATGCCTGAAATCGCAAAAATGCCGACTTGGTTCTCGGTTTGTAACTGTCGGTGTAACTGTGCCAAATCTCGCCCCACAAAATGAGGCGAAGGACGCAACTTAATATTATTGGGGGGATTTATCTTTGTCCGTTCCCGTTCGGACGACTCTAGTCAAAAGGTAATATGCTGAGTAAGGTAAACTATTTGAGCCTGAATGACATTGTTGATTTTCTCTGCTAACTTTGTATTGTTTTGAACCATCGGCTGTTGAGATGCAAGCGTCTCTTTTACCGCTTTAAGCAATTCATCCAATCTAGGATTTGATTCAGCTTCTACCGTTGTCACCAATTCTGCCATCGTTTGCGCCACTTGAGGATTGGCTTTTGCAGCAGACTCAACTTCTAAGACGGCTTTTCCGTAGTCTAACGGCTGTTCGGGTGCTTTTTCAATTGCCGTTACTGTATCAGGAGATTGTTGTTTGAGGGAGTTGAGAAACTTACCGATTTGTTCCCACAGGGTTTCTGTGGCTTTCTCTCCGGTTTTTTCTAACGCTTTAGTCGCTACAATCGAACCAATTGCGATCGCTGCCGTTGTCAGGGGTTCCATAAGCAAAATTGGGGAATTAGAAAAGATTTATCCCAATCCTAGCTCAGCTTTAGACCGTCATACACGAAAATTTTACCCCATTATGTTGAGAGAGACGTTTTTCGTGATTTAACGTCATATTAAATTCGGTTTTCTCCACTGATATCAGATGGCTTTATTTTTGCCTTAAAAATGGCTTCAATTTCTTCATAAGACATGGTAGAAGGAGGAGGATAGACAACGGCATTGGGACTACGGCGATTCATCACAAACTCGCGGATAGCTTCATCATCAGTCGGGTGAGCTAATATATATTTTTTCAATTCTTTGCGAGTCATTTGTTGAAAGTTAGGTTTCGTCATCTTGATTAAACTCCCAATGTCCATCTGCAAAAATCGTAATTTCTAATCCTTCTTCTCGTCCTGCTATCAAGAAAACATAGCGTTCTTTCGCGTCGTATCTAAATAACCAAATAGGTTGATAGAGTATGGAGAGAAGCTGACAGATAAAAATAACAGTATCCTTTTGGATTTCGGTAGGCATTATTGTTTTTTCCCATTCCTACTTTAGACTAATTTCATAGCAATGGAGGTAAATGGAGTTAACACGATCGCCTGTTGCTGCTGTAGCTTACGCACTCCCTCTAGCGATAACGTCACCGAAGACAGAATTTCTCTAACTGATTGTTTTCCCTGACACGCCTGTAAAAAGTCAAATTCAGCTTCTGATAGCTGAACGGGTTGATAGTTGTAATCTAGAATATGATGACTCGGCCAACCGTACATACAAGGATGGCGTTCAGGGATGGAACTTAATAAAATAGTATCATCCGACCAATCTGTTTTAATTAAAGGCGGTTTAGCGAGAAAAAATTCGTAGTGTGTGATGTTTTCAGGGTCAAGAAGTTCTGTCAGTCGATATTGAGTGCGATCACTTAAATTTTTCACTCGTTCCATTAATTCGGGAGACTGACCTAATAATCGTTCTAACTGCCAGTATTGAGGGTTGGAAAAACCCAGAAATTCCAGTCCTGACGCTTCAATTAAAGCAAATAGCGTGTCAATATTGTAGTCAATTTCCTGTGGATGGACGTACATATCAGCAAACGACTCATCTCGGTGATTTTCCAGTGACCAGCGTTCTTTTTCCCGTCTAACGAGGCGATTGTTTTCTGGCAAAGAGGCAAAAATTTGTCTGCCGACAAATACGCCATCTTGATAATCCCCGCGTTTGTCATTTTGCAACAAAGCGATCGCTTGCTGCATCAGTTGAATCTCGTGCCGTCCCAACTCCGCATAGACAAAGATGTGCAACAGTCCACCAGGAGCTAATTTTTGCGCTAATGCTTGAATGCCTGCAATAGGATTGGGTAAGTGATGTAACACGCCGACACAATTAATTAAATCAAATTCTCCTTCGAGTTGCGTCGCGTTTTCTAGCGGAAGGTGATGGAAACTAATAGAAGATTGATGTTTGGCAGCAACACCCGAACGTTGGCAGCGTTCTTGGGCAATTTCTAAAGCTTTTTCACTAATATCGATACCGACAATTTCTGCTTGAGGATTGAGAAGGATTAAATATTCTGTTCCTACTCCCGTCCCACAACCTGCATCAAGGATGCGGATATTCTCAGTGGGAGGTTTGCGTCCGGTACAGAAGTTGTAAGCAGCAATCCAGTTCCACCGCCAATTATAACCGGGTGGCGGTTCGTCTAGGAGAGGTTCGGGAGGAAAAGGATAGGTGTTGTAGAGAGATTGAACGGCAGTTCTGCGGATATCGTCGGTCATAAGCTGTAGAACATTTAAATTCTATTGTCTCACAGTTGAGGTGAGTCGTTTTATCAAGTTTGCTCTTGGTTTAATTTAGACTTAAAAATGGCTTCGACTTCTTCATAAGGCATATCGTAGGGATAAGGATAAATTTGGGCATTAGGATTACGTCGATTAATAAATAATTCATGAATTGCTTCATCATCTGTTGGATGAGATAGAATGTATTTTTTGAGTTCTTGACGACTCATTTGTTGAAAATCAGGCTTCGTCATTGTTGATTAAACTCCCATTGTCCATTTTTGAAAATCGTAATTTCTAAACTTTCTTCTCGACCAGCAAGGATAAAAATAGATTTTTTTCCAGGATCGAACCTAAATAACCAAATAGGCTGTAAAAGATTAGATAAAAGCTGGCAAATGAAGACAATTGTGTTTTTCTGTTTTTCAGTAGGCAATCCTTCTCTCCAACCTTAAATATTCATGTTTTTGACTAATTTATTCTAAATTATATAGCATTTTCATTTGAGACGTAAACAGTAACACAGCCTTCCAGTATATCACAGGCAGGAAATGCCTATGTTACAGTGTTCATCATTCAAATGGTATTACAATCGAGAAAGTGGGGATAATCATTTCTACTTGGAGAATAACCTTATGAGTCAAATGCCTGTTGAAGTCGGACAAAATCGATCGCCTCTTAAAGAGATGTCGCTTTATGATCAAGACTTTTACCAGTGGACGATCGCACAGTCTCAAGCTTTGCGGGAACGCCATGTAGAAGCCTTAGACTGGGATAACTTGAGCGAGGAGATAGAATCATTGGGCAGAGAACAACTGCACGCCGTAGAAAGTTATCTCAAACAACTGATTGCCCATCGCTTTAAGCTTCAATACGTAGATGACGAATATTGTCGCTTAGGTTGGCAAAAAGAAATTAACACTTTTACTGATGGAATTGAAGACCGTTTAACCCAATCCCTAAAAAACAAAATTGACTTAGAAAAAGTCTATAGACGCGCCAAACGGGACGTATTGATAGATTACCCAGAACTTAAAAGTGAGCTTCCTGAAAATTGCCCATATTCGCTAGACGACTTGCTGAAGCTCGCCTTATGATTATCCATCTGCTAAACGACACATCATGACTCAGGTTGCTATTGTTGGTTGTGGGATAATTGGAGCGACGATCGCTTATGAACTTAGTTTAATTAAGGGATTAAAAATTACCCTGATTGATGAAAAATTACCCGCTTCTGGTTCGACAGGCGCAGCATTAGGGGTGATGATGGGGGTAATCAGCCACAAAACCAAAGGTAGAGCCTGGAAACTGCGCCAAACTAGCCTAGAACGCTACGAAACCTTGATTCCCGAACTAGAAACCCTCACTGATATCAAAATCCCTTTTAACCGTCATGGCATTCTCAGGCTGTGCTTTGACGAAGCTGAAAGAGAAAAGTGGGATATATTAAGTAAAATTCGCCATTCGCAAAACTATCCGCTAGAAATTTGGGATCGTCAACAGTTAACCCAACAGTGTCCCCAAGTCATAAACGATCGCATTATTGGGGCAATCTATTCACCCTGCGATCGCCAACTCGATCCCACCGTCTTAACCCAAGCCCTCGTCACAGCAGCCCATCAAAACGGGGTTAACTGCAAATTTGGAGTAAAAGTTCAAAAATTGCTTTTTAATAGCTCTACAGCCTCAAATATACGTCATTGTAGCCAAATTCAGACTACGGATGCAACGATTAAAGTGGATTGGACAGTCATCGCGGCAGGATTGGGGACGACTCCCTTAACGGATACAGTTGATATTCGCCCCGTCTTGGGACAGGCATTACAAGTAAAGTTCTTTAAACCTCTAGGTAATGCCCAATTTCAACCCGTTATTACGGGAAATGACTTGCATATCGTTCCGGTTGGCGAAGGGAATTATTGGATAGGAGCAACGGTTGAATTTCCTGATGAAGACGGAAAAGTAGTCGAAAACGCCGAATTATTAGAACAAGTCAGACAACAGGCGATCGCATTTTGTCCGGTTTTAGCGCAAGGAGCGATCGTCCGAACTTGGACAGGTAAGCGCCCTCGTCCCCAAGGAGAACCCGCACCAATTATCAGAAAATTACCCAATTGTGACAACGTTCTGCTAGCAACTGGACACTATCGCAACGGTGTGTTACTTGCTCCGGCGACTGCTTTAACGATTCGAGAACTTATAGCAGGGAACAGGGAACACTCTTGAATATTCCCTCTCGCCGCTTGCCTTTGTTAGTATTCTAGTTAAGTCATATCATCAGGCTTGCCAAAAAAATAAAGCAAAGGTAGGTTAAGATAAATCTCAAAATTTGAATCGTTAGTTACATGAGAATCCTAGTCACGGGTGGTGCTGGTTTCATCGGTTCCCACCTCATCGATCGCTTGATGGAACAGGAACACGAAGTCCTCTGTTTAGATAACTTCTACACCGGTCACAAGCGCAATATCCTCAAGTGGTTCGACCACCCCTATTTTGAGCTAATTCGCCACGATATCACCGAACCCATTCGCTTAGAAGTCGATCAGATCTACCATCTCGCCTGTCCTGCCTCTCCCGTTCACTATCAGTTCAATCCTGTTAAAACTATTAAAACAAATGTATTAGGGACACTCTATATGCTGGGGTTAGCTAAGCGGGTTCAAGCGAGATTCCTGCTAGCCTCTACCTCAGAAGTTTACGGCGATCCCGAAGTCCACCCACAACCCGAAGAATATCGAGGAAATGTCAACTGTATTGGGATTCGCAGTTGTTACGATGAAGGTAAGCGCGTGGCAGAAACGCTGGCTTTTGAATATCATCGAGAAAATAAAGTTGATATTCGGGTTGCCCGGATTTTCAACACCTATGGGTCGAGAATGCTAGAACAAGATGGGCGCGTGGTCAGTAATTTTATCGTCCAGGCATTACAAAGCCAGCCGTTAACGGTTTATGGCGATGGTTCCCAAACGCGCAGTTTCTGTTACGTGTCCGATTTAGTCGAAGGACTCATTCGACTGATGAATAGTGACTATATTGGCCCAGTTAATTTGGGCAATCCTGGTGAATATACTATTCTGGAATTAGCGCAAATCATCCAAAATATGATTAATCCCGACACTGAATTAATATACAAGCCGTTACCTGAAGACGATCCCCGTCAGCGACAACCGGACATCACGAAAGCAAAAACGTATTTAGGATGGCAACCGACGATTCCTTTAAACGAAGGTCTAGCCATGACGATCGCCGATTTTCGCGAACGAGTTTTCGTCAATAAACCATTATCAATTAATTTGTAGAGGATTGAGAAATTATGCGCGTCTGTGTCATCGGAACGGGATATGTTGGATTAGTAACGGGTGTTTGTCTGTCGCGTATCGGACATCACGTCATTTGTGTTGACAACAACGAAGAAAAAGTCAAACTGATGAAAGCTGGGCAATCCCCCATTTACGAACCGGAATTGTCGGAGTTGATGCACGCTTGTGCCGAAAGTGGGCGATTAGAATTTACCACTGATTTGGCAGCAGGCGTTCAGCATGGGGAAATTCTCTTTATCGCGGTAGGTACACCTGCCTTACCCACCGGAGACAGCGATACTCGTTATGTCGAAGCAGTCGCTCGCGGTATTGGCACACACCTCAACGGCGGTTATAAAGTGATCGTCAATAAATCAACCGTTCCTATCGGTTCGGGAGATTGGGTAAGAATGATCGTTCTCGACGGCATCGCCGAACGCCAAAAATCCCTCGTCACAGCAGGCGGCGGCATAGAAATGTTAGAAAAAGCGGCTGACTTTGATGTGGTTAGTAATCCAGAGTTTTTGCGGGAAGGTTCGGCGGTTTACGATACTTTTAACCCCGATCGCATTGTTTTGGGCAGCACTGGCACCAGAGCCATTGCCATGATGCAAGAACTCTACGCGCCTTTGGTGGCACGAAAATTTGCCGATGACCCCTCAAAGCCTCCCGTGCCAGTGGTAGTGACCGATTTAAGTTCAGCAGAGATGATTAAATACGCGGCTAATGCCTTCTTAGCGACGAAGATTAGTTTTATCAATGAAGTCGCCAATATTTGCGATCGCGTTGGTGCTGATGTGACCCAAGTCGCTAGAGGCATCGGACTAGACTCCCGCATCGGCAACAAATTCCTCCAAGCGGGGATTGGTTGGGGTGGTTCGTGTTTCCCCAAAGACGTATCAGCCTTAATTCATACTGCCTCGGATTATGGCTACGACACCGAACTGCTCAACGCTGCCGTCAACGTCAACAAGCGGCAAAAGGTCATTGTCATCGAAAAATTACAACAAGCTTTAAAGATTCTCAAAGGAAAAACGGTTGGCTTGCTCGGACTGACATTTAAGCCAGATACCGACGATATGCGCGATGCTCCTTCATTAATTATTATCGAGCAACTCAATCGCTTGGGAGCTAAAGTCAAAGCCTACGATCCCATTGTCTCCCAATCAGGGCTGAGTCACGGCTTATCGGGAGTGATCATTGAATCTAATCCCGAAATGCTTGCCGATGGTTGCGACGCTCTAGTCCTAGTCACCGATTGGCAAGGGTTCCAAAAACTCGACTACTACAAAATGGCCAGTTTGATGACCCATCCGGTCATAATTGACGGACGTAATTTTCTAGACCGTCAAGTCTTAGAAGAAGCAGGATTTCGCTACTGCGGTATCGGCCACTAGAAAGGGAACAGGGGAGGTCGCGATACTTGAATCGCATTCAAGTATTTTAGCGACCGTGAACAGACAATAAGAAATTATGACTCAACCAATAATTACTATCACTGTTAAACTGTTTGCCGCCTATCAGGAAGCTTATGGCACGTCGGAATTAACGCTATCCTTGCCAGTGCAAACCCCCGTTAAGACCGTTTTAGATAACCTGATTCAAAACCATCCTGAACTAGCACAGTGGGGCGAGGTGACGCGCTTCGGGGTCAATTACCAATTTGTCAGCCCCGATACGGTTCTCATCGATGGCGATGAAGTGGCGTTAATCCCCCCCGTCAGTGGCGGTTAATCCCCATGAAGATCCATGCTCAAACGAATTGGCTTAACGCTACGATAAAGATAACGGCGATTTAACCATTAGCAATAGAGGATTACTATGTCTTTAACACTCACCCCAGAAAACGTCGAACAGGTTTTAGACGAAATGCGCCCTTATTTAATGGCTGATGGCGGAAATGTCGAACTCGTCGAAATTGACGGCCCCATCGTCAGACTTCGTCTACAAGGCGCCTGCGGTTCTTGCCCCAGTTCTACCATGACCCTGAAAATGGGCATCGAACGGCGACTTAGAGAATTCATTCCCGAAATTGCTGAAGTCGAACAAGCTTTTTAAGTCTTATCAAACAATTATGCCTAAACAATAGCTCGCGCAGGCGGGCTTTGTTGATCTCGCTAAATCTTTTTAAAAAATAGTAGAATACGAATTAATCGTATCGGTTATCAAGCAATGATTTCTCAACTAAAACCTTCTTCAAAATCAGAGGTTATTTACCCTGACAGTGACGGTAAACCCATGTCCGACAATACCGTTCAATTTCGCTGGATTACCGTGATTGAATCTAATCTAGAGTGGTTGTTTGCCAATGACAAGAATGTTTTTATCGCTGGAGATTTATTGTGGTACCCCGTAGAAGGAAATAATAAACTACGTCAAGCACCCGATGTGATGGTAGCATTTGGAAGTCCAAAAGGAGATCGGGGTTCTTATCAACAGTGGAAAGAAGGAAATATTGCACCTCAAGTGGTATTTGAAATTCTTTCCCCTGGTAATACTCTGACAGAAATGAACAAAAAACAGAGCTTTTATGACCGATATGGTGTAGAAGAATATTATATATACGACCCTGATAAAAATGATTTAAGTGGTTGGTTAAGAGGAGAAACCCGTCTAGAAGTGATTGAAACTATACAAGATTGGATTAGTCCCCGTTTAGAAATTCGTTTTGAATTAACCCCATCAGCATTACGCCTTTACTATCCTAATGGTGAACTCTTTACAACTTATCTTGAAATGGCTCGACGTTTACAACAAGAATCTCAACGGACAGAAGTCGCTGAATCTCAATTATTTCAAGAACGTCAACGCGCTAAAAAATTAGCCGAAAAATTGCGAGAATTAGGCATTAACCCAGAGAATATATAGCGATGTTAAAGCGGTAGACCAATCTAGATATTGTACAGCTTAGCTGCGATCGCACGCCCAAGGGCCAAGAATAGCTTCTCCGCGCTTTTCTTTCTCGGCTAATTCTAGATTTAATGTTAGTAATCTCTCTAAAATATCATCATCTTCTTGGAAGTGATAGGCTTCCATGACAATATTATCTAATTTTTGATGCAGTTGGTAGAGTTGGCTGCTAGGTTCATTGAAAAACTGGTTATACAATTGAGTAATTCCCCACTGTTTTTTTTCCATTTGTTGAGTGCGATACTCATGCAGTGCTGTCATCGTTTGGCGAATTTTATTAACCATTTCAAGGCTAGATGTTTGTGGAAAAGGGAAGGTTTCAAAGCAAGTTGTATTTGTGTAGCGAGTATCTCCTTTTAACGTTGAACTTTGTGCTTTTACCCAGAGGCGATGAACCTTTGAGGTAAGAATACCGAGAACATAAAAATCTTCTGATGCTATTACCATATTCGCTTCACAGGGTAAAATAGCACTATCTACGGGAGTAAAAATACACCATTTAGATATTTTAGGAACTGCAAAATATAATTTTAGTCCTTTTAATGCTTGTCTCATTGTCGGTCGAGAGCGTTCAAATAACCACCATTTTTCGCGCACTGTTTTGTCTTTCTTCTGTTCTCGTTCTAATTTAACAGTTTCTTGAACTCTTTTTATCGGTTTATGATATTCATAAGCATCTTCTAAAGACATTTGATTAAAATCAATAATCCAATCTTGATTAGACCAAGGTTTAATCAATCCCTTTCCATCAATCATAGGCTTAAGAACTTCTTGATTTTTGGGATATTGCTTGAGCCATTCTTGGGCTTCTTTTTCAGAAATAACAAATCCTTTGCCAATTATTTTACAGCCTTCAAAAGATAATTTGTCATTTGCATTAAGTTTAAAGGCATGAGAAACCGATATTTCCGATTTTAATGATGTTGAAATATGTTTGACCGCACAATTATCTAAAAAAATCTTTTCAGATAGCTTCTTCGACCAATTTACAATACTGACATGAACAACAGCATCACCAGACCATTTTTGACTTGATATTGCTTCATGAATAAAGCCATCATTTCTAACAATATAATCTACACTTGCTCCACGACCTGAAACTTGAGAAATTGAATTAGTTCCGACTAATCCTGCTCTACCAGTTTGATCGAGATTATCATGAGCTTTTCTAAACCAAAATACACAAAAATCTGGTTGTCCTTTAGCCTCTGGAAATCTTTGATAAACTTTTTCTACATATTCATCTCCTAATTCAGTTCTTAATTTTTTACCTCCCAAGAAAGGAGGATTACCGATAATTGCATCTGCTTGTGGCCATTGTGTAAACAAGGCATCTGCACAGACAATATTATTATCTAAAGTATCCAAGGGTAAAGAATTTTCGGTCAACTCATGCTTGTCAATTGCCACCTTTCTCGCGATCATCAATGTCACTCTTGCCAACTCTACTGCAAAGGGATTAATATCAATGCCATAAAACTGTTTAGGGGTGACAAAACTCATCTCTAACTGTTCTCTAGCGACTTTACGCCGAGAGACAACTTTATCTAACAGTAGTTGCTCAATTCGCTTCAATTCCTGATAGGCAATATACAAGAAATTACCCGAACCACACGCGGGATCGAGTACCCGATATTGCTGTAATTCAACTTGCAATTGATTCAACTCGCCAATGGTTCCCGCCGCTTCGATTTTCTCCTCCCAATAGCGGCTAATTGTCGGGCGAACAATCTTCATAATATCGGCTTCTGAGGTAAAATGAATCCCGTAGGCGTGGCGTTCTTTGGCGTTAGCGGTTCCTTCAAAGATATTACCAAAAATAGCAGGACGAATCTTACTCCAATTCTGCCTTGCTGCAACATCAAGAAACTCTAATTCCTTCTGCGTTAACTCAATCGGATGAATTTTTGCAAACAATCCTCCGTTAAAATAATCGACATCCTTATATTTACCCGCAGACGTTATACCAGGTTGATTCATCTCCCGAAATAAGCCCCCCAAAACATCATAAGAACTCTCGCCGTTCAAGCAATCTCGCACACAAGAGATAAATAAGTCTCTTGGTAACAATCCCCTATCTTCTGCGAACATTGCTAAGACACATTGTAAAATAAATCGCTGTGCGGTTAATTCATCAAAATCATCTTTTTTGCTTCTTGCTTTTAACAAGCAAAATAACTCACCCATGCGTCTTGCGGCAGTTTCGGTAATTTCAACTTGGTTGTTTTGAAAAATAGGGGTTCGATTCCCCAATTCCATAAAGTTAAACGCACCCATGCAGGAGGGTAATTGTAAGAGGGAAACGCGATCTACGGGTTCATCTATTTGTAAGTCAAAATCAAAAATCCAAAACTCATCAAAATTGCATAACAAAACATAGCGAGGACGCTGGGGAACTAAGCGAGTCCAATATTCAAAAGCTTGAGAATAATGTTTATTTAAATCTTCGCCTCGCTGCTTCATTTCTATTAAAACGCGAGGTTTCCAGACTAAATCGGCAAATCCTGTTTTACCCTTTTTACTGCCTTTTGCGATCGCTTCTTCATAATTAGCGCCTGCTGCCAACGCTCCTGCATAGCCAAATGATTGAAAGAAACGATCTAAAAAAATTTGCGCCTCTTTTTTTTCTTTTCCGGTAATATGTTGCTGGCAAAAATCAATGAATTTTGCTATGCTTTCAGGGGTTGCCGACATAGTTGCCTTTGCACGAATTCTTCAATCTAGTCTACTCTAGTGTCCTCAAAAGCTAAGCCAAAATACTCTCAATGTGATAATATCGGGAATAATTAGATAGCATAGCAATCCCGATGGGCAAGGTTTTGGTGCTAAATGCCTCTTACGAACCGCTCAACATAACTAGTTGGCGCAGAGCGGTTGTCTTGTTGCTCAAAGGTAAAGCAGAGCAACTTGAACATAATGGACATTATCTTTGCCGAGACTTTCTCCTTCCTTCCGTCATCCGACTGCGCCAGTACGTCCGCGTCCCCTACAAAGAGATTCCTTTAACCCGCCGCAATCTTCTCGAACGAGATCGCCACACTTGCCAATATTGCAACTATCGCGGCGAACAACTCACTTTAGATCACGTCATACCCCGTTCGCGAGGAGGAGGGGATACCTGGGAAAACTTGGTGACTGCCTGTGTTCGCTGCAATGTCAAGAAAGGCAGTCGTACCCCCAAAGAAGCTAATATGACTCTGCGTACCCAACCTCGCCGTCCCTACAGCAGTCTTCACTTTG
>JBGTNM010000550.1:0-3134 GCA_041743025.1 Microcystaceae cyanobacterium
CATCGTTTTTTTGAATCAGTTGAAAAACTAGAATCGGTGTTACATGAGCTTTTAAATGAAGGAGAATTAATTATTAAGTGGAATCGAAAACTCAAGAACAAGGGCAATTCTGTTAATCTAATTTAGATGCACGACAGTTTAGGAGAAAGTGAGAGAAAAAACCTAACTCAACTCTCAAATAACGCATTGGGGGTCGTTTATAACCGATTACACCATTTCCTAACCGATGCCCCTTGGGAAGCGCCAAAAAAATTAATGAACGTCGTTTAGAGGTGATGAACAAATGTTCTCAGACGCGAATTAGTCGGGGGTTTTCCCTAATTGTCGATGACTGGCGGACATAGAAAAAGTGGGAATTTTACATCGGGAGTGGGAAGGCAGTACATTGAAGAAATCGGAAAGATAGATAATGGGATAGTAGCCTTAACAACCCATTTGTATGAAGGAAAAAAAAGCTTACCTTTAGACCTCGAATTATACCAACACGCAAGTTCATTACCAGAGGGGAAAAAAGATGAAGAATTTAAAAAGAAGCCAGAGTTAGCTTTGTCATTAATAGACAGAAGTATAGTCATACTAAATCCGATTTAATAGGACTCTTTTAATTAAAGGTAGGGGCTTGGTCGACAAGCCCTCATCTAGAAAGGGTTTGGTCGACAAACCCCTACATCATTTTTTGGGTGTAATTCATAGCGGATTTGGTATCAGAGGATATAAACCTGGAATCGTCTTAATAGATGCGGGCTATGGCAACAACGTACCCTTTCTTAAAAAACTCGAACAAAGAAAGCTTAAATATTTAGGAGGAATCGCCAAGAATCGCCAAATAATCAGCCAAAAAGAAGGAGAAATAGAGGAAGAAATTAGGATAGATGAATTTGCCAAAAGCTTATCATAGCGGTTTTCAGGTGAATAGCCATGACGACTAAAATTTGACGCGGCTGTAAAACACGGGAGGAGTTCTTGGGCGATTTGGTGATTCGACAAGTTTAAACCCATTAAGTAGAGACAGAGCATCCAAGCCCCTAAAGGCTGATGGTGTCCTGCCAAGATCGTGTTGCTTAAGTCATCGAAGCGAGACTGGCAATCCTTACATTGATAGCGTTGGCGGTCTGGCTGAATTTCATCGAAACCTCGTTTGATGATCTTATTAGAGCCGCATTTTGGGCAAGTTGGGCTAAGGGAAGCGAAGCTGCTACAGAGTGCAAAGTAGGCAGTAAAAAGCTTATGTAGCAAGCATTCCAGCCTTTGTTAATCTTGTTTCGAGTTGATGGGGATTTGACCTCAAATTGAACGAGAGAATAAGGGTTTGGGGGTTTTGAATCAGCCAGATTTTAGGACAAGTGTTCTAGTTTGCACTCTATAGCAGCTTCGCTTCCCTTACCCCTGATAAGCTCTCCACAGTTTGGAAGTGACAACCGAAAACAGTTCTCGCCCTCCGACGGCAATGGCGTTGATAGCCCGTCTTGAGAGTTTCTGTATCGGCGGACAGAGCGACATCGACTCCCAGAAAACAGTTGTTAGCGACGGTCGTAGGCCAATAAACCCGCTTTCCCCCCAACCAGCTATGTTTTTCGTCGGCTACTAAATGTTGGGGTAAAACGGCTACATCTTTGACCGTCGTTCCCAAAGCGCGAAAAACGGCCCAGTCCAACCGTCAGACGATACCAATACATAGCATTTCTGCCAAAAACATAGGCTAGGGCTTCATCTCTGTACTCCAAAACGCCTTAAATAAAGAGCTTTCTCTACCTCATCTGTTTTCCCAGCTAAATAAGGCATAAAGATAGAAGGACGCAGTTGATACACTTCTCCAGTAGCTTTCAAACGAATACGTCTAATCGGCACACCCATTTTTTGAGATTTGAAACTTCCGTGTAAGACATAGCCCGCTTCAATTTCTGGCGGGAAGTTTTCAGGATGATATTCAATTATTTCAGCTAAATATTGATGAAATAGCTGTTTATCTCCCATAAGCTGGCGATATTCTGTTTCATCCCTCACGGGAATACAGATAGTTTTTTTCCCGCTTGCGCTTGGGTCATTTTGACTTTTTTAAAAGAGCGATCGCTATTGATCAGGTTTAGTTTACCCGATCTCAGAACTAGCTTGAGACAAGCGATCAACTTTCATCCGTTAGAAGCAGAATCATTACTCTTTTCTTGGACATAAAGATAACTTAAAAATTGTCTGTAAACAAGGTTTGTCTTGGATTACTATGAAATAGTTGAGTGAGTTGATTAGCCATCAAAATCTGGATATTGAGGATATTTTGACCATGAAAACTCCCATAACAATGACGAGAGCCTACGAAGAAATCATTAATTTCCTAGCGGCGGGAACCACCCCCAAAAGTCTGATTGACTTTCAGCCTTCGGAAGCGGTCAAAGAGCGAGTCGCTGACCTTATTTTTAAAGAAAAAAATAGCACACTCACTCCAGAAGAGAAATCAGAATTAGATCACTATCTACTCTTAGAACATTTAATGAGATTAGCCAAAGCACGCGCTCACCAATACATGATAGAGGGATAATCGAAAAAAGCATGGAGCGTCCTTACATTGATCGGCAACTTCGCCGCCTCGTTGCCACTCGCGCCGATTATTTATGTGAATACTGCCTCATTCATGAACAAGATACCGCGTTAGGATGTGCCGTCGATCACATTATTAGCCTCAAACATGGTGGTCAAACAGATGCTGATAATCTGGCCTACGCTTGCGTTTATTGTAATCGTTTTAAAGGGAGCGATATTGGTTCAATCATTTGGCAAACTAGAGAGTTTACCCGATTTTATCATCCTCGTTGGGACAATTGGGCAGAGCATTTTCAGCTTGAAGCTTATCTCATCCAACCCATTACTAATATTGGAGAAGTAACCGCTAGAATTTTAGGATTTAACGATTCAGCCCGTTGGTTAGAGCGTCAACTTCTCATTTCTCAAAATAAATATCCCTCACCAGCAGCACTCAAGCGAATGAATAGAGATCCAAGGTAGGATGTTGAAAATCTGGAAAAATCGAGAAAAAACTGTACACAACTTTTATGTTAAAAATTAGAGGAAGAAAAGTAAGTTATCCTCCAAAAAGGAGCTTACGTTTTGATAAATTAGATTGACCAAAAACTTGATGAACC
>JBGTNM010000551.1:0-2128 GCA_041743025.1 Microcystaceae cyanobacterium
GATCGAGGAGCGTGTGTACGAAGTAAATGGAGATACAGCAATGCTGGTAGGTGTACCGGATGTCTCGGTGCAAAATACGCTCTCTTTAGCGCGACCGATTGAATCCAATCTCGCGGTGGCCCCAACCCCCCAGCCACTCGAAGTGTTACTCCCTGTACCAGAGATTCTGACAGAAGCGTACTTAGAAATTCGTGCGGTGGAAACCGAGGAAGTTGTGACCATCATTGAGGTGCTTTCTCCCAAGAATAAACAGGTGGGAATCGGGCGGTTGCAATACGAAACCAAGCGGTTGAAGATTTTGGGTAGTGCGACTCATTTCGTGGAAATCGACTTGTTGCGTCAGGGAAATTCGATGGCAATGGTTGGAACTTTTGAGCAAAGCCACTATCGGATTGTGGTCAGTTCTAGCGAAACTCGTCCCAAGGCTCAACTTTACGGGTTTAATTTGCAAGATAGGATTCCTGAATTGACCGTGCCGTTAAGGGCGGGTGAACCAGAACCCGCGATCGATCTCAAGTCGTTGCTCGATGAGATTTACGATCAGGGGAGCTATGACTTAAGGATTAATTACAGCCGCCCTCCGATTCCCGCTTTGTCAGAGCCAGATAGGGCTTGGGTGAACGAGAGATTACAACAGCAAAAATTAAGATAAAGTTTAAATGCACAATAGCTTAATTCCCCCAAATACTATCTTACAGCAAGTTAGGATCAAAAGAACCACAAATATAGTAAAATAGAGAGGTCACAAAATGAGAATATACAGATGGCAGCAGCCTACTCAATAGACTTACGTAAAAAGATATTAAGCGCCTGGCAAAACCCGCGAAGGTTCACAGAGAGAACTAGCCAAAAGATTTAAAGTTAGTTTGAGCTTGATCAGAGATTTTCTGCGTCGGTATCGGGAAACAGGAGAGATAAAGCCCAAGCCGCAAGGAGGAGATCGTCGCTCTAAAATTTCTGGGAATGAACAAGAATTATTAGAGAATCTAGTAACAGAGAAAAATGATATATATTTGCGAGAAATTTAAAGTGAACTGAAACAAAGGGCAGGAATAGATATAAGTAAACCTAGCTTATGTCGTACCCTTCAACGATTAAAATTACGACGCAAAAAAAACGCTAATAGCCAGTGAGCAAGAAACAGTAAGAATCAAAAATCTGCGCTATGAATTTCGGCATTGGCTAGACAAAATAGATATAAGAAACCTGATATTTATTGACGAAACAGGGGTAAATTTAGCGATAGTACGACGTTATGGCAGACGTGCTGGAGGGGAAAGAGTCTATGATGAGCGACCGGGAAATAAAGGAAAAAACCTCACCTTAGTGGGAGCAATGAGCGATGAAGGTTTAATTGCCACTATGACTTTACCAGGGGGTTTAAACACCGCGAGTTTTTTGGTTTATGTTGAGCAAATATTACTACCTCAGTTATGGATTGGGGCCATTATCGTGATGGACAACTTACCGGTTCATCATGCTGAAGCTGTCAAAAATTTAATTGAATCTGTGGGAGCTTATGTTAAATTTTTACCTCCGTACTCTCCTGATTTATCCCCCATTGAATTGTGTTGGTCATCGGTACTCCGGCTTTAAAAGCCGGAGCCTGCGATGACTTCGTCAAAGTTAAAGGCAATTCTAAGATCGGTTGCTGCTCACACTTCAGAAGCCCTTGATGAAGCAATTACTCAAGCTATCAATACTATTACTCCTGAGAATGCTCAAAACTGGTTTAATCATTGCGGTTTATTTTTCGAGTCAATTAGAGAGCTTCGTCTGTAGTTGATTTGATCGCAATTTGCTGTAAATTGGATTTATAACGAGGATTAATCACTGGAATATTTTGAAAAGGATGTAAGACTAACAGATCGGCATCACCCGTAATTAAATGATTATAGACAAACTAGACAAATTCTTGATGATTGGCAAAGTTGGCGATCGCTATCTGTAACCGCAGGGTTGGTGTGTAGATAATCTCGTACCAATCACACCTGAGTTCGACGTAAGAAGATAAGGTGAAAATAAGTCCCCTCATAGAGTTACAGCTTTTTGTCAATCGCTAAATAATTATCAATAAACTTTGATAATTGAGAATCAGTGACGGTTTGAGTTGAGACACTGTAAATTT
>JBGTNM010000552.1:0-17026 GCA_041743025.1 Microcystaceae cyanobacterium
TAGGAGAAAATTTGCGATTCGACTCCTTAGAATATCAAACGCTATGTTTAGGCAGAAGCGATCGCGCTTGTTTAAGTCATATTTTATCTCGTCGCGGTCGTTATGTCTCAGATGATTATCTCAATAAATTAATTGAAAGCAAAGCACAAGCTTATCGGCAATATTTGACAACCTTAGAAAACTTACCTATTTATGCTGGTTTAAAGGATTTTTTGCATCAAATTAAAAATAGAAACATCAAAATTGGTTTAGTGACAGGTTCCCTGCGTTCTGAAGTAGAATTTGTTTTAAAACAAGCAGGAATTGCTGACTATTTTACGGTAATAGTAGGGGGTGATGAAATCAAAGCAAGTAAACCCCAACCAGACGGTTATCTCCTTGCTGTTGAACGGTTCAATCGATTAGATTTTAATCTACAATTGCAGCCTTCAGAGTGCTTAGTCATCGAGGATAGTCCTGCTGGAATTGAAGCGGCTAAATCTGCTGGAATGCAAGTAGTAGGAATTGCTCATACTTATCCTTTTCACTTCATGCAACGGCTTGCTAATTGGGCAATTGATTATTTTTCCGATTTAGAATTAGAAAGAGTCGAAGAAGTTTTTGCTTCAGCTAAGTAGGGTGGGCATTGCCCACCTTAACAACCATCAGTTGTGATAAATTTTATATTGACCATTAATGCACAAAGAAATGTTAGAAACACAAAGATTAAGACTGCGACATTTGAATCAAGATGATACAGATAATTTATTCAAACTAGATAGCGATCCTGAAGTGATGCGCTTTATTAGTGGAGGAATAACGACTCCCTATGCCGTCATTCAAGAGGAAATTTTACCGAGAATACTCTCCTATTATCAGAAATATGAAAACGTTGGATTCTGGGCAGTAATTGAGAAGGCAAGCAATGAATTTATTGGTTGGTTCATCTTCCGTCCAGCGCTTGAATATCAATTTGCTGAAGCATTAAATCTAGCACAACCGGATGATGTCGAAATTGGTTGGCGGTTAGCGCGATCGCATTGGGGAAAAGGCTATGCAACCGAAGGAGCAAAATTATTAGTTAATAAAGGATTAAATGAATGGGAAATTAAAAAAATTGTCGCCTGGGCATTAGCTGAAAATAAAGTCTCAATTCGAGTCATGGAAAAGATCGGACTTCAGTTTGAACGCGCTTTTTCTTACACAGAATCCCAACTGCCAAATTTTAACGCCTCTCAACGCAAAGCGGTTAAATATGGATTGAGTGTATAGTGATTATCAACTATTAACTATTAACTATAATGTCTAGTTCACGTCACGTTGCTTTGCTGGCACTACGAGAAATTTATCAAAAAGAAGCTTATACTGATGTTGCGCTTGATCGCGTTCTACGCCAATCTAATCTTACGACACTTGATCGGGCTTTAGCAACTGAATTGGTTTACGGTATTGTCCGCCGACAGCGAACACTTGATACGCTCATCAATCAGTTAGGGAAAAAAGCATCTCACCAACAACCTTTTGATTTACGCATTATTCTTCATCTCGGTTTATATCAACTTCGCTATCTTACCCAAATTCCGCCTTCAGCAGCCGTTCACACGAGTGTCGAGTTCGCGAAAGAAAACAGAAATCTAAAACACTTTTCTGGCGTGGTAAATGGGATTTTACGTCAGTATCTTCGATTAAGTGAAAAGCAAAAAGATCCGCTACAATTACCCACAGATCCTGTTCAAAAACTGGGTATTTTTTATAGCTTTCCCGATTTAATAATTGAACGATGGTTAGAGCAATTTGGACAAGATGAGACAGAAAAACTTTGTGATTGGTTCAACCAACCACCAACAATTGATTTGCGTGTTAATTCTTTAAAAACCACGATTGAAACGGTTGAATCTGCTTTTACTGAAGTTGATATAACAGTAGAAAGAATTCCTCATTTATCCCAAGCATTGCGATTAACCAGTGGCAATCGTACTATTCATCAACTCCCTGGTTTTCAAGCAGGTTGGTGGACAGTCCAAGACAGCAGCGCACAATTAGTAACGCATTTGCTCGATCCTCAGCCTGGAGAGACGATAATTGATGCCTGTGCTGCTCCTGGGGGTAAAACAACTCATATTGCTGAATTAATGCAAGATAAAGGAGTTATTTGGGCTTGCGATCGCACTGCCTCTCGCCTGAAAAAACTGCAAGACAATTGTCAACGTCTGCAACTTAACTCGATTAAAATCTTAACAGGAGACAGCCGACAGTTTTCTCAGTTGACTCAAATGGCAGATAGAGTATTACTCGACGCGCCTTGTTCGGGATGGGGAACCCTCCACCGACACCCGGATATTCGCTGGCGGCAGCATCCAGATAAAATCCAAGAAATCAATCAATTGCAGCAAGAATTATTAAATAACGTCGCAAATTGGGTCAAACCTGGAGGATTTTTAGTCTATGCCACCTGTACTCTCAATTCCCTGGAAAACGAAAACTTATTGCAAAAATTTCTTTCATCACATCATGATTGGCAGATTGAATTTCCCTCTGTGCGATCGCCTGCGTTTTTTTTCACGACACCTGCGGGATGGATTAAAGTGTTACCCTATCAACATCAGATGGATGGTTTTTTCATGGTGAAGCTAAAGAAAGGTTGACAGAATCTTAGATGAGTTAAAAAATGGCTCATTATAGTACAGTATATAGGACTTAAATTAAAAAGGTGTAGGTTGAACTGATGGATAGTCATTCTAAAAACAAACAATTGCTCAAAATTCTGATCGGTGCAGCCTGGATTGATGGCATCATTCAAACACAAGAAAGGGACTATCTTCGCCGCATGGCAGCTAATCACGGACTCGCTGACGATCCAGACATTAAAAATCTTTTGTCTGAATTAAAACCCGTCCAACCTGCGGAGTGTTATAACTGGCTAGAAGATTATTTTGGGGACAATCATAATGCAAAAGCCTATCAAGAATTATTAGAATCTCTCAGTGCTTTAATCTACAGTGATGGAGATGTGCAAATTCAAGAAGCACAATTATTAACGAAATTGCAAAACCTCGATCCGGGACAAGAGCCTAAAAAATCAACCCTAGATAAGCTGCTTAAAACCGTTCAGAAATTATATCGTAAAGCCGTGAGTGAGCAAGCTTAAGCTAGAGCAATCCTATTTGATTTGTGGTAGAGACAATTCATGAATTGTCTCTACAGTAAAGGTTTTAGTGCTAAAAATATTACAACTCGTCCTTATCGTTTGGCACTTAAGACGCGATCAATGCTAACGCTTCCTTGACTGCCAGCCAAACATCTTCTTCAACGTCGATTGTTGTACGCATGTCTTTCTTTTTTGCGTTTTTGTTGACAATAATCTAGATTAAGTTGATGTTAACACATCATATATTTGATGTTAAAACATCATCGACAGAAAAGCTTAACTTTTCTTAAAGGATGACATAATTTGAAGGGAAGCTAAGAGAAGCTCTCATATACAGATGCAGACAATCGAGTTATGGCGTACTCTCTCAAATCAGTAACCCCCAACGGCAAAACCCCCGCGATCGCGCCATCATGTATGTTAGCAGCGATCGACATTGGCACCAACTCCATTCACATGGTCATCGTTCGCATCCAGAGCGAACTTCCGGCTTTTACGATTGTCGCCAAAGAAAAAGATACCGTTAGATTAGGAGAAAGAGATCGTGTAACCGGCAAACTCACCGCCGAAGCCATTGAACGAGCAATTGCTACCCTGCAACGCTGCAAAGATTTAGCGACAAGCATGGAAGTCGAACAAATTATAGCCGTTGCCACCAGTGCCACTCGCGAAGCCTCCAACGGACTAGCCTTTTTACAGCGCATCCATACCGAAGTCGGGATTGAAGTCAATTTGATTTCTGGCTATGAAGAAGCGAGGCGCATCTATTTGGGAGTCTTGTCGGGGATGGACTTCCAAAACCAACCCCACGTTATTATCGACATTGGCGGCGGTTCGACGGAACTGATTTTCGCCGACATTGAGGAACCTCGCTTTTTGAGCAGTACCAAAATTGGAGCCGTGCGCCTGACGCGAGAATTCATCACCACCGACCCCATTTCTCAAACAGAGTTAAGCTCTCTGAAAGCTCACATCCGAGGAATGCTAGAGCGTCCCATTGATCAACTGCGGGCTACTTGGGAAGCGGGAGAACAGCCGCGCTTCGTGGGAACGTCAGGAACCATCGAAACCCTAGCCGTTATTCATGCTTTAGAAAAACAAGGAGAAGTTCCCAACCCCCTGCACGGCTATCAGCTTAGCCGCAAAGCGATTAAAGATTTGGTTAAACGGTTTGCCTCCCTAACTTACACCGAACGTCTAGCCATTCCAGGAATGTCCGACAAACGCGCCGAAATTATTCTGGCGGGAGCGACCATTTTACTAGAAGCGATGGGAATGCTGGGGTTAGATGAAATTGTCATCTGCGAGCGAGCTTTGCGGGAAGGAGTCATCGTCGATTGGATGCTCAATCATGGCTTGATTGACGATCGCCTGCGCTTCCAAGGAGAGATTCGCCAGCGCAGTGTGCTGAAAATTGCCCAAAAATATCACGTTGATTTAGATTATAGCGATCGCGTGGCCCAATTCGCCCTCAGCCTGTTCGACCAGTTGCGCGGCATTCTGCACACTTGGGGCAATTCTGAACGGGAATTGCTTTGGGCTACTGCTATTCTTCATAACTGCGGCGTATTTATCAGCCATTCATCTCATCACAAGCATTCTTATTATTTAATTCGTCATGCCGAGCTTTTAGGATTTACAGAATTAGAGATTGAAGTGATTGCCAACCTCGCTCGCTATCACCGCCGCAGTACGCCCAAAAAGAAGCACGAAGATTACCATAAATTACCCGATCATTCTCGGCAAGTGGTTCGCCAACTGAGTGCCATTTTGCGCTTAGCGGTTGCCCTTGATCGCCGTCAAATTGGAGCCATTCGCGAGATTGAATGCAAGTACGACTCCGAATACAAAACTCTACATTTACACCTCATTCCCACTTATCTCGATGATGAATGTACTTTGGAGTTATGGAATTTGGATTATAAAAAAGGCGTTTTTGAAGAGGAATATGGGGTCAAGGTCATTGCTACGTTAAATTTATGTCCTCGTTTGGTTAAAAGCAACAAAAATTAGTAAAATATTGTTGTAAATAGAGAGGTATTCTTTTATGTTCCCTCAAGAAGCAGAACTAACAGCAGAAAAAAGTTAAATGAAATATGACTTCGAGTCACGTTACTCCATCGACAAAAAAACAACTTTTAATCAATCATGGAACAAGTCAACGCAGCTTTAAAAACGGTTTTGGGTCTGTAAAAAACATTTATTTTTCAAAGCGATCGCAGACAGGATCTATGTTAGGCTGACTTACTAAGAGCGTCTTTCGAGCAGGATAGAGCTATGGCGAACCGAGAGCATCTTGCAGTTCTAGAGCAAGGTGCATCCCAATGGCTGGACTGGCGGCAGCACCAGCAAATCGAGCCAGATCTCACAGGGGCCAATCTGGCAGGAAAAGATTTACAGCAAGTACATTTAGTCGATGTCGATTTGCGTCAGGCTAATTTACAACAAGCCGATCTCAGCGAAGCTAACCTGCAAAACGCTAATTTAATCGGGGCTAATCTGCGACAAACCCATTTACAGGACGCAGATTTAAGTCAAGCCAATCTGATCGGGACATCGCTGTGGCAAGCTAAGTTAAATAGAACCGATCTCAGCCGCAGCAGACTCAATCGCGCTAATCTCAGTGAAGTGACTGGGATGGGAGCTTTTTTCTGCGAAGCGGATCTCAGCCAAGCAAGCCTTTACGAAGCCGAATTGCAAGAAGCTCATTTTTACCGCGCTATTTTGGTGCAAGCTAAGCTCATTCAAGCGCATTTGTGCCGTGCTTTCCTGCTGGAAGCTGATCTGCGGGAGGCACAGTGCGATCGCGCTGATTTGCGCTGGTGTAACCTCACTAAAGCCAATTTACGAGGCGCAACTTTCCGACAAGCTAAGCTTAGAGGCGCAAATTTACACCAGGCTGACTTAAGCGGGGCCGATTTGCGCGGTGCTAACCTACGCGGTGCTAATCTCAAAGGAGCCAATCTCGAAGGAGCAAAATTAGACGGGGCCGATTTGTGCGAAATTGTCTCTCATCCCCATCAGTTTAACGGTACAGAGTATTTCCGACGCTACCCTCTCCCATCAACCTTAACGGTTTGGATCGCTGAAAACAGTATCAATAATGGACGCGGTATTGATTAATACAAAACAAGTTCATCAGGAGTCAACCCATGCAAACTACTTATCGCCTAAACGCCAATGAACTTGATCAAAACTTCCTAGACTCTCTTAAAGCAGCTTACAAAGATAAAGAAATTGAAATCATTATCTATGAAGTGGATGAAACCGAATATTTATTCCGAGCTGAAGCGAATAAAAAACGATTATTACAAGCTATTGATAATGTTAATAATCGCACTAACTTAGTTGAAATTTCGTTAGACCTCTTGCGTAAAAAAGAAAAGTAGGTTAAATAAAAAGGAGAGAAACTTAAGTTAAGCGACTAAAAGATGCGTTATAAACAAGCAATTAAACTTTCTACCAGTGACTTTAAACGATTATATGGTGTCAGTCCTAAAACATTTCACAAAATGAAAGAAATTGTCCTAAAAGCTAAGGTTGGTAAGAGGGGGTGTCATTCTAAACTCTCAATTCCAGACCAAATTTTGCTGACTTTACAATATTGGCGGGAGTATAGAACCGGAATTCCGCAAGAGGTCTGTTGGATAAACTGGAATGAGTCGCAAAATTATTTTTGAATCTCCTGCTTTTAGCGATTTTAATCAATGGTCATCTCAGGATAAAAAAATTTATCGCAAGATTGTTGATCTCATTAAAGATATTGATTGCTCTCCTTTTTCTGGTTTGGGAAAACATGAACCTTTAAAACATGAATTAGTAGGATATGCTTCAGTCATTATTTAAACAAATCTTGGCAAAATCTTGGTTTTTAAATTGCAAAAATTATATTAAAATTATATTGTAGTGCGAGCATCTTGCTCGCTAGTCATCTGATAAATACTGGCTTGCTAGTCATCTGATAAATATTATGAGTGCTTGGCGCGATCGCATTAGTCAATTTTCGGGAAAAACCCGCTTTGTTGTCTGCCGTCTATTCATTCACCTCGCTGGGGACGAAATTGCCCCGATTTTGGGCGTTCTCAACCGTGCTGCTAGAGAAGCGATTGACTCAGAGGGTGATATGGAAATTCTAGGAGAAGGATTAGTAGATATTTGCAACAAACTTGTGGAAATGAATCTTTTTTGGCAATCAGCCGCCAATGAAGGCAATTTCTTTTGGGATGAGGGAGAAGCAGGCGATTACGTCACCGAGTTATTCACCGATTCGGCACAACGCTACCTCAGTCAACCGGAAGTTGACGAGTCTACCAGTGCGGATAATACGCCTTTGGCATTACCCGTGACGCGCAATGTGATTGTTATGATAACAGTAGCTTTTACAGGTGAAATGCCGGAATTAGAAACCAATCTCGCCGATCGCCTGGCTCTAGAAGACGGACTGAAAGCTATCATTAACCTCCACTATCAAGAGAGACTAGAAGCGATTCAAGTCCACTTTTCTCCCGCCAAATTTGGCGATGAATTAACCGACGATCAACTCTTACTCAATTTTCCCGAATTGATTCCTCTTTAAGCAAAAAATTAGCATCTAGCCATGATACGCAGATTTATTCCCCTTTTCATGACGTTCGTGCTGTGTTGGACAACGGTAGCGTGTAGTTCGCCCAATTCAACCCAGTCTCGGCAATCTCCTAGCAATTCAGTGGCTGTCGCTTCCAAACAAGTCAGCGATGGACGCTATCCGGTTCAACAAGCCTCCTACGATGATGCTGACGGCGGCTATACCCTGATGCTACTCAACACACCGCCAGGAACTTCTCCCACTTATCGCACGGCCAATTTACAAATGGCCCGATTGACTGACGAGCAAATCGCCAACGGAGAGAAGACTTTCCTGGAAGTAAAGGGCGACCAAACGGTAATGTATCTCTCCGAAGACTTCAAAATTGAATACGTTCACGCTGTCACCGAAACCCAGACCGATCCTCAAACAGGACAACAACAAACGGTTGTCGTCCGTCGCGAATCTAACTTCTGGACTCCGTTTGCGGGTGCGCTAGCCGGACAAGCGCTAGGCAGTTTACTGTTTAGACCCCAATACTATGTTCCGCCTCTCTATCAACCAGGCGGCGTAATTACTGGCTACGGTGGCTATGGCAACACTTATGGTCGTGCAGTTGATCGCTACCAAGCTAAACACAATGCACCACCGCCTGCGGTGAAAAACCGTCAAACGCTGCGGACGACGGGGAATTTGAGAAGAACACCTTCTTCGAGTGCTACCTCACCTCGCCAACCCTCTTCTTCTGCCACTAAATCCAGTGGTTCAGGGTACGGGTCTAATCGGCTGAGAAACTCTGGTACTTCTCGACCGCAAGTCAAGCGCAGTCCGGGGTTTGGCAGTAACTCACGGGTGCGAAGTGGTAGTTACGGATCGAAAGGGGGTTTTAGAAGACGGCGCTAATCAGTTTTAAGAAAAATAGACATCTGGCAGAAGTGGGGAAAAGTCATCGGTACGAGTACCGATGACTTCGTAAATTAGAGATTAAAGCGCGTGTTTTTTCTCCTTTACCCCTTCCCCCTTACCCTTTCCCCAGCAATCCAACCCTATTTGTGACCCTGTGAAAGCCTTTGACACCTTTGACTCTCTCGAAACCGACAAGCGACGAAGCTTACTGTTGCTATTTGCCACAGGACTGCTGTTTTGGTCTAGTATTACTATCCTATTGCCGACACTGCCCACTTATATTGAGGATATCGGCGGGACAGTCGGGCAGGTAGGCTGGGTAATGGGGAGTTTTGCGATCGGTTTGTTGGGATCGCGGACTTGGTTGGGACACCTTGCTGACCATCGCAGCCGTCAATTAGTGATTCGTATTGGAACATTAGTAGCCGCGATCGCGCCTTTAGGCTATCTTTGTGTAACTGCCATCGGGCTATTGATGGGAATTCGAGCCTTTCACGGCATCAGCATTGCGGCTTTTACGACGGGTTACAGTGCTTTGGTCGTCGATTTATCCCCCATCAAACAGCGAGGGGAACTGATTGGCTACATGAGTCTGGTGGTACCGATTGGCATGGCGATTGGGCCAGCCATCGGCGGATTTTTGCAGGAAACAGCAGGCTATGGGCCGCTATTTCTGGCGGCGGCAGGGTTGGGAGGGTTAGCGTTTTGGCTGTCTTGGCAAATTCAAGCAACTTCCTACCTCCGCCGCCAACCCGTTTCAGGAACTATCCCCTTAGAGGGACGCAGTTTTTGGCAACTTTTGAGCAGTCTATCTTTACTCATTCCCGCTCTCATTTTATTGCTGGTTGGCTTGGTGTTTGGCACGTTGGTGACGTTTCTCCCCCTATATTTGCGGGACAGTGAGGCGGGACTCAATGCGGGTTGGTTCTATACGGCTGCTGCGATCGCCAGTTTTGCCGCTAGGGTCTTTTCTGGACAAGCTTCCGACCGCTACGGACGCGGAATGTTTATCACCTTCAGCCTCGCCTTTTATGGCATTTCAATGGGGTTGCTTGCCATCGCACAAACGCCAACAGAGTTTCTCATGGCTGCCATTATTGAAGGAACCGGTGGCGGGGTGTTAATTCCCATGATGGTTACCTTGATTAGCGATCGCTCGTCGTCTCAGGAACGAGGGCGAGTTTATGCGGTTTGTATTGGCGGGTTTGACGTAGGGATTGCCGTCGCGGGGCCAATTTTTGGGGCATTGAGTCAGGTGATAGGCTACCGTTACTTGTTTGCTGTGGCGGGAATGTTAGCCGTGATCGCCTTGCTATTATTTCTCATGCGGTCGAATCAAAACCTTAAGCACTCTCTCCGCTTTGCCTTGGGACAGGGCAAGGATTTATACGCGCTAGACGATTAAATCAATTCATCGCTGCAATGGATTTTGTTTTTGCGCTGCAGAGCTTAGCGTTTTCTCGATTCTTTTCAACCTCGTTTCTGGACGCTTAGCACTTTCAATCCAAAAGAGAATATTCTTTTTCGATGAGTTATTTAATTCCCCAAAATATCGCTGTGCAACTTCGTTTGTTGCCAAGGCTTGTTGTAAATCTGCTGGAATTTTTAACGCTTCAATTGCATCTAATATAGTCCATGAACCATCTTGTTTTGCCTCATCAATCTTTTTAAAACCGGACTCAGTCATTAAACCTTGTTCAATGAGTTCTGCAATATATTGCTTGTTAAGTTTTGACCAAACACTTTTCGGTCTTCGGGGAGTGAAGATTTGCTGATAACGTTCTTCATCTAATGATTTAACTTTACTGTCAATCCAGCCAAAACACAAGGCTTCTTTAACAGCCTCACTATATTGAACACTCGGTTGACTACTTTTTACTTTATAGTAAATGAGCCACACGCCGCGAGAAGTTTGGTAGTTTCTCGCCAACCATTCGCGCCATGCTTGGCGATCTTTGGCATAGATAGTGTCTAGTTGGTGCTCAAATGTCGGCATAACAGGAAAATGAGAAATTTAATTTGCATTTTGGTTTTAGGAATTGCTTCATTCCCCATCATCATTTGTGCCATGCCTTTATGGGTAAAAACACTGTCTTGTGAGGAATACACAGTTACTATCACTGAAAATCCCAAGAATGTTTTCAACTTAAAACTTGTTAGTCCTAAAGGGGTGATTAACTTGAGTCAAGGCAGACAGGTAGAACCTGCTATCGTGGTTTTTAGTCGTGGTAACACAGAATATTGGATAACAGCAGAAACGCTTTCGGCTGATACAGCAGGCGTTTTAGAAATTTATCAAAACGGCCAACCATTTTCCCTTCATAATTGTCGTTAGCTAAAATGAGATAAGAAGTTGATTTCTTACGTTCCGCTAACTAAGCTGTTGTATATTTAAATAGCATAGCAGTTTAAAACACACAAGCCAACCAGTCCGAAAAAAGCTAAAAGAGGCTAAAATGAAAACCTTATCGCTTATCGTCACACTGGCTTAGGATGTTAAACAGCGAGAATTCGGAATTGTTTCTCAGAGTATTGTAGGTAAAGACACGCCTTTGAGAAAAAGCACGTCAACGAGAAGACTTTACCAATGGAAAGCTTATTTTGCTACCATACAATCAACGCCTTTTAACCAAGACAATTCGCTCGTGGAACAGATACTCAAAATCACAATTCTTGACAATTAATTAGATGGCAAAAAGTTGTTAAAAATAACCAAGAGTACTATCTTTCAGGAATTATCACGCTATGAAACGCCGCCATTTTTTAGAATTTGCTGGGTCTGCTTTAACTATTTTGGGTTTGAATCAGCTTGATCTGCAAAAACAAGCCGTAAACTACGGTCGTGTTCTAGCGCAAAGTACCCCTCGTAAACTCGCTCTCCTCGTCGGCATTAACGAATATTCAGAAGCCTCTTCCTTTACCAAATTGTACGGCTGTGTCACTGATGTTAATCTGCAAAAAGCCCTTCTCACTCATCGCTTTGGCTTTAATAATGCCGATATCGTGACGTTAACCGATGCTCAAGCGACGCGACAAGGAATTTTAGAAGCTTTTGAAGAACATCTCATCAAGCAAGCTAAGCCTGGGGACGTTGTGGTATTTCACTATTCCGGGCATGGCTCTAGAATAGCTGATCACGATCGCGACCATGCGGACGGCACAAACAGCACCTTCGTTCCAGTCGATAGCACGCTTCCCCCTGGATTTCCTAACCAAGGGGGGACGGTGATGGATATTACAGGACACACCTTATTTTTGCTCACCAAAGCGATTAATACTGACAACTTTACCGCCATCCTCGACAGTTGTCATTCTGGTGGCGGCACGCGGGGAAATTTGCGAATTCGCTCGGTTGATGGCGGCCCGCAACTGCAAATAAGCCCTCAAGAGCAAGAATATCAAGAAAAATGGCTATCTCGCCTGAATCTTTCTGCCGATGAATATATTAAGCAGCGACGGATTGGCATTGGTAATGGCGCGATCGTCGCGTCGGCAAAGCGGGAACAACTGGCGGCTGATGCGCCGTTTAGCGATTTTGATGCAGGCGTTTTTACCTATGTTCTGACTCAGTACCTCTGGCAGCAAACCTCCGGCGAGACGATTAGCAATACCATTCCCAATATTGCCCGCAGTACCACGCGCCTGTCTAGTCAGCGACAAGAACCTGACTATGAAGTCGAACCCAACACCAACAACGACAAGCAAGCCCTATATTTTATCAATCCCGCTCTCCCGCCAGCCGATGCCGTGATTGAGCAAGTAACGGGACAACAAGTCCAAATCTGGTTGGGTGGCATCGATCCACAGAACATGACCGCTTTTGAAAAGGGAGCCAGTTTTACCGCCGTTGGCTCGGATAATACCGAAATAGGAGAGATTCAACTTGAATCGCGTCAAGGCTTAATCGGTACGGGGAAAATCGTCCAAGGAGCTTCGGCTATTAAACCGGGGACAAGCCTCCAAGAGCGCGTTCGTAGCCTGCCGAGCGATTTTAGCCTGATTATCGGTTTAGATCCAACGCTCGGACAAGAGAGTGCCGCCGCCAAACAAGCCTTAGACAAGCTTTCTCGCGTCAAAGCTATTCCTTTGCAACAAGGACAAGTTAACTACATTTTGGGGCGCATGACTCAATCCCTCTATCAGGAAGAAGTCAAAAAGCAAACCAAAAATATTCCAACAGTAGGAACACTGGGCTTATTTTCGTCAGGCGGCGATGTGATTCCGGGTTCATTTGGCCCGACAGGAGAAGCGATCGCCTCTGCTATCACGCGCTTGCAACCGAAACTTAAATCGCTGTTGGCCGCTCAAATGGTCAAATTAACCCTCAATACCGATTCTTCGCGCCTCAATGTCGTCGTTTCTCTGCGTCCTGAAGGTCAGAACGCGCAATTGGTCGCTCAAGTGTTTCCGACGCGGGGTATCAACAAAGCGTCAGGACAGCCGACTAAATCGAGTGCGCCTCTTACAGATGCCAGCCGCCTGCCGTTGGGTACGCCGGTGCAATTTCAAGTAGCCAATCAAGAAACCAGCGATCTCTTTGTCAGTTTGTTGGTTATCGACCCGACAGGCGAAATAACGGTCGTTTTCCCCAATAATTGGACGGCATCGGAAGCAGCCACACGAGTTGCTGCGGGCCAGACGCTCAGCATTCCCGACTCATCACAAGACTCATTTCAGTTGATTGCACAAGAGCCAAAAGGCACGGTCGAGGTGCTTTGTATTGCCAGTCGCGTTCCCCTGCGACAAGCGATGAAGCAATTACAAGCGATCGCCTCACGAGATGGCCAAAGTCGCGGACCCGTTGCTCTGACCGATCCAGTAGAGGTCATGGAAGGATTGCTCAGCGACCTTGATGAAGGTTCTCGTTCTAGAGGTTCTGGCAGTCGAGGTATTGGGGCGATCGCGCGTGCGACGGTTGATACCTCACAATTGGCCACCATGTCGATTACCTTTGAGGTCATTTAACAATTCTCAACACCATTAGCCTCAAACTCACGTTTGTCATTCCTCAACCAAATAAGTATAACGCCTCAAACTTTTCTCATAATCTTGAAGCAATAATTGCGCTTCTTCTAAGGTCATTCGCCGCTCTTGCAGGGCTTGTTCTGTCCAGCGACGTAAGGTTTCTAATAAATCTTCAGCATCGTACTGAACGTACCCTAAAACGTCTTTGATGGTATCTCCTTTGACAACGTGTTCGATTTGATATCCCTGGGGATTCATTTGGATGTGAACGACATTGATATCCCCAAATAAGTTATGAAAGTTGCCCATGATTTCCTGATAGGCTCCCACCAGAAACATTCCTAAATAGTAGGGATTCTTGCTTTTTTGTAAGGAATGTAACTCTAATACTGATTTGACATCTTTTAAATCAATAAACTGGTCAATTTTTCCATCACTATCACAGGTTAAATCCGCTAAAATTCCGCGTTGAGTAGGTTCTTCGTCTAAACGATGAATAGGCATAATGGGGAATAATTGATCAATCGCCCAAGCATCAGGAGCCGATTGAAAAACTGAAAAATTGACATAATAAATTGATGCCATTATTTTTTCTAAGTCTTCTAAATCATCGGTAACGTAGTCTTGACAGCGCGTAATTTCAAGAATTTTTTGACAGCAAGACCAATATAATTGTTCGGCTGTACCTCGCTCTTGTAAGCTCAGATAGCCAAAATTAAATAAACTAATGGCCTCCTCTTTAAATTGGGTTGCATCATGATACATTTCTTGGTAATTATTCTCACTAATAGATTGATAGGTTTCCCAGAGGTTGCGAATAATTAAATTCTCGTTTTCTGGAAGCAATGGCGGTGGGATGGTCTGAATTTCACTGGTGCTAAGAACGTCAAAAATTAGGACACTATGATGAGCCGCGATCGCTCGTCCACTTTCACTGACTAAAATGGGTGATTCTATTTGCGCTCCTTCACAAGCTTCTTTAACTTCTGCTACAATGTCATTAGCATAATTTTGCATATTGTAGTTTTTAGAAGCATAAAAATTCGTTTTCGAGCCATCGTAATCAACGGCTAAACCGCCGCCGACATCTAAATATTTCATGTCAGCCCCAGTTTTTGCTAATTGAACATACAATTGACTCGCTTCTCGAATCGCTTCTTTAATTTTACCAATTGCCGAAATTTGAGAACCAATATGAAAGTGCAGCAATTGCAAACAAGATGACATTTCGACTGCTTGTAATTGATTAAGGACTTCTACCATTTCAGGAACCGTCAATCCAAATTTAGCGCGATCGCCTGTCGAATTTCCCCAGCGTCCTGCTCCTTTACAACTCAATTTTGCCCGGATACCGAGAACAGGTTGAATGTTTAATTCACGGCTAACTGTTAAAGTTAAATTTAATTCTTCCAACTGTTCGATCACAATAATTGGTTGATGTCCTAACCGAGTTGCAAGTAACGCCGTTTCGATGTATTCTCGGTCTTTATAACCGTTACAGATTAGGAGACGTTGAGGAGATTCTAAATTAGCAGATTGATTTGGTTTAAGAGTCGCAATGGCAATCATTAACTCTGGTTTTGAACCTGCTTCTAAGCCAAATTGATGAGGCTTTCCATAATGAACTAAGGCTTCAACAATATGGCGGTGTTGGTTACATTTAATCGGATAAACTCCCCGATAGACATTAGGGTAATTGTAGCGAGCAATAGCGCGAGCAAAACAGGCGTTTAATCGTTCAACGCGATCAGCTAAAATATCAGAAAAGCGGATGAGTAAAGGGAGTCCAATATGGCGCTTGCGTAAGGCTTCTACTAAATCGTACAAGTCTAAAGCACCGCCGCGATCGCCCTGTGGGGACACTGTAACATGACCTGCTGCATTAATTGAGAAATAAGGCTCTCCCCATCCCTGAATGCGATACAAATTCTCACTCTCTTCAATCGTCCAAGAACGAGCATTTTGCGGCAAGCGTTCTTGAATTTTAGCACGTTGCCTCAGCTTGGCTGTCGTATTTTTCCCCATGAGATTACCTTTTTTAGTTACTCCAATCTCTTATCTTAAACCCTATTCCGTTTTTCTCAACAGTGTAAAATACCTGTCATAGTGTAAGGTAGAAAGTTTGAGGACAAAAAAATGCCAAATATTAACACTATGGGAAAAATTATCACAACACTAACGATTATCAATCGAGCAGATCAGGTAGTTGCAGCACGCGGATTCATTCCTGCTGAACAAGTTCGTACTGTGATGCTCGATAATGTTTTAGTAGATACTGGCGCGACGACTTTATGTTTGCCTGCCAATATTATTGAACAATTGGGGTTAGAATTGCTTAAAGAAGTGAATGTCGAAACCGCAAACGGCATCGGCAAAGCAAGAATTTTCCGCGATGCAACGATTCTTTTATGTGGACGAGAAGGAACCTTTGAATGTTTGGAATTACCAGGCGGCAACAATGCTTTACTCGGTGTCATTCCTTTAGAAGCATTAGGGATTGAATTAGATTTAAAAAATCAAAAACTCGTTCCTTTACCCATCAGTCCAACGGAAACCTATTTAACGATTCTTAAAGCAGTTATTAAGCAGTAAACAATAGCCAAAATAAGGAATAACAAAATGATACACACATTACAGGCAAAGGAAGTAACCCTAAGAGATTTAATCGATAATTTTGATCTTGAATTAGTTGAAGATAACAGTTTTTTTCAAGAATGGCAAGAAGCATTACCTTTTATTTCTGAAATGGAAAAGCAGCAATTAGATAAAATTAAAGCAGGCTATTTTAATCTACTAAATCATCCACCTTTACTCGAAAATGCTGTCAGAATGGCAGTGGTTGATCCGCTTTTATTTATTGGGGATTTTTATTTATTTCCTTTTCATATTAAAGCCGAAGAGTCTGTTGAACTTTCCACAGAAGATGAAGGAATACTTATTAAAGGTAAAATAGACACCTTAATCTTAAAAGATCGCTTGTGGGTAATGGTTATTGAATCTAAACGAGTAACTTATTCTGTTGAAGCAGGATTAGCTCAGCTTTTAGCCTATTTAATTAGTAATCCTGCTAAAGAATACCCTAGTTATGGACTGATTACCAATGGCGGAGAATTTATGTTTATTAAGTTGTTATGGCAAGAAAAGCCTTTATATGGAACATCTCATGTATTTTCAATGAGAAACTCTGGGGATCTATATGAAGTTTTTAAAATCTTAAAATATCTTTGTCAGCTAATTCTAAAATTAGAAAGCATTAACTAATGTATGTGATATTATAGCATCATTTAACACCTAATTAAGGCAACGTGGCTAGACTTAGCTTAGGGAGCAAGTCAAACTTGCAGAACAGATAAACTACTTGACAAAACAAGAAAATTGAGGTTATCTAAGTTGAACCCCCCTCATAAAATAGATAAATAGACTCAAAAATGACACCGAAACAGCAAAGAGAACTCAATGAGCAT
>JBGTNM010000553.1:0-2836 GCA_041743025.1 Microcystaceae cyanobacterium
AGAAGGGCTTGGGATAACTGAAGTAATTTCGCCTAAAATAGATAGAAATGGAAGAATTGATCGCTGGCCGGAAGGCTTTTTTGACGAATGGGATAAAAGCTTAGAAATATTATTAGAACCCGTGGAAGAATAAACAATGGATTTGGAGATGGTACTCAATGAGTTGTCTTTACAGACTTCTGCCCCTGATATCCCAACAGCACGAAAATGGATGTCAGAACTCATTCAAACTCTACGACAAGCGACTTCGAGTGGAGTTAATCGAGTGCTTCGTACTTCAGATGAAATAAATGCTTTAATGCTCACCTCTGATTATCCAATTTCTCGTTGGCGCAATGATTCAGAAGTAGATATAGATGAAAAACGCTTTTTTAAAACTTTAAGCACTAAAGCTCCTTTTTGGACTGATGTAATAGAAGAAATTAAAGATCAATTCGATTTATCTGATATTTGGTATCAAGGTAAATTAGCGAAGGGTCTAGGTTTCGTTTGGATGATTGATGGACTAGCAGTTAGTTTCCAATCTGATTCAAAGTGGAATTGTGAATCTTTACAATTACAAATCCAAAGGTTTAATGAAAATGACGAATTAATTAATTTAGTAGAAGAAATAAAACACGTCAGTGACAAAAGACATTTGCAATGTCATCAAGATTGGATAATTAACCGTATTAAAATAACAGTGGTAGATGGAATAGAGCTTTGGGAGCGTCGAGTAGAATTGTTTCCAAGTCTAGAGTTTTGCGATTCAGTAAAAAAACAATTACAAAATATTCTTAAAGGACAACGAGAACTTGCTATTGTTACTAAAATACTATCTGAGTTAGAAAAATGTTGTAGCAATTGGACAGTTGGACAATTTAGTGTGGAGGGATATCAATTTGACGAATCTGGTGAAAGTGAAGTTACTTTAAATCAATATAGCCAAGAAAGAACCTTTATTTGTCCTGATGGACAAAAACGCTTATTTGCTCGGCATCTTAAACTAAGAACCTGCAATTGGCGAATCCATTTCTTGCCACTGCAATCCAGAAAAATAATTATTGGATACATTGGAAAACATCTACCAACTGTAAAATACAAAACATAATTTAAAATAAAATATCGCACAGCACAATTTATGACTTCCCAAGAACAAACACAAGCAATGCTCAGATGGCTCAATCGTAACCACCATCATCTTATAGAATTATATAAAAATCAATATGTTGCTTACAATGAAAATGGTGTAATTGCTCACAGTGAAGATTTACAAGAAGTGTTGCAATTAGCGAAAACTTCAGGACAGCATTTTGTGATTTATGTCGTTCCCCGCCGCCGCTATTCTGTTCAAATTTTACCTATACATTTTCGTTCAGTTGTTCGCCATGAATGGCAACCTAATTACTTGGTTAAGCTGAAACATAGTGAAATAGAAATTGAAGTAATCATGCTAGTAGATTCGAGTGCTGAAGTTAGCCTGATTTCTTTAAAATTAGGACAAGATCTAGGTTATGCTTTAGCGGATGCTGAATCAACTTTATTAGCAGAAACCATTGGCGGAACGGTTGAATATGTCTTACGAAACGTTGAAATGACAATTGATGAACGCACTTTTATCACTCCTGTTGCTTGGTTGCAAACGCCAACAGATAGCGAACAATTATTATTAGGGAGAGAAGTCGTTTTTGATAAATTTAATATAGAATTTAGGCAAGCAGAAGAACAAATTATTTTTACTTGGCGGGAATAATTTTGAAATTTAGGTCTTAGGGTTATCTAACTTACCCTGTCGTAAATAGAGAACCCGATGAGTAAATCTTTGAATAATATTTTGTTGGTGATTGACCATGATAATAGTTGTTTGCATCGTTGCGGATAATTCTATCAATCTATCCATTAAACCATAAGCGCGATCGCTATCTAATGCGGATGTCGGTTCGTCGAGCAATAATAATGGCGGTTGCATGACTAATCCTCGTGCAATACTGACAATTTGTCGCTGGCCGAGAGATAATTGTAACTCGTTACGATCTAACCATTCATCAGGGATAGAAAGGTGCGATCGCCACTGTTCTATCCGCTTAGCAATTTCAGCTTTTGCTAACTGTTGTAACTGTAAAGGATAAGCTAACGTATCAGCAACCGTCATGCCTAATAATTTAGGTTCTTGAGGGATGAGAACGATTTGCCGACGCAATTGAATTGGCGGAATTTTTTGTAACGGTTGGTTCTGATATTCAATCGTTCCTGATGTGGGATTTTGTAAGCAATTAATTAAGCGCAATAGCGTCGTTTTACCTGCGCCAGAAGGGCCAGTAATTGCCAGGCGACTGCCTCGATAAAGTGTAAAAGAGATATTTTCTAATAACTTTTCCCTTTCCAAGTCATCGAATAAGGTAACATCTGACAATTGTAAAATGATGTCATCCTGCATAAAGTTTATTCCGTGTCGCCACTAGAAGCAAAACGGCCAGGCGTGTTTTCAATTGCCGCGATCGCTGCCTGAGAACCTGCTAGAATATCTCTTTCTTCACCGCCTAAATATAACCGGCCAAAACTGCCGATCGCGCTGACTTGTAGAATATTAATTAAAGCCGCTTTTTCTGCTTCATTAGCTGCCAGTGCTGCATAAGCGGCGGGTTGAACTTCCAACACAAAAAGCGTTTGTCCTGCTAGCAACATTTGTCCCCGTCGGGTGCGATTGATTAATTGTGTTTGATAGGCATCAATATTGCGAATAATTTGACTAGAAACCACTTGCGGTTTGAGGCAATCTTTAGGAGTTGCTTTCAAAGCGGCTAAAATTGCTTGTCCCGCGGCCCGCACTTCACCTTGCTTGCTGGCGTGAATCTCC
>JBGTNM010000554.1:0-12804 GCA_041743025.1 Microcystaceae cyanobacterium
GGTTCGGGCTATCTGGACTTACTCCGTTTTTTCCTCAATCATCGCACGTTCATACGGAGCCGCCGTCCCGAACGAGTTGGCAAGAGTCCGACTGAACTGATGACGGGTCAACAACATCCTCATTGGCTTGAATTATTGGGCATTGAGCGGTTTCAACGAGCTTAAGAAGTGAGTTGAAATTTAGTAACTTTGTTCTATAAGTCATCGTCAAACAATGGCTCAATTTAGTCTGCTTGTGTTACCCAAAAAACCCCTTTTTTGAACCACGCCCTCTATTTTAATATCTTTGTGGTGCTTTTGATCCTAATTTGCTGTAAGTGCAAATCCTCGATTAGGTAGTCCAGGTAAGCGAAAGAGCCTTTAAACCTCGAAGCGCAACTTTGTTTCGCCACTCAAGCTTGTCTTGTGATAGTTTCAGATCAGGTAATTGTTGCACAAGCGTATTAATCGCAATTTCAGCTTCAATCCGGGTCAATGATGCACCTAAACAGTGGTGAATCCCATCAGCGAAAGCTAAGTGGCTGTTATTAGCTCTTGTAATATCGAAGCGATCGGGGTCTGTAAATTGTGCCGGATCGCGATTGACGGCTCCCAAGGCAATCAGAACTTTCTCCCCAGAGCGAATAGTGACACCAGCTAAATTAACGTCTTCAGTTGCCACTCGTGAGGTAAATTGGACTGGGCTTTCATAACGCAGTATTTCTTCAAGCGCATTATGGATGAGCATCGGTTCTGCTTTAAGCTGTTGCATCTGCTCTGGATGACGCAATAGAGCAAGCATCCCATTCGTGATGAAATACACCGTCGTTTCTTCACCCGTAAAAAACAATAGCATACAGACGGATATAATTTCTTCTTCAGTCAGCTTGTTGCCCTGGTCTTTCACGGCAATCAGGGTACTAAGCAAGTCGTGTTGCGGGCTTTTTTGTCGTTGTGCAATCAAGATTTTTAAGTAATCTGCAAATTCCAACGCCACTTTATTCATCTGCTCATAATCTTCTACAGACCGAAGTGGATCTAAAATACGAGACAGTTCATCCGACCAATGATACAACTTAGACCAATCTTCAACAGGTATTCCTAGTATTGCGGCAATAACATTGCAAGGTAATGGGCAAGCATAATCGGCTATAACATCCATAAAGCCTTGATGCCGAACTTTGCCAATGAGTTCATCGGTAATTTGTTGAATTTGGGAACGTAGAGATTTGACAGTTGCAGCAGAAAAAGCTTTACTAACCAGTCCTCGCAACCTGGTATGATCAGGCGGATCTAAGAAGATTAACCATTTGTCAATGGCTTGTACGAGTCGATCAAAATTTCTCTGCTCTAGAGAATTACTTTTGTGTTGAATATTTTTTTGCCTTTTCTCAACACAAAAGCGAGGATCGCGCAAAACGGCTTTAGCATCGGCATAGCGAGTTAGTACCCACATTCCCGGGAAGCTTTGGTGTATTGGTTCAATTGAGCGGAGATAGTGATAGATAGGATAGGGGTTTTTGCGAAACTCTGGGTCGTAAGGATTGAATCTGAAAGCTTTTGCAACCTCAGATTTTTGGGTTTTAAAAGAATTAATCGCCGCTTGATTATTATTGGGAGTTGGCTCCATTTTACACCTATTTTGTAAATTTTGTAAAGACTAAAACTTGACAGAAATTATTTATTTTGTAAAAATAACAGGCAAAGCTTTTAAGCCACGTAAAACGATACTTTTTCGCCACTCCAGTTGACTTGAAGCTAACTTGAGATTAGCAAATTGTTGAATCAGTGTATTAATCGCAATTTGAGTCTCAACACGAGCTAGCGCCGCTCCCAAGCAATAATGAATATTATCAGCAAAAGCAACGTGCTGATTCTGTTCTCGATTAATGTTTAACTGGTCTGGATCGGGAAACTGAGCAGGATCTCGATTAGCAGCGCCTAAGCAAAGCACTATTTTTTCCCCTGCTTTAATGGTTTTGTTACCTATTTCTAAATTCTCAGTTGCAATACGAGTTAACATTTGAATCGCGCTATCGTAGCGAATGATCTCTTCTACAGCACTTTGGATCTTTGTCGGTTCTCTTCTAAGCTGTTCCATTTGCTCAGGATGATTTAGCAATGCCAGCATTCCATTACCGATTGTATTTCCTGTGGTTTCTTCACCGGCCCCGAATAGCAAGGTGCAAACTGCCAAAATTTCCTTTTCACTAAGCTTGTCATTTTGCTCTTTCGCTGCAATCAAAGCACTAATAAAATCTTCTTGGGGAGCTTTTTCTCGTTCGGCAATGAGAGTCCGTAAATACTCCTGAATTTCTTCTGTAGCTTGATTCATTGCTTGATATTCTTCTAGTGACACCAGTGGATCTAAAATACGGGACAAAACCTTAGTCCATTGATGTAGTTGCTGTTGAGATTCTGTAGGGATTCCTAACAACTTACTGATCACATTAACAGAAAGTGGAGTGGCAAGATCGGCAACAATATCCATACTTCCTTTGTGCCGAACTTTGTCAAGCAATCCATCTACAATTTCTTGGATACAGGGACGCAGACGCTCAACAACGACAGGAGAAAAGGCTTTACCCACCAACCCGCGTAATCTAGTATGGTCTGGCGGATTCATATAAAATAAAAATCGGCTGGTAGTATAAGCAAGAGTATTTAGATTCTTTTCCTTGTCTTGGAGATATTTGTTTCTTTCTTGTATGGATTTTGGCCGGTCATCAGTGCGAACACAATCACTTTTTAAAACGGCTTTAACATCAGCATAGCGGGTAAGAATCCAATTCCCCCCAATAAAGTATTGATGTACCGGATCTTCTGAGCGGAGGCGATGATAAGTAAGATAAGGATTATCATTAAACTTAGGGTCAAAAAGATTAAGCTTAAAGGTTTTTGCTAACTCTGGTTTTTCGGTATTTTTATGACTAATTGCTTCTTGGTTCATATTAAGTACCTGGGCATAATTAAAGGTAGAAGCTATCAAAATCCCAAAACCCTTGTATAAGGACATTGGTGGGCGATACCCACCCAAAATCGCACATCTACTCTAAATGGGTCAGCAAAAAAAATAGTCACTACAGTGATCGCAATAGCAAGAATAAGAGATGTTAGGCGACGAAGTTTGTTTATGAAATCTAATCCAAATTATTTTATTCAAAAAATTAGGCTGATACTTGATCGACTACGGTAGACATTATATCCCAAAAAAGGAACTTATAAAGTGGTGTTGCGATAGAATGAACGGTTAGCCGATTTAGCCTCGACTATTTTTCTCTTAAGTGTCTTAACTGTCCTTGCATTCCTTTCTCAGTTGTGATAAGTTATATATGAATTCTTTATTGGCATCCAGAGAACTATGGAAAGTATTGCTGTTACACCAGATAAGTTTGAATCCGAAGTGTTGCAATCCGACAAGCCTGTAGTGGTAATTGTGTTAATAATTAATTATGGTGACCTGTCAGATCCTAGTGACGATTCAATACAAATTTTCAACATGTCTTTAGCAGAGTTTAAATCAGAAGCTCAAAAAACTGTCGGTGATAAATATAAAATTGCTCTAGTCGATCAGCGATATGAGGATGAATTGAATTTGTTTGTCCCTGTGCCACCAGTATATCCGCCTCCTTTTCCATTTCTTGTTTTTGAAAAAGGCCAACAGTCAAAAAGCGGAGCTTTAATAGCCTTTTCTAAAGAGGGAATATTTGAATCATTAAAGAAGCAAGTCAGTAACTGATACTAAATCCGAGTTAGCTAGCTTAGTAGGTTGGGTTGAACGTCCTTTGTATTGGTTGGGTAGGAGTGACCTCGAACGCGGGTTGCTACAACGGAGGGAACCTCCGCAACGCACCCGCTCCCCAACCTACGTATTTTCGGTATCTTTCTGATGAATTGAATTGAACTCTTCAGCGTCTCTAAGAATTGGAAATAACCTAAGAAGTTATTGAAGGCAAAAACTGATATTTTTCTACTAAATACTGCGTCAACTTTTCGATGCTAGGGTACTCCCACAAAAGAACAAGTCCCAATTCACAACCAAGCCATTGACCTAATTCACCTGTCATACTAACTGCCACGGCTGAATCTAGGCCGTATTCAGTAAAAGATTTTTGAATATCTATCTCAGCAGGGGGTATTTTTAGGTACAAAGCGAGATGAGAAATCAGCCAGGTTTGAATTTCTTCTTTGGTAAAAGTTGGCTTTGAATTTTGCCCTTGCTCTTGAAAGTTTTCTACTGCTAAGTGAAGTTGTAGTAAATCTGTTTGTTCAAGATTCGCCGTCCAATTTCCCACAGTATTTAAACTTCCATCGAGAAAACCGATTCGACAAGCATGGCGCTGAATCTTGCCACTAGAAGTTTTTGGGATGCTTGCCGTCTTTAGGAGGACAATGGCATAAACTTGTAATTGGTGCTGCTCTGACACTTCCTGACGAATGGCTCTAACCACTTCATCTACATCCAACTGACGTAAATAATTTCGTTCTACCTCTTGCACGATAACTAGCTGTTCGACACCTTCTACCTCTACAGAAAATGCTGCCCCACAATTTGGTCTTAGTGCTAGATGGCTATTCTGCACTGTCCATTCAAGATCTTGGGGATAATGATTTTGCCCTCGAATGATCATCATATCTTTAAGGCGACCTGTGACAAATAGTTCGCCATCAAGCAAAAATCCTAAATCTCCTGTACGCAGAAATGGCCCTTCTTGTGTATCTCGCAGTTGGGCTTTAAAAGTCTGCTGCGTCTCTTCAGGTTTCTTCCAATAACCATCAGCGACACTCGGCCCGGCAACCCAAATTTCTCCGATTTCTCCCTCTCGACAGCGAGTTAATGATTCTGGGTTAGCGATCGCAATTTTTTGCGCTAAGCTACTCTGACCAACACCAACGATCGCCTTAGCATCTTCTGACTCGCTGGTAGTACTGACGATTAGATTCTGCTTAAAAGCTTTATCTTGCACGAAGCGAATCACTGGTGGTTCTGCTTTCAACCCCCCAGAGACAATTAACGTTGTTTCAGCCATTCCATAGCAGGGGTAAAAAGCACTTCTTTTAAAGCCACAATCAGCAAAGGTTGCAGAAAACCTCTCAATCGTTTCTGCCCGTACAGGTTCAGCACCATTGAAAGCTACCTCCCAACTGCTCAAATCAAGCTGTTCGCGCTGTTGGGCAGTAATCCTTTGCACACACAGTTCGTAAGCAAAGTTAGGCCCGCCATTGGTAGTCGCTTTATCGTTTGAAATCGCTTTTAACCAACGAAAAGGTTTTTGCAGGAAAGCCTCTGGCGGCATTAGTGTAACCGAGCAATTCCCATAGATAGGCTGTAATACTCCACCAATTAGTCCCATATCGTGGTAAGGAGGTAGCCAGATTACACCTCGACTCTTAGGTGTATGCTCAAAAGCTTGATAAATTAAAGCAGAATTATAGAGTAGATTGCCATGATTCACCATCACTCCTTTCGGGTTCCCTGTTGTCCCAGAAGTATACTGGAGCAGTGCCAGTGCGTTGTTAGCGATTTCAGGAGAAACCCAATCATTGGCCAAATCTTCAGCAATATCATCAGTCGCTATAGCTCGCAAAGCTGCTAATTCTGGTTCATCTTTAAAGCTTTGTGCCAATTTGGTCATTACGGATGTGGTAGTGAGTGCAAAAGTTGCCTGTGCATCTTGGGCGATCGCTTGCAACCGAGTTATTTTCTGTTTCCCGCGTGGTGGATAAACAGGCACAGCAATTACACCTGCATACAAACAGCCAAAAAAAGCAGCAATGAATTCCAGTCCAGGTGAGTAAAGAAGCAGCGCTCTTTCTCCAGAAGCTTTCCTGCTTTGAAGCAAAGCGGCAATTGCGCGGACTTTTTCGTCTAGTTTTTTATAAGTGAGGCTAAATGCTTCAGTTTCCCCATCCAATAAGAAGGTATATGGCACTTGGTTGGGGTGTTGTATTGCTCTATCACGTAATAGGTTAACTAAAGTTGTTTCTTGCGAAGAATCTACTGAAAATGAATCGTGGTACATCGCTTTTTTGGAATTAAAAGAGTTACAGTTTTTCTCAGTACAGGATAAAAGTCGTTATTCCTAATTGCTCTATTATAGGTGCAAATAATTAACCTAAATTTTATACTTGAAGTAAATTGGGAAAGTTCAATTTTTTAAAGTCGATCAATAAAATTATTCTGGGAAAGTTGCTGTGATTCCAAACTTCATGCTCAACGGTATCATCGAAAATTAAGCACTTGCCTTCTTCCCAAGTTTTTGTTTCAGAACCCACCCGGATACTACAGTCATCAGGCACAATTAAACCTAAATGGCAACGGAGTACAGTATTTATGTATCCCTCATGAGGAACAATGTGAGTTTCTGGTGCAAGGGAAGAAAAACCTGCCGTAGTCATTCCCGCAATCGACTCTACTAACCGTGTTGTCTCTGGACACAAGCGGCAGTTATCCTCTAATTTTCTCCCAAAAGAATGTAAACCAAACATATCCCAGCCCTGATTATAGAGAAAATTTTTTTGCCAAGAAATAGAAGTACCTTGTTGCAATCTGTTCAACTCTTCTTTGATGATGAGCCAGTTTGCTTCTAGGCTTTGGATAAAGCTTAAATTAGTAGTTTTATAGAACATTTTTCATTTTAGTTGTAATTAATAGCTCCTGATCATTTACCTAAACTAACAAAACATAATAACACAATCTTAAAAGTAGTAAATATTCTTTATCTGGAATTATAAGACAGTTAAGACAGTTAAGGAAATATCACTTTTAATCATCTTTATTTGTTATTGTAATTAGGGTAGAGTTAACCAAGCTTGGTTAACTCTACCTCTAGATGAAAAAGGAGCGTTTCTATGAAATTAGGGATCGCTCCCAGTTGTAACTAAAAGTATTGAAACTAAAACTAAGCTACTTTGTTACGATTTGACGTTTTTACGTAGATAACCAGCACCGATGGCACCAAAAGCTAATAGGCTTAATATTCCTGATGGTTCGGGAACTGTTGGGGTAACTGCTTGGGGAATTGTTTGCAGAACTCCTGGCTGTAGAGTAACGGCTGTAGCGGGCGGGAAAGGCCCTAAAGTATCGATATCCTGATAACCAGATATGGGTTTGATACTGAATAATGCAGTGACAGGACTGCCGGTTAGATTTAACCTTGCTACAGTGTCACCCTGACATTGAAATATAGTGCTGCCTAGAGAAGTTTGCACGCTTACAGCTCGATAAGGGGTACCACCCCCTTGAGTATTGCAAAGAGTCCCAGTTTGGAAGACCGGAAGTGGAGTTATCACTCCGTTGTCCAAGTAAAATGCAGTACCTGTTGTGGTTATCAAAACAGATTCAGAAGCGTCAGCAATCTCATAATTCAAAGTGAAAGGAGTGTTTGCTGGGACTGCTCCACCGAAGAAATTTGCAGTTAGAATGTCAGTTCCGTCGCCAGTAAATGAAGCAAAAGGGAATTCGGGAGAACTCAAAGATATGCCGTTTGTAGTTACCCCAGCCTCATTAGTGTATGCCACCGTAAAGCCAACAATATCTTGAGAGGGAACACTTGTATTGATTTGCACAATGAAAGCCTGTGCAGGAGCGGTAGAAGTTGCTAAAGTTGCACCGACACTGACAATTAGTGAACCAATGAAAATTACTGGTTTGATTGTCATAAGTTTTGTGATAATGATGGGATTTTAAGATTGACTGATTAAGAAGCATAAAGTTCCGATTTTACTAGAGGATAACGGTAGCCGCTTACGGGCAGCAGTTTGAAGATGCCGGGTTCGTGTTTACGAGGGCAGGGACGAGAAAAGGAGGGGAAATCGCTTGGGCTATAGACAAGGTTTATGAAGTTGAAGCCTTGCCACAGCAGTCAGGCATCAGTATTAAAGAGGCTTTGTCGTCAGAGTTCGACCCTGAACCCGATTAATCTTTATCAGCAATCGGGGAAAGAATTGCCAGGGCTATTTCATTCTAAATGGTAAGATAAGTATGCTAAGTTAAAAACAAATTGAAGAGATGCCTGAAATTGAGATTCTCAAAGTGTTTGAAGGGATGCCTGATGAAAGAAGGCGACAAGGAACAAGACATTCACTACGACTGTGTCTTGCTCTATTTACCTTAGCTGTAGCAGCCGGAAATCAAGGATTTCTGGCGATGGGAGACTGGCTGAACTATCACGTTCAAGAGTTGAAAGAACTGTTCGGAGTAGAACGCATCCCGTCATATCCCTCTTCTGTCACTTTCCGAGTATTCTGAATAAAAGAATTAAAAGAAAAAACTCTGGAAGGTAAGCAGGGAAATGGATGTAGAATTACAAATCCTGAAACATTTGGCAAGAGATGCCCACTCAACAGTTGCGATCGTAGATGAATATTGTGCCGAGTATCAAGCTCTATTTAAAGAAGTAAGAAATTATGAGTGCTTCAAATATTTGCACTTAGGAATAACTTCGCCAATAAAAAGAAAATCATTACCAGAAATTGCTAAAGTAGTAAGTATAAACTCTGCCCAGTCATTACATCATTTTATAGCAAATTCAGATTGGTCAGTCAATGAATTAAAAATCCGAAGATTAAATAAAATCAATCTTAGTATTAAATGGAAATGCAATTACGCTAGTGATAGAAGAAACCGGAGATAGGAAAAAAGGTAAAAAAACTGATTATGTGGCTAGACAATATTTGGGAAGCGTAGGGAAAGTAGATAATGGGATAGTTTCAGTCAATGCTTATGGAGTTTACTCTAACATAACTTTTCCACTCATTGTAAAAATCTTTAAGCCAAAAGGAACACTAAAGGAGTCAGATAAATATAAAACAAAAATAGAGTTAGCGTCAGAAATTATTACAGAGTTAATTGAATCAGGGTTTAATATTGAATTAGTACTGGCTGATAGCTTATATGGTGAAAGTAGCCAATTTATTAGAAAGATAGCTGAACATAACTTAGCTTACGTTGTATCAATTAGAAGTAATCATGGAGTCTGGCTGCCAGCAGGTCAAAGCGTTAGGGCGAATAAGTGGTGTAAATTCTCCAGAACATTTAACAATCAAAAATCAGAAACTAGATATATCCGAGAAATAATTTATGGTAAAAAAAGAGCCATAACTTACTGGGAAATAACAACTGACCCAGAAACTATGCCGGAGAATTCTACTTCTTTCGTAATGACAAATCTTCAAGGTAATCTCAAGAAAAGTTTAGGCGACTTATATGGATTAAGAACCTGGGTAGAATATGGTTTTCGACAGTGTAAACAGGAACTAGGTTGGACAGATTATCGTTTCACAAATTTCCAACATATTGAGAGGTGGTGGGAAATCATTTTTTGTGTTTACACAATGATTAGTTTAAATTCTCCAGCATTTTTAGGATTAAATCAATCTCGTCCAATTGAGACTGAGGTACAAGAAAATAGGGATATTAATTTTTCTAATCATAAACAATGGAACCATCAATGCGGCTGGAAGAATACTTTAAATAATCTGCGTCTAATTATCCAACCACTCTTACTATTTTGGTTGATTTATCCCTGGCTCGACATTTTACCCAATTCTAAGTTATTGCTGGGATTCAATCATTTAATTGCTGCAATGAATCAATTTAAACCCGGTTTGGCTTCTGGATAATTTAACTTATTTACTACTTGCTTACTCCGGAAAGTGACAGAAGAGGGATATCCCTCTTTCGTCACTTTCGGAAACTGCGATCGCTGGAAGCTTTATCAACAGATAGTTTGAGCGATTTAACGAGAATTTTGATTTCTTGATAGGAAATAAGTTTGCGATCGCTTACTATCAAAGAGTTCTAGAACTTAGAAATCACCAGGGTTTTGCCAGAGTGACGAAAGAGGGATATAGTGCAATTAGGCGTGTCTTGCTCAAAATCGACTATCAAAATTACTCTGAGCGAGTCGAGCAATTTTTCGGCATAACTCCTCATGAAGAGGAAACCCTCAGTTTGGATGGAAAAACATTGAGAGGTTCGATAGTCCCTACAAAACAGTGGAGGTGAAACTGCAACGCTGGAAAAGTTAGGGTAAAGTAGATCAAGTTAACTAATAAAACAGAGATTTTTAACGCTTGAGCGATGTCGATACCTGCTTATAACCCAAAAGAACTGCATATTCTATTTCCACAATATTGTCCTTGCCCTAACTGCGATTACTACGAAGACCCAGACAATTACATCACTAAAGACGGGACTTATCGAGTATCAGGAGAAATCGGGAAAAGACAGCGATTAAAGTGTCATTTTGGGGGACACCGATTTTCAGAAACGAGATATTCGGCTCTGTTCGGGCATCATGGAAGTTTTCAAGAGTATGAACGAACAGCCAAAATGACAGCTTATGGCATGAGTGCCTATCAAATAGCCGATGTATTAGAGCGAGATGAAAGAACTATTCTAGGGTGGCAAAAGGCTTTGGGGCGTAAATGCGAAACCTTTCATCTATCTCTAGCTCGTTTCATTGGCTTAGTTCTTACTTTTATACAAATGGATGAAATTTGGTCATATTTGAAAAAGAAAAAGCAACAATTGTGGGTTTTCATCACTTTAGAGGCTCGGACTAAGTTTTGGCTTAATTTTGAATTAGGCAGTCGAACTGAGTGGACAGCTATCCGTCTCCTTTCCAGGTTGGTTTACCTAATGCCTTGGGGCTGGAGAGAGTTTTTGTTGATTACCACGGACAAATTAGCAGCTTACGAGCAAGCCATCACGATGATCTTGGAGAAAGTCAACTATGCTTATCTTCAAATCGTTAAACAAAGACGTAAACGTCGATTAATCAAGGTTAAGCAGAAGGTTGTTAAGGGGAAAAAAGAGGATTTTCCTCCTCTTACCCAAAATACTTCTTATATTGAGCGATTTAACTTAACTCTGCGTCAATGTGTCTCTTATCTTCAACGAAAGACTTTAGGCTACTGTAAAAATCGGACTAACTTTAAATGGGTAATGTGGATTAACCTGTTCAACTACAATTATCGGCAATTTCACAAAAGCCTTCGTCTTGAAATTAACGAAACGCCTCAGAAATTTCAGAAACGTTATCGACATCAAACTCCTGCCATGAGAATGGGACTGACTACAACTCAACTGACATGGCGTGATCTAATTCTGGCTCCGATTCCTGAAAAAGCCTATCAATTCACGACCTCCACTATTTTGTAGGGACTATCGTTTTTTTAGACTTATCTCTTTGTTTCCAAATGTCCAGTTATCAGACCCAACTGTGTGCCAGTATTTCTTAGCCACCCATTTTTTACTTTTGTTAGGGTGTCTCCTATTTGCCCATCTTCTTAACCTTTTATACAGTAAATGGTCTATTTTTGAGTAGGTTTCTTTACTGCATACCGCTCGATAGTAGTTTGCCCATCCTCGGATAACAGGGTTTAGTCTGCTAATGAGGGCTGCTTGTGGTGCAGTATTGTGGCTTTTTACTATGTCGGCAAGGTTTCGATAATGTTGTTTAACCTTTTCATCGCTAGGTTTGATGATGGTTTTAAAACCGAGTATTACACCATTGGTATTCTTGCCTGATTGGTATTTTCCGACTGGATATTGTCGGATGTTAAATCCCAAAAAGTCGAATCCTGGTTTTTGTCCGTCATGCTCATTGAGTGTGTGAGCAATTCGGGTTTTACTTGGCTTTAATTCCAGGTTAAATTGGGCTAACCATTCTTCTATTATTGTTTGACATTCTTTGACTTTTCCTAGGCTTTCGTGGAGAACCACAAAGTCGTCGGCGTATCGGATTAGGGATGCGCCTTTGACTTTTTTAATGGCTCCCATCATGCCGTGTAGGGCGATATTGGCGAGTAAGGGCGAACAAACGCCTCCTTGTGGTGTGCCTCTTTCTGTGGGAAAGAGATTTCCCTTTTCGGAAACTTCCGCCTTTAGCCATGCTCTTAGTTGTTTTCTAAGTTTTGGGAATGTGCCAATTTTGTTGAGAAGTTGGTTTTGGTTGATGCGGTCAAAACACTTGGCAATGTCGGCATCTAACCTGACGGGGTGACAAGACAAGCTAAAAAGCAGATGCAATCAGGTTTGCTGCCCTTATGCCTCGCCGATAATTAGCGCACTTATGACGGCTTAAATTCATTAATGCCTGAGTTTCAACAGCGAACATTTGTAGAGACTCAACCCAAGCATGAGCGTGTAATCCTAAATAAAAATGACTATGCCGTCGCTGTATACGTCCTTTTTCTTTCACTCGACCCACATACTTAGCTAACCCTTGCTCTTTGATAATTTCTCCCGATAAAGTCGCCTGAGTATAGGCTAAAGTTATCAGTAAAATCAGGGTCATCAATCGTTTATCTGTGAGTTGAGTATCTTCTAGATTATAGCCTCCGCTTTTAAAATCTCTGAACATTTCTTCTATCCCAAATCGTTTTTGATAACTTTTCAGAGCTTCATCAAGACTCTCAATATTGGTCAAAATGAACCATCCTTCTTCTGCCGTCCATCCTCGATATTTTCCTTTCCATTTACAGGCAATATTAGCACCAGCAAAACCTTTACTTTTGGTAATTTTAACTCCTTTTAAATACATAGATACTCCTGGAGCTAATCCTATTTTTTCTAAGGATAACCACAAATCTTCCTCCTGACAAACATACTCGCTTTTCTTCAATCTTAAACAAAAATAGGTATTTTTTTGCTCTTGTAACCATTTGGCTAGGGCAACTGCACAAAATTCTCTGTCCCCTAAAATGACTTTTTTATAGTCTTTTAATAGCGGTAAAATTCGATTGAGTATCTTTTGCTGTGTCTGGGCATCACTACTTCCTTGATGGTCTAACAATTCAAAGTATATGGGAATAGCT
>JBGTNM010000555.1:0-24975 GCA_041743025.1 Microcystaceae cyanobacterium
CGATGCCAATGTTGGCAATGGCATGACGCAACAAGTCACCCTCACTTCAGGGGAATTCAACGGCACACTGGATGCGGGATTATTCCAAAAAGCTAGTTTAGGTGACTTTGTTTGGGAAGACAAAGATGCTGATGGCATTCAAGATGCAGGCGAAAATGGGATTAGTGGTGCTACTGTCAAACTGCTTGATAGTAACGGTAATCAATTAGCTACCACTACCACCAATGCTAACGGCCTCTACAACTTTGCCAACCTCAATCCTGGCGATTATCAGGTTCAGTTCATCGCGCCGACTGGGTATATGTTCAGTCCTCAAGATCAAGGTGGTAACGATAACCTAGACTCCGATGCCAACCCCAGCACTGGCAAGACAGTGACTACCAACCTCATTTCTGGTGAAAACGATCTTAGTTGGGATGCAGGACTGTTCCGTAAAGCCAGTTTAGGCAACTTCGTCTGGAACGACTGCGACGGCGATGGCGTACAGGATGCTAATGAATCTGGCGTGGCCGGTGTTACGGTAAAACTGCTGAATGCGGCGAATACCGTAGCGTCCACCACCACCACCGATGCTAACGGCAGCTATCTCTTCGGCAACCTCACGCCAGGAACGTACTCAGTACAGTTCGTAGCACCGACAGGGGCTACCTTCACCCTAAAAGATCAAGGCGGCAATGACGCTCTCGATTCGGACGCAGATCCAGCAACTGGCAAGACCATTCAAACCGTACTAGATTCGGGTGAGAACGATCTCTCCTGGGATGCGGGGCTGAAATTCCCGGTAGTTTGTACTGATTTCGACTTCAGTGGCAACACCGCTACCTCCGGCACACTTGGCAACCTCCGTACCTATACCAGTGGTGGACTGTCGGTGAATGCGAGCGCCTTCAGCCGTGACAAAACGACGAGGGGCTGGACTACGGCTTACCTGGGTAGCTACGGCGGCGGATTGGGCGTGACCGACAGCAGCGAGGGTAGCGGGGGAAACAATACCCATACCGTTGACAATACAGGCGGGCGGGACAACTACACGTTGTTCGAGTTCAATACTAATGTGGTGTTGGATAAGGCGTTCCTGGGCTATGTGGTAGGGGACAGCGACCTACAGGTATGGGTCGGGAATTTCAATAATCCCTACAGCAACCACCTGACGTTGAGCGACTCACTGCTGAGCAGTATGGGCTTCACTGAGTTGAACCAGACAACGCTGACCACGACGCGCTGGGCGGATCTTAATGCTGGTGGATTCGTCGGCAATACCATCGTCATTGCAGCAGACACAACCGACACGACTCCAGAGGACTTCTTCAAGCTCCAGAAATTGTCAGTTTGCACGCCGGGTTGCCCAGACGTGCTGGCCAGTCTGGGTGATAAGGTATGGGAAGACAAAAACGCTAACGGCATTCAGGATGCAGGTGAAAACGGAATTAGTGGCGTAAGCGTCAAATTACTCAACGCTCAAGGTCAACAATTAGCCAGCACCACAACTAATGCCAACGGCCTCTACAACTTTACCAACCTCAATCCCGGCGATTACCAGGTTCAGTTCATCGCGCCGACTGGCTATATATTCAGCGCTCAAGACCAAGGTGGCAACGATAATCTTGACTCCGATGCTAATCCTAGCACTGGCAAGACTGTCACCACGACCCTTGTCTCAGGAGAAAACGATCTCAGTTGGGACGCAGGACTGTTCCGCAAAGCTAGCCTGGGAGACTTCGTCTGGAACGACCTCAACAAAAACGGTATTCAGGATACCGGAGAGTCTGGTATTGGTGGCGTAACCGTCAAACTGCTTGATGCTTCTAACAACCAAGTTGCTACGACTACCACTGCAACTAACGGGGCTTACAGCTTTACTGGCTTGAATCCCGGTAGCTATAGCGTCATGTTCGTTGCTCCAACCGGATATACCTCCAGCCCTGCCAATCAAGGCAGCGATGATACTAAGGACTCCGATGCTGTCAACGGCACAACCCAACAAGTCAGCCTCACCTCTGGGCAAGTCAACAATACCCTCGATGCTGGGTTCTATCAGACCCCCTGCGTCCCCACCACACTGACTTTCACAGGCAACAGTGCCCTCGATGGTACAGATGGCAATGTCCGTACCTTTACCAAAAACGGAGTTTCCGTCAAAGCTAGTGCATTTAGCCGCGACAAAAGCAACGGAAGCTGGAAAAAAGCCTATCTCGGTCTTTATGGAGAGGGATTAGGCGTAACTGACAGCAGTGAAGGAAATGGAAGCAATGGGACGCATCGCGTGGACAATATTGGCCGAGATAATTATGTTTTGTTTGAATTCTCAACTCCTGTCGTTGTCGATCAAGCCTACCTAAACTCAGTCGTTAATGACAGCGATATTACCGCCTGGGTTGGCACCTTTAACGATCCTTTCAACAATCACCTGACGTTAAATGACAGCCTCCTAAACGGTATCTACAGTGAAGTGAACACGACGACTAGCAGCAGTAATCGCTGGGCGGATATCAATGCCAGTGATGTGATTGGCAATACACTGATTATCGCGGGTTGGACAGGCGATACAACCGCAGAAGATGCCTTCAAGATTAATCATCTCGACATCTGCGCCTCTGCTGGGTGCAACTGTATATAGATCGATCACCTTAATCTTGAAATGAGTTTTACGGGAGTCCCCGGTATTGGGGACTCCTTTTTCATAAGGGTAATACCAATTCTCTAAATGTCTACTACACATCTGGGGACAAGTGCGATCGCAATTCGCCCCTACGGGTTTCAATCTGTAATAAGATTGCTATCGTTATCGCAGGGGAATATAACCTGCTTGATAAATGAGTTGCTGTCCTTCGTCACTATGTATTTATTAATTCCGGCGGCAGGTTTAGGAAAACGAATGAGGAGCGATCGCAATAAACTCCTCCTCATCTTACTGGAAAAACCGTTATTGGCTTGGACGCTGCTAGCGGCTGAGGCTTCCTATCAGGTACGCTGGATTGGTATTATAGGACAATCCTACGATTTTGCTGCTTTTAAAGATATTTTGTCTGATATTAACTTAAAAAAGCCTGTAGAATTGATTCAGGGAGGGGAAACGCGCCAGGAATCGGTTTATAATGGTTTACACGCACTACCGACTGCTGCTGAGCGAGTTTTGATTCATGATGGCGCTAGGTGTTTGGCAACACCAGAACTATTTAATCGCTGTGCTGAGGCATTATTAACCTGTCAAGGACTAGTTGCAGCCATTCCCGTCAAAGATACCATAAAAATTGTCGATAGTAATCATTTAATCCAGAATACACCCGATCGCGATCGCTTATGGGCAGCGCAAACTCCTCAAGGATTTGAGGTTGAGTTATTAAAAGAATGTCACGAAAAAGGACGTAACTTAGGATGGGAAGTGACTGACGATGCAGCATTATTTGAAAAGTGCAATTTACCTGTCAAAATTGTCGAAGGAGAGGAAACGAATTTGAAAGTAACAACGCCTGTCGATTTAGCGATCGCAGAGTTTATTTTACGGCAACGCTTGATAAAATGAAAAAATCAGTTTTATTACGCCACTGTAACCGTCTATATAGTTTAGATTAAGGAGAGCAATTATGATGAGTCCCATGATTAAAAGATTTTTACTATTAATTTCTGTTACTCTAGTATCTGGTATCCTAATTTTTTTACTTTATGATGCTCAACGTCAATTACAAGTGCAAAATAAACAACCTAACCCATCGCAGCAAGAAAATAACAACCACCTAACATTAGCTCTCAACCAAGACTAGGGGTGATGTCTCGATATGATTTCCGAAAAGCTGTTGTTGGAAAAACAAAAGATCAAGTTGAGCAAGCAGTCGGTGAACCTGATAAAACTTCTGATCTGTCGGATTTGAGTTTCTGGTATTATAATAATAAAGTAAAAGATCCAACTACTGGGAATATGGATGAATCTGTATACATTTTATTTAAAAATGGCATTGCGGAAGAGGTTAATACAGGTTGAAGCGGGTTCTAGTAGGATGCGTTCTTAACGCATCCTACTATTTCCACAGTTGACTAACCGAAACTTGAATATCAGGAAAAGCTTGGGGAGTCAGGTTTCCTACTTGAATGAGTGTCTTTGAAGTGTAATTCTCTGCAATGGGATTGAGAAATCGATAAAGTTGACGAGCTTTTGTATCAATTACCCAATATTCTAAAATTCCCTCCTTGGCATAAGTTTTCTTTTTCTCGCTGAGATCATAATCTAATGTTGATTGAGAAATTTCAATCAACCAATAAATATCTTCTGGATAGGGATGACGATCTTGATATCGTTGACGAGGCAGACGAACAATTGCAATATCGGGTGCTGGTTCGGAATTAGATAAGGTAATTGGATGCGCTTCTCTGACTAAAGCAATCCCCTTTAATAAATGACGTAAATAATTAACTATTCCGTCGGTTAGATAAGCATGAATTGGCCCTTCAGGTGGCATTTCGACAATTTCTCCTTGCAGTAATTCTACACAGCGATCGCTAAAAATTCCCGTTTCAATTAAGCGATGATAATCTTTAACTGTCCATTGCATTAACGTTTTCATAAGTTAATCTCTCTTTTGTTAAAGTTTTTCTCACCAAAAACTAGCGAGCAGGATGCTTACACTACTCTAATTCTTCTCTAACTTTTACGCCGTCTCGTTTAATAATATAAGCAGGAACGCCAACGACAACACAATTGTCAGGTACGTTTTTGATAACAACTGCATTCGCGCCAACAGTTACATGATTGCCAATGGTAATATTGCCAAGGACTTTTGCGCCGGCGGTAATCCAAACATGATTGCCAATTTTAGGACGACCTGTTTTATCTTTATGTCCAATAGTAACTTGTTGGTTGACCCAACAATTATCTCCCATATCTGCCATAATAATTGTGCTAAATCCATGTTGTATAAATAATCCCGGCCCAATATTACAAGAAGTATCTAAGAAAAAATAAGGACATTCTCGATAGAGTATTTTGCTAAAATACATTAAAAATCTACCGCTAAAATTCCCCTTAAATAGACGAAAATAGTATAAGTTTCTAAATTCGGATGCTTCTCTCAGCAAAGCTAACAACTGAATTAAAGGCGATCGCTTATCCCAATTAAAGATTTCTTGCCAGCGAAAAACATCAGCTAAAATGATTTCTTTCTCGGTAGTCAACCAGAACGGGAGTAATACAGGTGATACCCAGAAAATTCCTAAATAAAATAAAATTTTTCTCAAAAATCCTTTCATAATTATATCAATGATTGCAACCTGGGTTGATTATAGGCATAATATATTGCATCATCCACTAAATGATGATTTTGCCTCAATTTTTAGTTTAGATGTCAATCTCCAGCCATACACCATTTTTTCCTTATGTCTCCGTTATTGTTCCTATTTACAACGGAGAAAGCGATTTACCCGACCTAATTGCCTGCCTGCGATCGCAAACCTATCCCCGCGATCACGTCGAGTATCTGCTAGTCAACAATCATAGCAGCGATCGCACGGCAATAATCCTCGCTCAAGCGGCTAAAGAAGTCGTTAAAGAGGGAATTATTTTGAAGAATTTAAATGAAAACCAGATTCAAAGTTCTTATGCTGCTAGAAACAAAGGGATTCGTGCGGCAACTGGAGAAATACTCGCTTTTACAGATGCCGATTGCCGTCCTTGTCCTGATTGGTTAGAACAGTTGGTCAAACCGTTTGTCGATTCTCAGATGGGAATTGTGGTAGGAGAATTGAGTGCTTTAGCGGGAAACAGTTTGTTAGAAAAATATGCTGAACACTGCGGCGTAATGTCCCAAAAGTTTTTGTTAGAACATCCTTTTTATCCCTATGGTCAAACAGCGAACTTAGGAATTAGAAAACAAGCTTTTGAGAAAGTAGGATTATTTCGCCCCTATCTAACAACGGGTGGAGATGCCGATATTTGTTGGCGAATCCAGCAGGAAACTAATTGGAAATTAACTTTTTCTGCTCAATCTATTATCCACCATCGTCACCGCTCCAATTTAAAAGAACTCAGGAGTCAGTGGCAACGTTATGGGCGGGGAAATCGCTACCTTCATGAGTTGCATGGCATTGATTTGATGCGAGATTTCACCGTTAAGGAAGCTATCTATCGATTAGGACGTTGGTTGGTTAAAGACCTTCCTCAAGAAGGTTATAAACTGCTTCAAGGAAAAGCGAATTTAATCGACTTTATCAAAATGCCTATTGATTTGCTCAGTTTTCAGGCAAGGAGTGCTGGACAAAAAACGGCAAAATTGCCAGACGAGGCGAGAAAAATTGAAAGGTGGTAATTGATTATTGTTCATTGAATTGCCCTCCTGCTGTACACTGATAATAGGAAGAAGCAATTAAGAAAAATCAAGACACTATGCTATCGACAGATCGAAGATCCGGCTATTCTGGACGACAATATCTAGAATTGACTGCCTCAGAAGACATCACGCCTTCACCCAATCAGATGCTACTGCCCCTGACGGCTAGGGTTAATCATCGTGACTGTTTAGAAATTGGCGGCTGCGATCTCAAAACCTTGGTCGAACAATATGGTTCCCCGCTTTACGTTCTCGATGAAGTCACGCTGCGAAGTGCCTGCCAGCAGTATCGAGAAGCTTTTAAAACCTATTACCCTGGCCAGTCTCAAGTCATTTATGCTTCCAAAGCCTGGAGTTGCCTAGCGGTTTGTGCCGTTATCGCGAGCGAAGGACTAGGGTTTGATGTAGTTTCAGGTGGCGAACTCTATACGACGCTCAACGCCCTAGAACAGATGGGTTGGTCATCCGAGCAAGCGGCAAAAAAAATCTACTTTCACGGCAATAATAAATCCTTAGAAGAACTTCAATTAGCTATTGAAACAGGCTGCACGATTGCCGTTGATAACTGGTGGGAATTAGAAACTTTAGCCAAATATAGCACTTTTGTCGCTCAATCGCCCATTCCCATCCTGCTGCGACTGACTCCGGGCATTGAATGTCACACCCACGAATACATTCGCACCGGACACCTCGATAGTAAATTTGGTTTCGATCCTCATCAATTAGAAGCCGTTTTTACCTACGTTAAAGAGCAATCTCATCTTGACTGTCGTGGGTTGCACGCGCACATTGGTTCGCAAATTTTTGAACGCCAGCCCCATCAAGATTTAGCAGGCGTGTTAGTAGAGGCGATGGAGAAAGCCGGGCAGTACGGATTAACCATTTCAGAATTAAATATTGGCGGCGGATTGGGCATTCGCTACAGCGAAAATGACGATCCACCGAGTATTGAAGAATGGGTCAAAGCGGCTTGCCAAGCCTTAGTCGCAGCGTGTGAGGCGCGATCGCTACCGTTGCCAAAATTGCTGGCTGAACCAGGGCGATCGCTAATTGGAAATGCTTGTGTCACCGCCTATACCATTGGCTCTCGTAAAGTCATTCCCCAGGTGCGTACCTACATTGCCGTCGATGGCGGTATGTCAGACAATCCTCGTCCTATCACCTATCAATCGCTCTACCGGGCTGTCGTCGCCAACCGATTATCAGAACCCGCTCAAGAAACGGTCACGATTGCGGGCAAACACTGCGAATCTGGCGATATTTTAATTAAAGATGTGCAGTTGCCTCAAACCCAACCAGGCGATATTCTGGTAGTCATGGGGACAGGAGCCTACAACCATAGTATGGCTTCCAATTACAATCGCCTCCCTCGTCCGGCTGCTGTTTTGGTCAATGAGGGAGAAGCTAGTTTAATTTTGCAGCGAGAAACCTATGCGGATCTCCTGCGATGCGATCGCCTTCCCCATCGACTTCTCCCCTAGCCTGGGAATTCTGGCTGCTTGCTGTGTTCACCATCCTTTATTGTTAACTGCTTCCCTCATGTCGGGTGCCACTCCTGACCCACGCTGGATGCCATTAGGGCCAATTCACAACGGCATCGATATTACCTTGGTGCTGTTGTTGACCTACTTAATTCTCCTCGCCATTGGAGAGCGACGTACCCTATGGATGGTGCGCGGACTGATGGTATTGATGCTCGCGGCAGTATTCAGTGAAAAATTCCACTTGGCACTGTTGACCTTTGTCTTAGAAAAGTTGGTCTTGGGAGCAGCCGTGGCCATGGCTGTGATTTTTCAAGCCGAATTTCGTCGATTTTTAGAATTACTCGGACAAGGACACATTTTTCAGTTGTTTCAACGCCGACGACCAGACCCCAAACCCGACAGCGTGGTAGATGAGATTGTTGATGCTGTTAAAGAACTCTCTCAAAACCGGACGGGAGCGTTAATGGTGCTGGAAACCCTATCGACTCTCGATACGCGGATATTTGTCAACTCCGGCGTGGTTTTAAATGGAGAAGTCTCAAAAGAACTGCTCCAGACGATTTTTCAGCCTAAAACCCTCCTCCATGACGGGGCTGTCTTCATTCGGGGATCGCGTATTGTCTCGGCAGGTGTCATCTTACCTCTGTCGGAACGCACAGCCTCGCGGCAGTTGGGAACTCGACATCGTGCTGCAATGGGAATTACCGAACGCATCGATAACTGCCTGTGTATTATTGTTTCTGAGGAAACGGGGTCGATTTCTCTGGCCGAAGGTGGCATTCTCAATCGTCCACTGACTAGCAGTAAACTAAAAGAATTACTCGAAGACAAGTTCTCCCTGCTTGTCGAGCGAGAAGTCGTCGCTCCAGGGTGGGAGATTTTGAGCCGTATCATTGGCTCACGGGGACGCAGGTTTCTGGAGCGAGTGTTTCGCCTTCCGCCATCGACTTCACAACAAGAAAAGAAATGACTGTCGAACCGATTGTGTCACGGGACTTACCATCCGATCTCGATCGCAGCCGCCTCCCCTGCCATGTGGCAGTGATTATGGATGGCAATGGACGCTGGGCTAAGCGTCGGGGACTGCCGCGCATTATGGGACACCACCGGGGAGTCGATACCCTCAAAGACTTGTTGCGTTGCTGCCGAGATTGGGGCATTCCTGCTTTGACAGCCTATGCCTTTTCCACCGAAAATTGGGGTCGTCCGCTAGAAGAAGTCGAATTTCTCTTGACATTGTTTGAACGGGTGCTGCGGCGGGAACTCAAAGAGATGCGCCAAGAAAACGTCCGCATTCGCTTTGTCGGCAACCTAGAAGCACTGCCACCTTCGCTGCAAGACGAAATTTGCCGTTCGATGAAGGATACCCAAACTAATAATGGCATTCAGTTTACAGTGGCGACGAATTACGGCGGACGGCAAGAAATCCTACAAGCTTGTCGGGCGATCGCGACGCAAGTGCAAAAGGGATTACTTAAATTGGAGGAGATTGACGAAGCTCTTTTTGAGAGTCACCTCTATACGGCAGGGCTATCTTCTCCCGACTTGCTCATTCGTACCAGTGGCGAAATGCGGCTGAGTAATTTTCTGCTCTGGCAAATGGCCTATGCTGAAATTTATGTCACTCCTACTCTCTGGCCGGATTTCAATCGCGAAGCGTTTCACCAAGCCTTAATATCCTACCAACAGCGTGATCGGCGTTTTGGCAAAGTTTAGACTAGAAGGTTCTAGATTATAACTAAAAACTAGTTTATAGTAACTGCAATAATGACTCTATAATGATCGCCCTTTTATGTTGACCTCTCGTAAAGATATCGCCAACGTGACAAAATACGTTCCCCAACTGTCGGAAGTTGAACGATTAGAAGCTGAGCAAAAAAAGAATGTTTTGCTTCTATTGGAGAATTTAGTCGAACGAGAGGGAGCCACAGTTAAGATGATTCTTGACTGTCTTTATGATGTTGGCTCTGTTAAATTTATTGAGCAAAAATTTCGCCTGCGTCCAGTCAACAAAATGATGCGCTTGATTGCTAGGCTGTCTAAGCCAGGTTTTAGAGCGATCGCTTTTTATTGGTTTAAAAGAAATTGTCCGGTGCTCATTACCAATTGGCTGCTTTCTAAGGTCAATTTTGATGCGCCCAAACGGAAAAAAGCTAAAGTTAAAGTTAAAAAATCGAAGGTTGTCTGAAGCAAGGCGATCGCAGTATTAGGTGGGCATCGCCCACCACTGCTTTCAGGTTAAGATTCTTAATATTGAACATCCTCTGCTTTCGTGTCAGCCCGATTAATACCCTGACTCAGTTGCCAAGTGATCGCATTGAGGATCAGGCTGGCTTGACCTGTGCAATGTTCATGGTAGTCATCCTGTTTAGCGAGCGACAAGCCCAACTTCTCTAAAGTTTTCCCATACTTTTTATCTTTAACGATTTCCTTCTCTTCCACCGTTAGAGGGCGGCTTCTCTCTAAAATGGCTTGGATGAGCGGGACATAGGGGGCGGCTTCTTCGGCGACTTCCTGTACTTCGAGTTGTAATCGCGTTAACTGCACGATTTCTTGCGCTCCTTGCACAATCGGGGGCAGTTGAGGCGACTCCTTGACATCTTCGTTGTCCTCACTTTTGCCAGGGGAGACGGGAACGTAAAGGATATTTTCATCAGTCAGTCCATCGGGGAATTGAGCCGACTCGATTTCTCCTTTTTCCCACATTTGTCCCAAGACTTCTAAGGCTTTCTGGCGATTTTGCGGGGTGTCTCCCTCTTGCCCCTCCACTTCCACCAAAATCCCCTCTTGTGCTTCGGCGGGTTGTGATAGGTCGCTCACCGCCACAAAATGATTGACACTTTTACGTCTGCCCATAAACTTTGACTCTCTTCTCAAAAAAGGTGGATTTTGTCGAGTTTTTCTAGCTCAGACAAATGTATTATAATAACTACTTGTGGGATTTTCATTTTACTGTCAGGCAAATTGCAGTCAAACTCAGGCGAGGGCAGGAGTTTGGCACACTCCACATGGCCCAGTTGAAACCCCTCGCTTCATGCCAGTCGGTACGGCAGCAACCGTTAAGGGACTGACTCCCGCTCAACTGCAAACGACTGGCGCACAAATGATTTTGGCTAATACCTACCACCTCCACCTGCAACCAGGAGAAGCAATTATAGAAAAAGCAGGCGGATTGCACCAATTTATGGGGTGGAAAGGGCCAATTTTAACTGATTCTGGGGGATTCCAAGTATTCAGTCTCAGCGAACTGCGGCAGATTCGCGAATACGGCGTTACCTTTCGCTCTCCCAGAGACGGACGCATCATCGAACTCACGCCAGAACGCTCCATCCAAATTCAAAATGCACTGGGAGCAGATGTGATCATGGCCTTTGATGAATGCCCCCCCGGACAGTCTGATCGCGCTACCGTTACCATCGCCACCGATCGCACCTATCGTTGGTTAGAACGCTGTATTGCCGCTCATCAACGCCCCCAGGATCAGGCATTATTTGGCATCGTTCAAGGGGGAATATATGCCGATTTACGGGAAAAAGCAGCGAAATCTTTAACAGAATTGAATTTACCTGGCTATGCGATTGGTGGGGTCAGTGTTGGGGAAGATCCGGCGTTAATTCACCAAATTGTGCGCTTAACGGCTCCTTTACTGCCTCTTGAAAAACCACGCTATTTGATGGGGGTAGGGACGTATCGAGAGATGGCGATCGCGATCGCGTCTGGGGTAGACTTATTTGACTGCGTAATTCCCACTCGTTTCGGTCGTCACGGAACGGCATTAGTCGCAGGAGAACGCTGGAATCTGAAAAATGCTCAGTTTCGAGAAGATTTCACGCCACTCGACCCTATTTGTCCCTGCTATACCTGCGGGAACTTTACGCGAGCCTATTTAAATCATTTAGTGCGATCGCGTGAGATGCTCGGTTACATCCTTCTCTCTCTACATAACATTACAGAGTTGGTGCGTTTTACCGAACGTATTCGAGAGGCGATTTTAAAAGATTGTTTTTGGGATGAATTTGCCCAGTGGTTGACGTAAACTAGCATCAAATGCTGTCATTCGTTTTGAGTTTAAGTCTGTGCGATCGCCTGAAACGCTTGTAGTTGCTCTATCGATAATTCGGTAATTTTAGCCACTTGTTCGATTGTCATTCCTTGAAAGGCAATGATCAGGGTGTAGCGACAAAGATTTCTGTCGGTTGCTCCCACAATCTGACAACATTTGTAATGTTTACTATGCATTGGTTGCTCACCGCAGCTTTTCCAGTTATCTCCCAAGGTTCAAGAGGCGGTAATTGTCCAATACGTCTAGCATACTCTTCTTGAGCTAATTGTACACATTGGTTTGATGGCGGGCCATAAACTACTGGAGGGGGCGGAGGGGGTGTTGGTGTACCACACCCTGTTATATATAGGCAAACTACACTAATAAAAATCTCAAAAAATTTGCTGTTAATCATAATTTTATTCCTCATCCAATCCAATTTAAAATAACTTTATTTCATGAAAATCAAAAAATAAATAATTTTTTTTTATAATATAGTTATAAAACTTCATTAAAATAGGTTAAGCAAAGAAAAAAAAGTAAAATTGTCTTACAGCCTTATGTGGGTAAAAAACTTGGCAGGTTGCCGGACAAGGGAGTAACAGCTAATGGATAAAACCGCACTCTATGATGAAGACTTCCTCCAATGGACGCAACAACAAGCTGAATATTTACAGAAAGGGCGTTGGTCAGAGTTAGACGTTGAAAATTTGGTAGAGGAATTAGAGACGTTGGGGCGCAGCGAACAAAAGGAACTCGGCAGCTACTTACAGGTACTGATGATGCACTTGCTCAAATGTCAGTATCAACCTGAACGAAGAACCCAAAGTTGGAATAATACACTTTCTAACTGTCGAGATAAAATCCAAGATTGTTTAGAAGATACGCCTAGCTTGCAACGCTTTCTTCAAGATTTAGAGTGGGTAGAAAAATATTATCGGCGTGCGCGTAGAGAGGCGGCCAAGGAAACGCAGAAACCATTAGCAACCTTTCCAACCGAATGTCCCTATACGATTAAACAGATTCTTGAACCAGATTTCCTAGCCTGATTTCCGTCAAATTGGGACGATAAAAATTCATTAAGACCGAACGCATTCGAGTTGACGTAGGTAAGCTGTTATACATTTAAATTGCATTATCGGCATCGTTATAATTATTGTAGAGCGAGCAAGATGCTCGCTATTCATCTATAGTTCTTGCTCGCTATTCATCTGTAGTTTAGAGGCATTTGCTGCTTATTTTCTAGGTCTTTGCAGCACTTTTAAATTTTCTGGACTGTCTTTATCGGCAGATTCAGTCGCAAAAGTTTTTAGCGTTTTTCGAGCGTGGGAGCGTGCTTTATCGATCAGTTCGCTTCCCGATTCTTTTTGGCTATATCGTTCTTTTGGATTGGCTTTTTGATCTTCTTGAACAATTTGCTCAGCCGCTTTCTCAGCTTCTTGAGGCGTAATTTCAAGAGAACTGGCCATTGTTACCTTGGGGAAACTAACCAGCGTAAGTAATAAAACGAGATGCACTCCCAAGATTAAAACTTTTTGCCAAGCTTGAAACCCGTTTATACAAAAATTATAAAGTTTATTCATACTAATTATTGATGGCACTAGATACTTGAATAACAGGCAAATCACAAACACTATCCCAAGCTAACAAAATTGGTTAAGTTATTCGCTCTTTCTTTAGAGAGATTTTCTTCCTAATAGCCAAGTGGAGCAGCCTGTTTTTGCCCTTCGGTTAGTCCATATTGAATCATGGCTTCCATAGCAATCGCCTTGTTGGGATCGTCGTAACCTGAATTTGTAACATGGTCGAACATTTTACCTCATCATGTCGGGAGAGCCCAATCCCCCCCGTTACCCAAAAGCTTCCATAGCGTATATAGTCAAAGAGTCTTCCTAACAAGACTAAAGGAACAAAGCCTAATATCCAAAATCCGAATGAGTAAATCACTTTAGATAAATTGCGACTTTGATAAGCAACACAACCCAGAAAAAATGTAACAACTGTCAGCAAATGGATGATACTGGTTGTTCTAATTAGTAGGGCAGCCCCTAGTGCCAATCCACTAATGATTGCATATTTTGATTTTTCTTGTTTAACAAAAGCTAAAGCAGCAGCATAGCCAATTGTGACAAACAGTAGCACTTGATTGTTTTGAAAATGAACTTGAGCATAATGAAAAAATGTTGTACTAAGCATCCATATGATACTGGATAGTCCAGCTATTTGTTCCTTAAAATTAAAGAGTCTAAGAAGCCAGTAGCAAGCAACAACAGCAGCTACATTAAGCGGGATAAAACACAAGCTAACTACCAAATTTCTCAAATCCTTTTTTCCCACATTTGGAAAAAAGATATGAAGTTGAGTACCTAACCAGTCTCCCGGAATCATTAAAATCGATTGTCCCGGCTCATAAAATAGATAACGTTTTCCCTTAACCCCTTGCACACCAGCCCACATATCTCCTTTAAAGACAGGTTTATAGTTAGCAGCAACCTCCTCTGTATTTGTCCACCAAGCATGAGACATTTGTAGGCGCACAGCCGTGTCTAGTGAACCCAAATTACCTTGTGTAATAACTAACAGCCATAAAAATGTAGCTAAAGAAATTTTAAAAATAGTTCTCACAAAATTCTCCTGCGTTGAATTATCAATTGATAACCGGGTCAAGGTATTGTAGGCAACAGATCCAAAACTGTATACTTCGCACCAACAATGAGATTAGCGACTCAAATCGAAGCCATTCTTTATCTTAAAGGACAACCGCTATCCCTTGAAGAAATAGCACAGTCAGCCGCTTGTGACCTAGCCCAGGCTCAAGAAGCTATCCTTGAGTTGATGTCTGATTACGCCCATCGAGACAGTGCGCTCGAAGTCGTCGAAACCAGTCATGGCTACTGCTTACAGTTGCGAGCCACTTTCGACAGTCTCATCGATAACTTGATTCCGGCTGAGTTGGGAACGGGAGTACTGCGAACTTTAGCGGCAATCGCCCTCAAAGCTCCCATCTTGCAAACAGAACTCATCGACCTGCGCGGCAGTAGTGCTTATCAGCACGTTCAAGAGTTAGTCGAGTTGGGATTCGTTCGCAAACGCCGCCAAGCTAGCGGACGCTCTTACTGGTTAGAGGTCACTGATAAATTCCATCAATATTTTGAAATCGACCAACTCTCTCAGTCGGCAGGCTGATTTTTACCAATTTTCTACGGTAGCGGTTATAGTGAGAGTATGTAACATTGGAAAAATAGTACCCCACCTTTGGAGTTCTGATGGTTTTTAATTTTGAATTTTTTACGTCTGACCCAGAAGAACACGATACTAACACCCTCATTCAATACTTGCAGCAGCAGCACCCCGAAACATTAGCCCGCATCGCTCAATCTGCCAGCCCTGAAGTTAAGCAAATTATTACTCAAAATGTTCAGGGCCTTGTCGGTATGCTCCCCTCAGAAGACTTTAACGTTCAAATTACAACTGATCGGGAAAATATGGCAAATTTGCTAGCTTCAGCCATGATGACAGGCTATTTTCTAGGGCAAATCGAACAGCGCAAAAATTTAGAAATTACTTTATCCAAAACGGATTCGCTTTCATCAAAGCCAAAAAAGTTTAAGAAAATCGACGATTATATCGAGTAGAAGACCCCATTAGGGACGAAGATTAGCCATGTTAGGTGCTATCTCGTCCTGTCAAGGTTAACACCCTCTGTCACCGCTTTTTAAAAGCATAAAAAATTATTTCACACCAAATATAGTTATCAGTCAGGCAAAATCAACTATTAACTACTAACTACTAACTATTAACTGATATTATCCCCCTTTGGCAAAACTAGCCATAACCAGTGCTGAAAGTAAAATTCCCGGAAATAATAAGGTAATCAGTAACAAAAGTTGGTCGCCTGTCATGCTTTATCTCCTTAATCAACTTCTTTTAAGGTAACTTATCTTGGTTAAAAACGTCGAAAATTAATAAAATTTTTGGAGTTGCTTGATTCTCAGTTACTTTCCGCTCACATGAACGACAATTTCTCGCTGATGTCCGTTTTGGCGGTGTTCCCATAGATAAATTCCCTGCCAGGTTCCTAGCACTAATTGACCGCGAGTAATAGGAATTTGTTCTGAGGTTTTGGTCAGAACTGAGCGAATATGAGCAGGCATATCGTCCGCGCCTTCAGTGTTGTGATGGTAGAGGGAGAGATTTTCGGGGACGAGTTTGGCAAAAAAGTTAGATAAATCCTCTAAAACATCTGGGTCAGCATTTTCTTGAATGATTATTGAAGCAGAAGTATGCCGCAAAAAAAGGGTACAAAGTCCCGTTTCAATGCCTGATTCTGCTACGATTCCTTCAATTTTGGCCGTAATTTTATGGAAAGACTTGCCATTAGTTCGCAACGTGAGCATTGTTTGATAATGATTCATAAAGACGACCTTTACAAATGCGCGATCGCAGCTTTTCTCATCCTACCTCATATCAGTTATCAGTTTAGGTTTTTTCCGGTCGAATAAAAATCACTAACCCTAAAAACAGCAAGCCAACAAGACAGTTTACAAAGTTAACAGGTGATGACTCAAGCAGTGCTAATCCAATTAATTGAAAGTTAGCCACTGCAAAGCCTAATAAGATTAATAGCCAACATCTGTCTCGCGCCGTTGTCAATTGGAGCCAAGGAAGTTTCATACCAATAACTCATAACTAAATTTGTTGCATGGCATCCTATCCTATTTGTCAAGAGGTTGGTGTATATAAAATTACATTTTGCTGGATAAAAGAAAATAATGTCGGTAAATCTATCTGCGGGTTTGTCCTTAATGATTTAGTTTATTATTTATGCTAATAATTTCTTACCAAAGATAGAGTAGTTGACATAACTTATGGCGATATTATATCTTTAAGAAACGCTTACTCAAGAGTTTAATAATTTTAAGTGGGAGTCTTTGCCATGAATGACAAATCAGCCATATTAGAAGATGAAGAGTTAGTTCGTTCCAAAGCTTACGAAATTTGGCAATCACGTGGCGGCGGTTGTGGAGACCCCAATCTAGACTGGTTTCAAGCGCAAGACAGGCTAGAGACAGAACAACCTCAAATAAAAACGATTATTAAACTCAACCCAATAGAAAGGAGCCAAACAATGGACAAATACAATCCTTTAAAGCCGGTAGAGCAGGTTTTTGAGCAGACGAACGATTTCCAAAAAGGAGCTTATGAAAAGTGGATGGCGGCACTGCCAGGTCTGCCAAGTTTAAGTCCTTACGATTTTCGCGGTAATCTGAAGAAAGCCTTGGAATTGCAGCAAACTGTACTGACGAATTCGTTAGAATTTCAGGCTCAGTCAACCCGTATGTACGTAGACACCCAAAAACAATTTTTGACGAATTATTTCAACGTCTTAAAAAAGTGGTGGTAAAGCAAATTTGAGCTTATTTTAAAAGGGAATGTTGAATTAAGCTTGCTATTCAACCTTATTGTAGCGGCGGATATCGGGGCCAGAGATCGCTAATTCTTCCAATTAATTAAGTGCGGTCTGAATGTGTTCGCTCTTTAAATGAGCTTCTAAATCAGCTTCGCTGGCCCATTCTTCTACAAACGTAAAATCAGTTAAGGAGGCTTGATTGTGTAAAAGCTCGTACCGCAAGCATCCTTTTTCGGTTCTCGTGGCACTTACGAGTTCAACTAAAACCGTTTTTAACTGCTCTATTTTATCGGGTCTAGCCTCTAAACGAGCGACCACATACAAAGTTGCTGAAAGCATCATGTTGGTATTACCCATCAATGGCTAGTTTTAAAGTCGTTTTTTGACTGAAATTAGCGAGCATTTGATTCAGGCGCGACAACTTGAGGCAGATCTTGGTTAGGAGCAGTTTTTAAAGGGTTATCTTTGGCGTTCAGTTCTAAGCTGCTCATCAGTGTAATCAACAAAATAAAGCCGACAAGCGCGAGGCTAGACTCCACAAAAATAGGCAGGGTTGGCGATTTCATGATTGTTTTTCTCCGTCATTTGCAAGTTATTTAAATCGGGGGATTTACTCATAACCTTAACGAGTAGTATCACTAAATGAAATGGTGCGGTTACTGATTTTAGAAGAAACAACGGAAAAATCTGTCCGTAATTTCTCTGAGTAACTGGATGGTTGCTGAGGTTGCAACCTCAATCCCCTTGCTAATAATGAGATACAACGCAACTAAAAGCAATTTCGGAAAAGTTGTTAGTTCCCTGATTGTGGTTGATTGTTGTAGGTAAGGGCGCGAAATTTTACGTTTTTACTGAATATGAGACTGTACGAGGCTAAAACGGTAGGTTAACACCCCAGCAGCGACGGCTAAACCGAGAGCTAATCCCCACCACAGTCCAACCGCTTGATATCCCAGTCCAAACCCCAAAACATAGCCACTGACTAAACCGATACACCAATAAGACATAATACCCATTAATAGGGGAACGTGAGTATCTTTCAATCCCCGCAATGCTCCGGCTGCTGTCACTTGTACTCCGTCCACGATTTGAAAGATGGCAGCTACGGCAAGTAACTGACTCGCCAGTGAGATAACCTCCGTATTATCCGCATCGCTTGGGTCTAGGTAAAGCGAAATAATTGTTTTGGGGAACAACCAGAAGGCAATTCCCAGAAAGCCCATCAATAAGCCTCCTAAGACAATGCCAACATATCCAGCACGGCGAACACCTACTGCATTGTTTTCCCCTCTCAACTGCCCGACTCGTACTGTTGTCGCTAAAGACACGCCAAGGGCAAGCTGAAATGACATGGCTGCGGTTTGTAGGGCAATTTGATGGGCTGCCAGTGCTGTCGTGTTGAGGTATCCCATTAAAAAAGTCACGACAGTAAACAGTCCCGCTTCTACGGCAATTAATCCGCCGATAGGCAAGCCCAGTGTGACAATTTCCCAGAAAATGCGGTTATTTTCCAATGGATTGTTGGTTTGCCTACCTAAAAGTTCATTTAGGGTTAAGAAGTTGTGGTGGAGGCTGTAGATAGCTAGTCCGATAAATATGCTCCACAGAGATAGGCTGCTGGCTAAACCAATCCCCGTCAAGCCTAGAGCAGGTAGCCCCAGTTTTCCGAACATGAGGATGTAATTGAGCGTGATATTGAGGAGAGTACCCAAAACTACAGCCACCATGACTGGATGGGGTTGAGAAAGTGCTGAAAAAAAACTTCTGAGGACGGCAAAACCCAATGCCGGAAAAATGCCCCAAGCGATCGCTTTAAGATAATATGCACTGAGGGCAACTGTATTGGCATCTTGTCCCAGCCAACCGAGCCAATCGCCCGCAAAGTACAACAGCAAGGTAATCGGCACTCCCAACAGCAAAGACAACCACAACCCTTGCTGCACGATTGAGCCGACTTGTTCTGATTTGCCGCCGCCATAAGCCTCAGCGACGAGAGGACTGACGGCTGAAACGATGCTAGTGCTAACGAGCAAAAAAAAAGTAAATGTGGCTGCTCCCAATCCACCCGATGCAATAGTTTGACTGCCCAGCCATCCCATCATCACGGTATCAACAAAAGCTGTAGCCGCCTGAGCTAATTGTGCGGCAGCCAGAGGCAATGCCAACACGAGGCATTGCTGCACTTCGGCTATCAATGGCTGTTTTTGAAATCGGTCATTCTCTGCTAAAGCCTTGAACTTACAGCAGATTGCGACTGAGGGAGGTACGAAAATGGGTAGGGGCATAATATATTATGCCCCTACTTTAACTAGGCTTTGGGAGCTTCGACAATGATAGTCTCAGCATTTTTAATTCCTTTGCGGCGATCGCGATATTCTACTACCAGGCGAGACAATTCAGCCGTCAGTAAGGCCAGGACAGCACCATCATCGATCCAGCCAATAATCGGTATAAAGTCGGGAGAAAGATCAATTGGGCTGAATAAATAGAGTAGAGTTCCTAAAATAATTAGCCAACGATATTGAGGGTGATTAATGCTGCTGCGATACCAATTGTAAAAAGCTTCGACGACGGTTTTCATAAGGGCAGACTCCAGAAGACTTACTATTCTTATCTTGCCAAAGTTTTTTGCCATTAGAAAGTGAGAACTACCCTAATTTAATGGCGGTTTTTACCCCTGCTAAACTGACTGTCCTAAAGGGTTAGCCTATTGGGGTGATTTTATCTCTCTTTGTTTATCTTGACTGTAATGCGAGTCAGTTTTGTGGGAACACTAGAATAGGAACAGGGAGTGGGGAGATAAGTACAGACAGCCTTAAAAAACCATTTTTAACAGACTATGTTGAAGATAATTCCCCAAAAGTTAGCGATCGCGGCAATAGCCTCCTTAGCGCTTATTAGTAGCGTCGAAATTCCCCAATTGCATCCTACACAACCGGGTTGGTTGACGCTTGAAAGCACTGCCCAAGCTCGCAGCAGTGGGGGACGTAGTGGCGGTGGCTCCTTTAGTCGCGGTTCGTCGTCTCGTTCTAGTTCTCCTAGTCGTTCTAAATCCTATTCGACTCCTTCGCGCCGCTATGACTATGACAATGATGGCGATGATTATCGGCGACGCAGGGTAACGCCTGGTTATTCCTATGGCGGTGGCTACTATAGTGGCGGCGGAACGGCTCTTTCGTGGGCAATTATTCTGCCGTTTATCGTCTTTGGTTTGTCGGGAATTGTGATTTTTTTGGTGATTTTTAGCTTGTTTAAAAGTATTTTTTCGATAAAAACCAGTAGCAATCCTGCGGTGACCAACGATACCGTCACTATTTCTAAATTACAAATCGCTTTGCTGGCTTCGGCTACTAACGTACAGTCTGCCTTGTCAGAACTCAGCCTGGGGGTAGATACCGATACCAACGAAGGCTTAAGAGAATTGTTACAAGAGTCGGTATTGGTTTTGTTGCGTCATTCGGAGTACTGGAGTCACGTCTGGGCTGATTCCGAACCGGTTGTCATTGACAAAGCTGAAGCACGTTTTAGCCAACTCTCTTTGAGCGAACGAAGTAATTTTTCTGCCGAAACGTTGAGGAATGTAGGAGGGAAATTGTGGCAGCAAACGGTGATTGCCCCAGAAAATGAGTCTGCTCAGTATATTGTCGTCACGCTCTTGGCAGGAACCGCTCACGATCGCCCTTTATTTACTAAAATTCAAACAATCGAAGCGGTCAAAGCCGCGCTAGAAAACTTAGCTGCTACTCCCCCCGATTATCTATTCAAATTTGAGTTAATGTGGACTCCGCAGGCAGCAAGTGACAGCCTGAGCTACGATGAATTCATTACAGAGTACACAAACATGGTGCAATTAGCCTAAAAAGTGGGTAATGGGTAATGAGTCATGAAGCACTCGCTCTACAGTCGATTTCAGGGAACCTTGCTCGGTGCTAGGGTGGGAACTATCCTGTCTGATCGAGAACCCGCATCACAGGGTTGGATGGGTGCGAGTGAGTTGGTGACGGCTTGCGTGATTGAGCGCGGTTATTTACGCTTAGAAGATTGGAAACACTTGCAAAAATTGTTAAATATTGCTAATAATGGGCAAAAATCCGCTCTTTTGCCAGAAATAATGCTGGCATTGTTGCCTTTAGCGGTCTTTTTTCATGATACACCCAGTCTCTTTGGGGAACAGTTAGAGCAGGGAGTGCAAGCGTGGCAACTCTCGTTAGAGGAGTGGCAAATCTTGCAAGGTTGGGGAACTCTTTTGCGGCTGATTTTGCTGGAGAAAATCACCCCTCGTCAAATTCCCGATCAATGGCAATCAATCGGAAATTCAAGCGCTTTTGAGCAAGCGATCGCTCTTGTCGAGCCTGCTTGGCAAGCGGGAATGCCGCTCACTCAACTGAGCAGACAATTAAAACGATACGTTTCTCCGGTGCAAGCAGCTTTGCCCTTAGCCCTTTACTGTTGGGGCGACACGCCGGAAGATTTTCGCCTGAGTGTTCTGCGATCGCGGAAAATTGGCTTTGAACCGAGTGTTGCTTTAACTGGCGCACTTTCAGGAGCTTACAACAGCGTTTCTGGTATTTTTCTCCCTTGGTGCCTTGCTTTGAATACAACCGAGATGACGCAAACGCTAGCCTACCAACTGCCGAGGTTGTGGGCAAAATGGACGGGCATCAACGCGACAGAAGAGCTTTCGCCACCACTTGAGCGTGCAGTGGCTTCCCCCCAATTATTGCAACCTCGCTTGTCTTTAAAGCTCATTTCTCATATAAATAGGGAACAGGGAACAGGGAACAGGGAATAGGAAAGAGGAAACAAAAACTGATAAAACCGAAGATATGCAAGATTAAAAGATGAAAACGCTCCAATCTTTAACGCAAAGCTTAGAAAAATGGTGGCAGCATCGTCAAAATAATTGCTTGCTTCCATTTAACCTAAAAAACACTTTAATTGTCCAAGCGGCGAAGTCTTGCTGTGCTAAACCCAATTTTCTGCATAAATTACACGGCTCACAACCTATTCAAAAAGTCCATCCGCCCTTGATGGGCATACTCGCGGTGGCTTCTCTGACCAGTGTAGTAGGTTATCGTTTTTATAACCAACCCCAGTTGGCGGTAGGGACGGTTTCGCCGATGACGATTGTCGCGCCCTCTGATGGGAGGTTTGAAGACCTCAAAACCACCGAAGCTAGACGCAAAGAAGTCCGCACAGGCATTGTTCCTGTTTTGAAACGGGACGAAGAATTGACTGCTGGGTTGCAACTTTCCCTCGCCCAAGAACTCGATCGCTTAGAACAACTCCGCCGCCTTGCCGGGGCTTTCCCTTTTACCAGTGGGCAAATTCTCTCCACCGCTACTCAACAGGATTTACGCTCGATTTCAGAAGCCGAATGGCAAGCTATCCTTTCAGTGATCGCGCCTCCCACCGTTTCTGCCTCAACCCCTCCCTTTTCCCCAGAACAGCAAGCAGCAGTCGCTCAACTGCAAAACTATCGCCAAAGTGCTTCATCTCAAGATTTGCAAACGCTGCTGCAAAAAATTCGTCAAGCGCGATCGCGTTACAAGCAGGCTCAGTCGCACTTTGCGGCTCACAGCGACTCCTACCTCGTTCCTGAATTGGGAATGGCTTTTCTTGCCCTAAACGAGTCGAATTGGCAACCGCTTAAACAGGAAATTCTACAAACCTCAGACAAGATTTTGACGCAAGGCATTGTCGCAGGAACCCCAGAGGGAATTCTAGAAGAGACAGTGCGCGTCCAGTTGGAAAATAGACTGCCCCTGCAAGCCACAAGTGCAGGCAGGGAACTCCTGTTAAACCTGCTCTCTAACCAACACAATTTGTCGGTCGATTTGGAGGAAACCAAGCACCGAGCAGAACAGGCGGCTCAAGCTGTCGAGCCAGTGATTGTGGAAATCAAGACTGGAGATGCTATCGTCAAAAGTGGTGAAACCATTACCCAAGCTGAATTTGTCCTGCTCGATGGCTTGGAATTGAGTCGTCGGGGAACCAATTGGCTGGGGTTGATCGTCTCTGGGGGGTTAGTTGTGGGAGCGATCGCCGTTTTTACAGGCGTGAATCGGCGTGTTCACCGTCCTTTGCGCCGCCGCGATCATCTCTTATTGTGCCTGCTTAGTGTCACTACTCCCCTGCTAGCCATTATCAACCTCGGTTATACTAATTTATCTGCGGTCGGCCTATTGACCAGTAGCTTTTACGGGCCAACGCTAGCCGTGACGCAAGTGCTGCTGTTGAGTGGCTTGTCTACCTTTGCGGCGGCGGATACGCTGCATTGGAGCTACGTGCTGGGGGGGACGGCAGGCGGACTGCTGGCGGCTTTGCTGGCGGGAAGATTGCGATCGCGAGACGAACTGGCCTTGCTCGGTGGTGGCGTTGGCATATTGCAAGCAAGCGTCTATCTCTTAGGACAGTTGATCCTGAGCGCGACTGCCGGAACCATTTGGTATCTTATTTTGCCAGGAACGCTGATTTACGGATTGACGGGAATAGCTTGGACGGTCATGGCACTGGGCATTTCTCCCTATTTAGAACGCTTGTTCGATTTGGTCACGCCGATTCGCTTAGTAGAGTTGTCGAATCCGAACCGCCCTTTGCTCAAGCGATTGGCCACTGAAACCCCTGGTACATTCCAACATACTTTGTTTGTGGCTTGTCTAGCTGAAGCGGCAGCCCGTGAATTGCACTGTAATGTCGAATTAGTTAGGGCGGGGACGCTCTACCACGACATCGGTAAAATGCATGATCCACTGGGGTTTATTGAAAATCAGATGGGCGCTCCTAACAAGCATGACGCGATTGACGATCCTTGGATTAGTGCCGCAATTATCAAAAAACACGTAACTGAAGGCATAGAAATGGCTCGCAAGTATGGATTACCGCAAGTTATTCGCGATTTTATTCCCGAACACCAAGGAACGCTACTGATTTCTTATTTTTACTATCAGGCAAAACAACGCGCTGAAAAAGACAGCACTAACCCAATATATGAAGAAGATTTCCGCTACGATGGCCCCATTCCACAGTCGCGAGAAACCGGGATTGTTATGCTAGCCGATGGTTGTGAAGCGGCGCTGCGCTCTCTCAAAGAAGTCACCCCCGAAGCGGCACTGGTCATGATTCAAAAGATTTTTAAGGCTCGCTGGCGAGAGAACCAACTGCAAGAAAGTGGGCTAAAATATGAGGAATTGCCCGTCATTGCTGAAGTTTTTGTGCGGGTATGGCAGCAATTTCACCACCAGCGCATTGCCTACCCGAAAGCAGCGCTAGAGCCAATGAACAATGACTAATTGGGAATTGGTCACATTGGGAATTGAATCATGTTAGCTAAACGAATTTTATTCCTCTCCACCCATTTGAAAAATATAGTCATCCAGGAGAAAGTTTTATTTAATGGAAATAATGGAAACCACGGTTAAAAAGTCGGATTTTGTCCTGGCTCCCTACATGAAGAGCAACGACTTGCGGGCAACTTATCAAATCCTCAATACAGTTGTTCCTTATGTTCTCTTATGGTTTTTAGTAGTGAAAGCAGCTTCTATTTCTTTTTGGTTGCTTCCGCCCATTATAGTTTTGATAACGCTCTTTTCAGTGCGTTGTTTTTCCTTAATGCATGATTGCGGACACTATTCACTTTTTAGTTCAAAAAAGGTCAACAGGCTTGTAGGTTTTGTTCTTGGCGTCATCAACGCCATACCCCAATATTCATGGTCAAGAGAT
>JBGTNM010000556.1:0-7137 GCA_041743025.1 Microcystaceae cyanobacterium
GCGCCTAACCTCAGCTTGCGCCATGACCCAGAATATGGCAAGTTCGTTCGCCGCTTCACCTCTGAAGCACAGCAATTGTCCAAAATCAGTCAACTGCGCCATCCCCATCTTGTCTCCGTGAATGACTTGTTTGAAGAAGCCGGAACCCCTTGCTTGGTGTTGGACTACGTGGTGGGAGAAACCTTGTTTGCCGTCGTTCAGCAGCAGGGAGCCTTAAGCGAAATGAAGGCTCTTCGTTACATACGGCAAGTAGGAGAAGGGTTATGCCTCCTGCATCAACGGGGTATCGTCCATCGCGCTCCCTATCCGAGAAACATTGTCTTGAGCGATGCTAAAACGGCTGTTTTAATTAATTTTGGCGTAGCAGGCGAAATTTTGCCTAACCGTGCCAGTTTTAAGTTTCTGGCTCATCCAGCTTTCTTGCCCTACGAGGCGATGGGCGGTAGTAAAGAAATTACGGTTGATGTTTATTGCCTAGCTGCCTCGCTTTATTATGCTGTCACCGGACGTTTGCCTGCGACTTCACTTCAGCGATTGAATCACCAACCCGTTGTGCCTCCCGTTCAATATCAACCTCAACTCAATCCGACTATTAATGCAGCCATCCTCGCGGGGAGAGAATTGGATGCTAGGGCGCGAACTCAAACCATCCAAGAATGGCTACTCCTCTTAGAACCAATTGGTAGTTTTGGCTTGACTTCTGCGGCACTCTCTCCCTCCTTTACACCAGCAATTCGTCCTCAGACTTACCCCAAAGAGAAATTTCAGCCTTCTCAAGCGGGATTGCCTTGGCTGTGGCTGATCGGTGTGATGATCGGCTATAGTGTTTTGGGGTTTTTTGGTGGCCATTGGGCGTGGCTAGAAGTGCTATTGTGTGTAGGAGCCGTCGGAGCAAGTTGGTTAGTGATTGCCTTGGGTGCAGAAGTCGGTGGCATTGTCGGGGCGATCGCCGGTGGATTGGCTTGGATAGTAGCTGTCGTTGGGGCGATTGTTTGGGCAGAAACGGGGATGGGAGCGACTGCCGTGGCGATCGCAGTGGCTTTAGCCGGTTTGGGCGCTTGGTTTATTGCTGTAGCGGGTGCGGTAGACGATTTGCTCAAAGTCTGTCCGCCAGCACAGACGCTAGCGGTTATCTCTGGGATGTCTTGGTTGGGCTTGGTACTTGGATGGTTCTTTTACCAGCGATTTCCTTTGTTTTAGGGTAAACCATTTCTAATAACTGTTAACGGATATGACTTTTTGGCGATCGCACTCTCCTGCCGTGCTTTCTCTCGAAACACGGAGGCGCAACAGCTTATTAATCTTTTTACTCCCTGCTACTTTATTTTTGCTGATATTTTTTATATTACCGCTATTAATTGTCTTTACTTACAGTTTCCTCGAACGGGGAACCTATGGCGGCGTGGATTGGACGTTGACGTTGAGTAACTATCAACGGCTAGCTAGAGTAGTCTACTGGGGGATTGTCGGGCGATCGCTGTGGTTGGCAATGCTAACAACGCTGATTTGCTTATTACTGGGCTACCCGCTTGCTTTTTTCATTGCCACTCGTCCGCAACCTTGGCGGAATTTCTTATTGTTACTGGTAATTATCCCGTTTTGGACGAATTTTCTCGTACGAACTTATGCTTGGATGGTTTTACTCCGCACAGAAGGCGTTATTAATACGCTTTTACAAAGTCTGCACTTAATTGATAAACCCTTGCAGTTGCTTTTTACGCCTCTAGCCGTCACCATCGGACTAATTTATGGTTATCTGCCCTTTATGATTTTGCCTCTCTATGCCACTTTAGAACGGTTTAATTTTAGTTTAGTAGAAGCGGCTCACGATTTGGGAGCCAATGACTGGCGGACGTTTTGGCGAGTCATCCTCCCGTTGACAAAGCGAGGCATTATCGCGGGATCGCTGTTGGTGTTCATTCCGTCAGTGGGAGCATTTATTACGCCTGATTTGCTAGGCGGCGCAAAAACAATGATGATCGGTAATTTGATTCAAAATCAATTTCTTAAAGCCCGTGATTGGGCATTTGGCTCTACATTATCTGTGTTGATGATGGTGGTGGTATTAATTCCCATTTGGGTATACTTGCGTGTATCTGAAAAACGTGAATTCGACTAATATCGCTTCATCACTCTGGCCATATCTCTTTCATCTTCGCGGCGTTTGAGGGTTTCTCGCTTGTCATGGAGTTTCTTGCCTTTGCCCAATCCGATACTGACTTTCACCCAACTGCCTTTAAAATACATTTTGAGGGGAACTAAGGTCAATCCTTTTTGTTCTACTTGGCCAATGAGCTTGCTGATTTCTCGACGGTGGAGGAGGAGTCTGCGTGAGCGACGGGGATCATGGTTGAAATACTCGCCACTGGCTTGATAAGGTGAGATGTGGACGTTGAGTAACATTGCTTCTCCGTTGCGAATCAAAGCGTATCCGTCGCGCAGGTTAACCCTTCCGGCACGCGCTGATTTCACCTCCGTTCCCACGAGTTCAATACCCGCCTCAAAGGTTTCTAGAATCTCATAGAGGAAGCGAGCTTGCCGATTATCGCTAATAATTTTGATCGCGTCGTTTTTGTCACCCATAGTCTATCTAGGATAACATTATTAATACTTAGATCGGCTTTCCTCCCTTCAAGCTATAACTCCAACTCATTCCGCGCAACCACAACGCCGGATATTGCTTCTCTAACCATCCCTGAGACTGTTTCAACCAACCCGGAAACCAGCCGCTAAACAGCCAATTTTTGAGACTATCTAAAGTAAAATCAGTATATACTCCCAACCATTGTACTAAGTCTTGACTGCCTGCCATCTGCCAAATCCAAATTAACAATGCTGGATTCTTTCGTGCTGCTTTTAATGCCAAACGGGAAAACATCCACCAGGTTGTCTTATCTTTAATAAACGTCTCCGCTACCTCTGGAGGAGAGTCCGCCAGCAGTCCAAAAAAGGTATTAAGCATGGCATTGATGCGCTGAGGAGGTAACGTTTTGCCAGTCGGAACCATCATGCCTTTAGAAAACAACCACGTTACCGCAACGTTACTTTGATAGGCGCGAATTTGCTCTAAATCCTTTGCGCTTAAAAGATCGTGTTTCAAAGCAACATCGAGTAAATGAGTTAAACGTCCCAAATTTCGTACTAAAGAACCAAATCCCGTAAAAACTAAAGGAGATTGCATTGAAGCGGCATCGCCAATCGCTAACAAACGATCGCAGGCAACAGCGCGATCGCGTTTCCCTGTGCTAAAATGCCCTGGAATGTAACCGAAAGTTGGCTTCTTCCACACCAAGCTTTCGAGATCACATCGGCGGTACTCTGGCAAAATTGTAAAGAAATCTTCATACATTTCTAATAAAGAACCAGGATTCTCTGGGTGTACCTGATGGTAATGAAACAGATAAATCGTCAATTCTTCTCCTGCGCCAGGAAATAACTCCCAAATCAACTGTCGTCCACGAGAAATATCGCCGTGAGAGTTTAAAACATCTCCATACTGAGCATCCCATACTTTGGGAGCAAACCCTTCCACGACTGCACCAACCGTAGGACAGACACTCTCAAAAGTACGCTTGCCGTTGAGTTGCCAAGCAATCGGGGAAGCAGTTCCCATCGCATCAATTAACAGTCGTCCTTGTACCTGTTTGGTTTCGCCAGTCGGTAAATGAGCTAACTGTACGTTAACCCCATCTGTTTCAATATCTGCCCGAATAAACTCAGTTTCGTCCCAAATTTCACCGCCTGCTTGCTCCAACTTTTCCCCACAAGCTTTAAGCAACTTTTCTGAGTTAATAGCAATATTCAACACCGTTGGCGTATGCAAAACTGCCGCTTTAAGATGCAGGGGAAGACTGCTATCAAAAAATTTATTAAAACCATCGACATATTCCCGCGCAATGAAGCTTTCAAACTCCATCGTTGTAAACAATTTTAAATCAATCAAACACTGAAACTCAGAACGAGAAATATTCCATTCCCGATTCATCCGTCCGAAAGGCAAACGTTCTATCAACAGCACCCGATAACCCAATTTTGCCATCACTGCCGCATGAATTACCCCCAATGCGCCGCCAATGTAAATAAGATCGTATCGATCTAATTCTTCCTTCTCCCTCTTAGAAAGGGGAGCCAGTGCGGTCTTGGGGTCTCCCCAAGTAGAGCAACTGGCGTGGGTAAGGGGGGATCTGGAGAGGGGTTGGAGGAGAGGGTTATTCCCTTGTACCCCAAACACCACTTGCTTAGGTTGCTGAGGGTTTTTAACACTTTCTCGCCAGCGTTTTTCCCACCAGTAAACGCGCCTTAAATCAAATTCGCCTTTAGGCATTTTGCGAAAATAATGGACTGTCAGAGGATAGTAGAGTTCTAGTGCCTCAAAAATAGACTGCTCAGATAAATCAATGTCTGGTAGTTTGGGATACTGCGGCCTGAAGCGATTTTTAATATCATTAAGTAAGCGATCGCTCACTCTCCTTTCAGATGGAAACGCCTTATCTCCCCAGCGAAACAATTTTAAATAAGTAGTATGCTGTACTGTCCACAAAAAAATTGACAGTTCAGTTTCCAAAATAGTGGGTGACTCTGTTGAAGTTTGACTGACTACTTGTAAACGAATGCCATCAGGTGTTATTATCTTATGTCCCAGCGGCGGATTCCACTCTTGTTGCAACCAGAGACAGACAGCCGCTATATCGGGAGTAGGTATTTCTAGGTAGAGGAGTTCACGCATCAGTTGTCATCATCAAAAAGATTAAATTAAGCACAAATACGGAGTTAATTAAGCTTGAAAGTAGGTTAAACTTTCGATGACTGTATTCTGAGTAAGAGTTTATAAAAGTTTACAATTAGCTCAGAATAGATTAAAGTATTTCTTAAGGTCATTCCCGCATCATGCATTATCCTATCCCAGCCAGTTCAGAAGAAATTATCGCCTTGCGAGATCGGCCCGTCGATGAAGAAATGATTGCCGTCGCGATCGCAGGAATCGTCAAATTGGCGCATTCTCAAGGGCAATCCCTCGACGATCTTACTGCCGAAGTATTAGAAGATGACCCTCTGTTGGATCAGGTACAGCGCCGTTGGTTGAGTTCCTTGGTCAAACAAGCATGGCAATCTTTCAGTCTTTAAAGCTATTAAATTTTCTCTCCTCTTAAGCTGAATAATTGCTGAGAAATGACTAAAAAAGAATTATAAAATTGCTTTTAACTTCTTTTTTCTTGATTGTTTAACCAATTTTTCAAATCCTCCACCGTAGAAAAGTCCAATAATTCCTCTCCTAATGCTTCAACAATCTCTAAATCTAAGGCTTTAATTTGAACTTCTAAATTGTCATCAATTGGGGCTATTTTGCGTTTAAGCAGGCGTACAATCAAATCTTTTTCTCGCTCTGCACCCTGTTCAAGTCCTTGTTCAAGTCCTTTTTGCATCCAGCTAGTGGTAATTTGCATAACTTCCCTCTGTTCTTCTACTCTAAAGGTACTAATTTCTCTTTGAAATGCTTCCTCCTCCTCCTGTGTCAAATTCAGATATGTGTCCACAAAACCGGAAATTAACTGCATTCTAGAGGGATCTAACCTCAATGTTACCAATAACCGTAAACATTGTGCCTTGACTTGAGGGCGTTCTTCTGGTTTGATTTGCATCTTCGCCATTAACGCCGAAGCTATGGGATTGGGTTGATTGAGAAAATCTCGCCAGTTTAAGCGATTGAGTTGAATGGTACGATAACTAAATTTTAAAACTTCAAAGTCAGGAAAAGTGACTTGATAATTGTCAATTGCTTGCTTTTTGGGTTTGTCATAGGAAAAGAGAACAATAGGATAAATGGGAATATCAAATTTTTCATGCAGTCGGGCAAAATAGCGGAACATCCGCTTATTAAACCCTGAACGCGCACTAGATTCTGCCTCGATATGAATCAAAAAGTAAGAAAGTTCTTCCCGAAATCTCACCTGTGCGATTAAATCAGTTTCTCTTTTTTCTCCGGCGGTGACATCGGTAAATACCTCCTTATCTAACAAGGTAACTGAATCGGGATCGAGATAGTCCATCACTTCTGGGAAAAAAAGGTCGATAAACTCTAGAAAGAAGGTCGAGAGCAATTCTTTAAATAAACGGTCATGGTCAATTTTCGTCGTCACAGTCTGGTTAGGAACAGCATATTGATATATTAATTGATGTTGGGATTTCTTGATAGTATGACTGTTGGGTATGTTATCGAGAAAGTTTCTGGCTATCATCGAAAAATATACGGAAAGTTTCTTGATATCATGCTCTGTAGGGTGAATATCCAGAAAGTTGCGGCTTTTTATCCCATATAAGTTGACTAGATGGAAAGTTTCCGGTATGATCAATAGTTAGGTTTCTTTTATAGATAAGGATATTAGATGCGTGTATCAGTTTTCTTAGACGGTGCAAATTTCTTCTACATGCAGAGAGATCGCTTGGGCTGGTGGGCAGATCCAAAAAAGATCTTGGATTATATCGGTACTCAAAAAGGCGAAATAGTAGATGCTTTCTATTACATAGGTGTTGATGCACCACCAGAGGCTAAACAAGAAGGCTACTTAAGAATGCTGCCAAATATTGGCTACATATTGGTAAAAAAAACGTTGAAGAACATTTGGGTAAGTGATGGTAATTTTAAGCAAAAAGCAAATTTGGATATTGAGATAGTGTTGGATATGTTCAACACTATCGACAGCTATGACATGGCTGTACTTATTAGTGGTGATGGTGACTTTGACCGTCCGCTTCAGCTTTTACGTGCCCGTGGCAAGCGTTTTGTTGTTATGTCAACTCAAGGCGTAGTAGCTGAAGAACTTAGAGCCGTAGCTGGAATGCACTATGTCGACTTTCAGGATATACGTGCTGAGGTGGAGAAATAGTCAGCAACTTAACAAGCGCCTGAACCGGAACGGATCGTTACGCTATCTATTATGTTCCAAAATCCATTGCCGTCCGGTGAGTTCGAGGACGTTAAAATTTCTTTTTATATTGACTTTATAAATGTGCGACCCGTTTCAACCTAACTACAAGTGTAAATACGCTTGAGGAACGTTGAATATATTTTCAGAACCTTGGAAATATAATAACTCTGTAATCATGTAGGTTCAATTCCTACCGATGAGTGAGACGTTT
>JBGTNM010000557.1:0-2043 GCA_041743025.1 Microcystaceae cyanobacterium
TGGTGTTGACGGATGGACTACATGAAACAAGTATGCTGAAGATGCCCCTACAACTAAAAGCACTGAAATATTTTTTCATCTCTGGCTTTGTCATGTCGGTTCTGGGTTCATGGTTGGGTATCATCCGTCTTTTGAAGACAGCGAGGATTTTTGAGTTAATTAAACGGTATTGTCAACTTAACTAACGTCAAAACTCAAAAGACAGTATTCTGAGCTTAATACTAGTATATTCCTTTATTTAGATACCTTAATCCCAGTAATACTCTTCCATTCTTCTATCTTCTGCTTCATGATTTCTCTAGTTATCCGTGCCGTCAACTCATGTCTTTTTGGCTGAGATTGTTGATAGCTCACCTCTGCGGCTGACAAGAACTTCTGGGCCTGACCTGCGGATTTAAACCGTCGCATCTTTTTCTCCCTCAGCCTTGTCCATTGATGGGAGAGTTCGGCTCGATTATTCAATCCTTTATGCTGTCTATGATTGGCCTTCAATCCCAATTGTCTCATCGCTGCTTGATAACTTTTCAACTTATCGGTCACGACCACCTTTGGCGTAAACCCGACTTTCTTGATGATTTTCCGGAAAAAACGCTTGGCTGCCTTGGTATCCCGACGTTTCTGCATTAAGATGTCTAAAACTTGACCTTCCTCATCGACCGCCCGCCATAGCCAATGTACCTCTCCTTTGATTTTTACTCTCATCTCATCTAAATGCCACTTATGACTGGCTTGAGGACGATGATAGCGAATTCTTTTGGCTAGGTGTGAAGCGAACTTGTCGTTCCAGTCTCTTATCGTCTCGTAAGTGACCTCGATCCCCCTGTAGAGCATCATCTTCTCTATATCTCGGAAACTGAGGGAGAAGCAGTTGTACAGCCAGACACAGTAACTAATAGACCTCCTGCAAAAGTTTTAGTTAATCTCCTGATTTTGTGCTAAAGAAAGCTCATAATTGTAAATGCCAGCAATCAAATTAAACCTCAGTCCGAACCGTCTTCTTCGGTTTCTATATCGGGATGATAAAATTCTAAATATTTTTAGTTTACGGTGAATATTTTCAATAACAACTCGTTCTTTCGCTAATTGACGATTTAACTGCTTTTGCTCTGGATTTAAGTTTTGATTTCGCTTCTTTTTGTGAGGAATTTTACTATTTTGATGAATCTTTTGAATCCCTTGATATCCTTTGTCGGCTAAACATTCTATCTGCTTAACTATTCCTATCTTACTGCTTTTCCAAATTTTGAAATCATGCGTTCTTCCCTTTCCATAAGCCGTGCAGAGGATTTCTCTCGTTTTTATATCCGCTACAACTTGCGATTTTAAAGTATGACGTTTTTGCTTGCCACTATAGTAGTTTTTCTGTTTTTTTTTGGTCTTTCTATTTCAGGTTCTGTTACATCTATGGCGACTGTTTCAATTAGGGTATTTGGCGATTCTATAGCTTTTTTTCCTGGTAAATTAAACAATCCCGATTGAATTAAAATATCTTCGACTTTTCTAATGATTCGCAGGGCGGTTGTCTCATCCACTCCCAAACTTGTTCCGATATGAAAATAAGTCCGATATTCTCGCCAATAGTCTAAGGTCATTAAAATTTGGTCTTCTACACTTAATTTGCTCGGTCGTCCCGTCTTTTTTTGTAATATTTTTTCGGCTGCTACGACTTTTACCATTTCTTGAAAGGTTTCTGGATATACTCCACACAGTCGTTTAAACTCTGTTGGCTTTAAATTCTTTACTTTTTCGTAAGTCATTACTTTAACTGTAGTTTTCTTTTATTATACTTTACTGCTTCGGACTTTTGCAGGAAGTCTAATTTAAAGGACGCGAATATGCTAAGTCATTGCTTCGCTCTGAAGGTTTTCATGCTTTTGAACGAGTTGGTACAGTCCTGTGGTACACGGAGCAGAGAACCTCTACTAGCTTAACCACTGAAGATCAGGATCGAAAACTCGAAATTACGGATGATCTTTTGCGCGATCGCTTATCGAAATGGCGGCAGTTCCATCAGGAAATTGTAACGGGTAAAATACAGAAATT
>JBGTNM010000558.1:0-4168 GCA_041743025.1 Microcystaceae cyanobacterium
AGTAGAGTTTGCAGTTGATGATATAAGCGGGAGGTTCGCATGGTTTATCTGTTAAGTGTGGTAACTTTTACAGTAAACTGAAAACGCTCTTCTACCAAGGGTTGAGCCTCCCTTCTCCTCTACTTTTGTCAGTCAATCAGGTGATCGACTTTCAGCCCTCTCTCTAGCATGATTTCTTCTAAATCTCGATAGCTTAGGCTGTAGCGAAGATACCAACGAACGTTGAGCAAAATAATTGTGTCTTGGAAATGTCTCCATTTAAAAGGTTGTTTGGGATTCATGCCAGAGAGAAAAGGTACTGAGTAGTATTACTCAATTTTATCATGCTGCATGGCGGCTCAGATTTTTTGCGACGGAACCCCGCTTTGAGATTGAACTGACGATGGCGGTTAGTTTCCTGGGAGCGAGAATCAAGGGCTTCGTAAGTCGCCTCATCATATTTAAGGTAGGTAAGGGCATAGTGTTCAAAGCGCTCCTCAGTTATTCCCGTCGCCCGTTGAGTATGGACATAACGATGGCTGTTAGAAGCCGTCACAAGAATTCTCTCTGATGCGATCGCCTCCTCAAGTGCCTTGCGGTATTTGGGTAAATAATCAAAAGCTACCGTTGACAGTTTATAGCCCTCCTCCAGTAAAGCTATCTCAGCTTGGCACAGTTCCCGAATCACCTGCTCATCTTCAAGGGCTTCTAAGCGAGTTAGAAAGTCTTGAATGAGTTGCTCAAGCTCAGTCTTATACAGCTTCACCCGTTTGTCTGCCGCAAGGCGATCGCGGTAACGGGCAATGACTTCATCTCTTGTCAAGTCAGGAGTATCACTGAGAGAAAACGCTGGCATTAACTGTATATTATTGGAATGCTTTTATTATAGATCTTAATTGAGCAACGGGAAGTTAATTCGGTTAGAATGAGAAAAGTTAAACTAAAAGACTCGAAAGGAGGAAGCTGGAGTTGACGTTTTGGCAACTACTTTGTCAAGCTGTATAGTTACGTGAGCGCTCTGTTGCCTAAATCCTGGGCGTTGCTGAATCAACTAATGATTAGGCGAAAGTAGGTACATCTCTAAATCTTAAGTAATAGATCAATAGACGAACAGAATGCTCTAACATTTCTAACGATTTGGAGTAACACAGAGTTGAGCGATGTAATCTAGCCAAATAATGCCTCAATCGAGTGTTTTCTCCCTCCACACGTGTCATCCGTGTCTTTTTCACTACTTTATGCTTTTCAGGTGGGATAAAGTTAGGGTAAACTGCGTAACCGTCGGTCATGTAAGCCAAACTGCTCCATTTTTCCACCCTTGACCACAAAAGTTGGAATGTTTTGCCACTTCTATCCCCGACCCTAAAATCTAAAATTCCTGACTTGAAAGAGTTTAAAGCTGTCCAAACCCAGATTTTCTGGCTTTTTTTGCCGACAAAGGTTTGAAGTTCATCTAATTGAGCGAAATTTGGCGACTCATTCCCATCTTCCGACTCTTCTATGACCTGGATTCCCACTTCTTTAACCCAATGTATGATGGTAGTATGGTGGATGCCTGTAACCCGCTCGATGCCCCGAAAGCCCATACCATTGAGATACATCTTGATACAGAGCTTTTTGACTTCAGGATGGTATCCTACTGGAGTTCGCTCATCTACGAATTGGCGACCACAATGCTTGCATTGGAAACACTGTTTATTATAACGACGACCATTTTTTCGGAGTTCTGTAGAGTGACAGGAAGGACATTTCATAATTCCTATTCTACCATTCATTAGTTGATTCAGCAACGCCCAAAGAAAAGCCAACCGAGAAAATCGCCGCTTGCTGATGTCAGAATGGCCAAGACTGTGGATATTAACCCCAACTGCGTCAGAAGCGATTTTAGGAGGGTTTGGAGCGCAAACGCAGGAAAATTGGGTAGCAGGAGTCTATTTTTTCCCCCCTACCCTGCGAACAGCGATCGTGGTCATCCATCAGTTACCCCGAACGCCAGAAACGCTGTGGTTAAGGTTGTTGGGCAGAGGCAGAGTGCAGAGTCGAGCGATTGATGAATTAGAGGCATTACCCGTGAATGACCCTTTACGGTCAATGACCCTGGAACTGCTTTACAATTTACAAAGGAACTTGCAACTCACTCAAGAGCCAGATAGAGATGAAGAGGATAGAGAGTTAATCATGAGACTAGCACCACTGTACCAACAAGACCGAGAACAAGCTGTACAAGAGGGAAGGCAAGAAGAAGGCGTAGCTATGATTCTGCGTCAACTTAAGCGCCGTCTGGGAAGTCTGCCCACCCATTTAGAGGAGTCAATCCGCCAACTGTCGATTGAACAGCTAGAAAACTTAGGTGAGGCATTGCTAGACTTTGAAAATGAGGGAGATTTAAGCAATTGGCTGATTCAGTTAAGCAATTAATTGAATCAGCACTAAAAAAGCAAGTTTGTTCTGGTTCCTTCTGTCGCGTATCACGGTATCCGTCGTCGATCTCACGTTATTTGTCGCTCGATTTAGCGGCTAAAACGTATACGGGATAGGATTTTGAGTCATGTAGTACGCCAATTTTCAGGAGTCTCACGCTCATTGTCGCGACTTTTAGGATTAATATCTCACGGTAATTGTCGCGCTCAAAGGGAGTGATGCTAAAATATATTAAATTAGGTATAAAGATGGGTTTTGACTAAGGCAATGACAGATAAACCAATCTACTGGATTGGCACATCAAAGAATGATATTTGTGATTTTCCTGAAGAAGCAAGACGAAAAGCGGGTTTTCAACTTCGGGCAATTCAAAAGGGGGAAAAACCTAATGATTTTAAACCAATACCCACGATCGGAAGGGGGGTTGAAGAGATTAGAGTCTGGACTGAGGAGGCTTACCGAATTTTTTATGTGGCGAAATTTTCGGAAGCTATTTATGTTCTCCACGCTTTCGAGAAGAAAACGCGAAAAACTCCAAAGCCAGATATTGAATTAGGGAAGCAACGTTATCAACAAATGATGCAATTTAGGCAGGGTTTGCAGGAGGAAATATGACTCTTTCTCGGTCAATAGGTGTTGTGGTTGGGCAGGAAAATGTATTTGAAGACTTAGGCTTTTCTGGAGAGGAAGCCGTCAATCTGAGAATTCGAGCTGATTTGATGCTGGAATTGCGCTCTTTTATTCAAACAAAGGGCTGGACTCAGCAGGATGCAGCGGTATTTTTTGAGGAGACTCAACCAAGAATCAGTAATTTGATGAATGGGGATATTAACCGCTTTAGTGTGGATAAGTTACTGATTATGTTGACTAAAGCAGGGATGGGGATTAAATTTGAAGTTTTTCCTGTTAGCGGGACTTAAACAAAAAATCAGACAAATAAAGTGTATAATAGTTATAGAGTAAAGCTTTTACGTTGAGGATAAACCGATAAAAGAGACAACATCTGCAGCGATGCCACCTTGTTTTGATAGATGGTGCGTTCGTTTTGACGATATCTTTAAAACTGTTGCTCAAAAAAGACAGTTTAGAAACTATTTATCAGGATTATTGGGAGAGAGTGAGCGCAAAAACCTTACCCAGATGGCTTCCAACTCTGTAAACGTAATCTATCATAAACTGCATCATTTTTTGACAGATGCTCCCTGGTCACATAACAAACTCAATGAGCGTCGCCTTGAGGTGATGAATCAATGTAGTCAAACAAAAATTAGAAAAGGTTTCTCTTTAATAATTGATGACTCGGGACATCGTAAAAGTGGCAATTTTACAGAGGGAGTAGGAAGACAATATTTAGGAGTAATCGGAAAAACAGATAATGGAATAGTAATAGTAACAAGTCATCTATATGATGGAGTCAGAAACATCCCTTTAGATATCGAAATATATCAACCTGCTAGTTCTTTACCAGAGGGGAAAAAAGATGAAGACTTTAAGAAGAAACCTACTTTAGCTTTAGAGTTAATAGATAGAAGTATAAATCGAGGATATCAACCAGGTATTGTGCTAGTAGATGCTGGCTATGGAAACAATACTCCATTTCTTTTAGAACTAGAAAAAAGAAAATTAAAGTACATAGGAGGCTTAGCTAAAAATAGAAAAGTTAAAAAAGAAGGTGAAGATACAACGGAAATTAGGGCTCTTTCGGTATTCTGTGGTAAAATGTAGCGGCCGCTACGTTTTACCACCGTTAAAAAAATGGACTTTCATC
>JBGTNM010000559.1:0-2965 GCA_041743025.1 Microcystaceae cyanobacterium
AGAGATGTTTATCACCTTTAGGTACAGGAGAACCATAATTTGACGCATTTTCACCTAATCAAGCTATATTTTTGGTAGTAGTCAAAATGATTGAGAACAAGCAGTACGCCTGGTTACGCTGGTGCGATCGCTCTGGAAGGATTTTGTTGATAGGGGATGAACGAGCAGAGAGGCTGACAGAACTTCTGAGATCCAGAGGAATTGACCCTGATGAAGTTTATCCATAGAGATGCCCTAACCCCTGACCTCTAACCCCTCTTAAGAATTCCAAATTAACTATGCTGAAACAAAAGTGGTACAAAAATAGCTAACCTAATCATACAGTAGCAATCAGTGGGAGCTTTATTTATGTTAGATTCCCAACTGGCAGTTGAGCAAGCACCTGCAATTCTTTTGCCTCCTACCCAAGATGGACTGCCTTACGATGATGGCATTCCGATGGAAACCCCACGTCATAAACTGCAAATAGAGTTATTGATTGACCCCCTGCGAGAGTACCTCAAAGAGCAAGGAGCTTTTGTGGGGGGCAATATGTTTGTTTACTTTAGCATGGCACAGGTACGCAATCAGGACTTCCGAGGACCGGATGTATTTGTGGTGATGAATGTGCCAAGGGGAGAGCGCAAAAGTTGGGTCGTCTGGGAGGAGAGTAAGGGACCTGATGTGGTAATTGAACTCTTGTCGGAAAGTACAGCCCAACAGGATAAAACAGAGAAGAAACAGATTTATCAGTCTCAGTTGCGAGTGCCAGAGTACTTCTGGTTTGACCCGTTTCATCCAGAAGATTGGCAAGGGTTTGCTTTGGAGAAAGGAGTCTATCAGCCAATGCCAAAAGATGAGCAAGGTAGATTAGTGAGTCAACAGTTGGGCTTGGCTTTGATCCGATGGTCAGGAGAGTACAAAGAAATTAACACCGTCTGGCTTCGGTGGGCAACCCTAGATGGTATTTTATTGCCCATCGAACAAGAACTACTGTCACAAGAACGAATACGGGCAGAAGCGGAACGCCAACGGGCAGAACAGGCAGAATTTTTGCTAGAACGGGAACGACAGCGTGCGGAACAATTGGCAGAGCGGTTGCGGGCGATGGGAGTCGAGCTGTCTGAGTGAAGTTGAGCACGAGCATAAGCATAGTGAACGGAGGAGCCGAGGTTGAGAGCGATCGGATCAGCGCAGTACTCAACAGCAGCAGTTATTCAATAAGTGTTGGCTTGCTCTGCCAAAATGGCAAAAGACTTGAGAATTAGTGCTTGAGTCAAACAGTTCTGCAAGTACGTAATTTAGCTATACCGAGTCTAACCGCAGCGCACCTCCACAATGTTCTAATGAATGTTACGTAACTTTTGTGAAAAACACATCAATCAGGGCAAACGTATCTTATTTTTGAAATGCCCACTGGGAAAGGGTTTTAGCCATTTAGTCTTCATCTGGATAAATTTATGTAACCCTTGCTGTGTAAGGCATCCAGAATTTAGATGCGTTTGCCCTGACACATCAATCATAAAGTTTCAGTAAAGTTGTAGGTAAAAGTTCAGTAAACTTGCAGATAAAAAGTTATTTGCAGAGTTAAATTAATTAAAACATTACATAAGTACAGTGAACAGAAAATTCAGAGGTTGATAGCGATGCATCAGAGCAGTATCTACCAGCAGCAAGATGTCTAGTTTATTTCTTATTGAAAGTCCGATATACTTGGGCTGACTCTGCCGGAATGACAATATTAAAGATACCGAAATCATAATAAATATCTAGCCCACACTTAGTCAATATTTATCCTAACTTGGTTATTTATGAAAGTTGCTCTTATTGTTGATAATCCGTATCGCGACTTGCCTAGTTTGGTGCTACTCGCCACAAGCCTCTGCCAAAAAGGAGTAACATGTTTTTTGGTTCCCCATAATCTCCGTCAGCTTGAGATATGGAGGTTGGTACCAGACCTAGTCCTGCTGAATTATTTGCGTCGGAATCTGCATGCGCTTTATCAGGATATGGCAGCAGCAGGAATCAAGCTGGGTGTTTTGGACACAGAAGGGGGGGTAATAGAAAGCCTGGATAAGTATGGTGAGTCATTAATTGAAGATCAAGCTCTTAGAGATTATGTCAGTTTTTACTGCTGTTGGGGGCCTAAATTAGCACACCATATAGTGCAAGCTGCATGGTTTAGCGATCAACAGGTTGTGGTGACAGGTTCCCCTAGAACTGATTTTTATGCTCAACCTTGGCAAAAGGTGGCTCTACAGCAATCCAGTTATGTAGCTCCCTATGCTAAAAATCTAGTCTTGGTCAATGGCAACTTTTCTCTGGGAAATCCTGGCTTCCTCAGCCGAGAAGAACAATACAAATTATTAGTTAACTTGGGACATGACCCTGAAACGGCACATCAGTGGCAACAGAATGAAGTGGAGGGTCTCAAGCAATTAACTGCCCTAACTAATAGGTTAGCGTGTCATTTTCCTGAGGCGACTTTTGTTTACCGACCTCATCCTTTTGAGAGTCTTGACACTTACAAGGAATTGCTAGATCCCTTAGAAAATCTGCATTGCCTCCGAGTGGGAACTGTAGACGGCTGGATTTTGCAATCAAAAGCAGTCATTCAAAGGAGCTGTTCAACCTCAATTGAGGCGGGGATGGTGGAAATACCGGCACTTTCACCAGATTGGATCCCGACGGCTTTCAGCAGACCAGCAGCAGAAAAAACCAGTGTTCAATGCAACACTGAAGAGGATTTGGTGCAGCAACTGGAGCTGATCCTAAAAGGAGAATTCCAGCGTTCACCCCAGATGCAGCAGCAGCTGCAGGAGGTTGTGGAGGATTGGTTCTACCGGGTGGATGGTCAGGCTCATAAACGAGTAGCCGATGTGCTTCTCAAGCATATACCGGTGACTGGTGAAAGGGAGCGGCAGCGAGCCTGCCGCAATTTTATATATGGGCTGGGCAAGTCTGGGGTAAGACGGAGAACTTTGCT
>JBGTNM010000560.1:0-2978 GCA_041743025.1 Microcystaceae cyanobacterium
GAAACCTATATTAAGGTGAAGGGAGAGTGCAAATATTTGTATCGCGCTATTGATAGTCAAGGGAATACTTTGGACTTTATGCTAAGTGCGAGAAGAAACTCAGAAGCTGCCAAGAGATTTTTTAAGAAAGTCCTCAAAAGCGAGCATAGTCAGCAACCCAGAGTCATCAATGTCGATAGAGATAAAGCTTATCCGCCAGCAGTAAAAGAGCTTAAGGGAGAAAAAGTTTTAAACAAAGATAGTAAATTAAGACAAGTAAAGTATCTGAATAACCGAATAGAACAAGATCATAGAAGCATCAAGAAAATAACAAAAGCCTCTCTAGGATATCAATCTTTTCACACAGCTTGGCGAACGATTAGAGGAATCGAAACGATGCACATGATTAATAAAGGACAGGTCGATGGTGTTAGTAATAGGGATAGTGTATCTCAAAAAGAATTTATCGAGTCTCTCTTTAGAATTGCTGCTTAAAAATTAGATAGCCACAGGGTTATTCTGTTCATTGATTTTTTTTGCGACGGAACCTCTAAAATAGACGCAGGCTGCATAAACGCATCGATAAGTAGGGCAAAGTAATCAAAAAACATACAACTCTCAACTCTTGAATTTAACGTTTACATGACAGTAACTACTCGTATGGAGATTCGTAGCATGACAACTGCCACTCACCTTTCCTCTACCGATCGTTGGCTTTCCCTGCCGCTTACCACTTGGCAAGACACTTATGAAACGCTGCATCTGTGGACGCAAATCATTGGCAAAATTCGCGTAGCGTTAGCACCCAAAATAAATCACTGGTGGCATTCAACGCTGTATGTCACACCACGCGGGCTTACGACTGGGACGATCCCTGATGGTCCCCGTAGCTTTCAAATCACCTTTGACTTCCTACAACATCAACTCCTGATTGAAACGAGCGATGGCATGATGCGAACGATTGCACTCGCTCCTTGCTCTGTGGCTGCTTTCTATCAAGCCGTGATGAGTACCTTGAGGGACATGGGAATCGAAGTCCAGATCTGGACGATGCCGCAGGAAGTGGCTGACCCCATTCCCTTTGAGCAAGACGAGCAACATGCGGCTTATGATGTAGACTGTGCCCAACGGTTTTGGCAGATTTTGGTGCAAGCCGATCGCCTGCTGACCATCTTCCGCGCTCGCTATGCTGGCAAGTGTAGCCCAGTCCATTTCTTCTGGGGCAGCTTTGACCTGGCAGTGACGCGCTTTTCGGGACGGCGTGCGCCCGAACATCCGGGTGGAGTGCCCCACATGGCAGATTGGGTGACGCGAGAAGCCTATTCGTATGAGGTTAGCAGTTGTGGTTTTTGGTTTGGCGGTGGCTCAATCGAAGCCTTGTTCTACGCTTACGCCTATCCGGCACCAGAGGGCTTCAAGGATTATCCCATCCAACCGCCAGAAGCCTTTTACAGCCCAGATATGCAGGAATTCATGCTGCCTTATGAAGCAGTACGACAAGCTGATGATCCAGAGGCAAAGGTAATGGCATTCCTGCAAAGCACTTACGAGGCAGCGGCTAATTTAGGGCATTGGGATCGTGCCACATTGGATTACAAGCCAGTTGGTAAGGGCTAACCTGGCGAGGTTGTACCGCTTCTGAGGCATTCTGCACAATCGCCTAATCATAACCAGAAGAACAGCGAATGTTAGAACACGCCTCTCTCGAACTGAGATGATGCATCCTTATTGTAGATTTGTCGCAGTATTACTTAAACACACGTGGAGTAAATCCAAAATGTTATTCAGGTCGATTATGGCGGTTCCGTCGCAAAAAGTATTAATGAACAGAATAACCCTGTGGTTATCTAAGTTTTAAGCTACCTTTATCAAGCGATCGCAGTTGTTCGGTTCCCTAGACGGCTTGTGCGGAATCAAAAGCTCCTTTAGTAGCGATGTGCCATTGCCCTTGGTAGTGGTAAGCGATTCCCAAACTGCCATCAAGCTTTTCATAAACCTCAAACGGTTCATCAGGAATTGTTTGAGAAAGTTCCCCATAGTTGAAGAATTTGGGGAAGGGAGTAGCTATCACTTGTTGGGTAGCGAGATCCAGGATTAATCCTCTGGCTAAGATATTCCAATCATTCCACAAACGATTGTAGACACAACGGTTGGTGTAGCAAAATAATGAGAGATGTTCCCTTTGGATTTCGTAGACATTTCCCTTTTTGACTTCTCCTTGTAAATGTTGGTAAAGCGTCGAAAAATTAGTGTTTAAAGAGGGGTGTTTCATGAGATCTATTATCTTTCTCGCTTTTTGTCACTCTGAAAGACGGTGATTAGCTTTGGCTATGCTAAAGGCAACGCAATAACCTTTTAATCATACAGTTATAATAACTGTATAAAAGCGGCTTGTCAAGACAGGGTTGGCAGAGTTTGCTCAACGAACGCCTTGAGTTGGTTGACATCTTTACCACGATTGTGAGCGCGAACGCTCCTTATGCCAGCGCTTTGATGAATTTCATCAATCCAAGACTGAGACTGAGCCAGAAACTCATTGGCTGCTTGACGATGAATGCCAAAACTCTCCTCCAGTAGTCCCCTCGTCACCGCCCAAGTGTCATCGGTGTGAGACTGATTCCATTGTGAGATCGCCTCAACAATCTTTCTCGCTCGTGCTATTGCTCCCCCATCAGAGCGTTGACGGCGACCTTTTGAAGAGGCAGGAAGCGTAGCCTTTACTGATTCAGGGCGTGGTTCAAAAAAGGGGTTTTTTGGGTAACACAAGCAGACTAAATTGAGCCATTGTTTGACGATGACTTATAGAACAAAGTTACTAGATTTCAACTCACTTCTTAAGCTCGTTGAAACCGCTCAAAGCCCAATAATTCAAGCCAATGAGGATGTTGTTGACCCGTCATCAGTTCAGTCGGACTCTTGCCAACTCGTTCGGGACGGCGGCTCCGTATGAACGTGCGATGATTGAGGAAAAAACGGAGTAAGTCCAGATAGCCCGAACC
>JBGTNM010000561.1:0-2773 GCA_041743025.1 Microcystaceae cyanobacterium
GAAAACGATGTGTCATGTTTTAAATTTAAAATGGTATCATTTAACGGTTTTACTGAATCTATCGAGACTTTTCTAACTAATGAAATAGGCTGGATAAAACTCAACCATAATGTGAGTAAAGTTAAAAATATTATTCAATCATTTAAAACCCAACAAAAAGAAGATAAACAAGAGATTTTAGAACAAATAGGCATTGTAAGTTATTGGGGTGTAGAGCTATATCAACTAGTAGAGATCTTAGAGGAAGAAGCTATTAATGAAACAGTTGATTCGTGGAATGAGTGGATAAAAGTAATAATAGAAAGAGTTTCGTATCATAGTAAAGCTTGGGTATATAGTAGTGAAAATGAACAAGAAATATTAAAATTTTATTGTCAGCATTTTTATAAATACATAACAAAAGAATTAAATTATTGGTTTAAACAAGAAATAAATAACAACGTATTAAAAACTAAGTTCAAACTGATTGATGAAGAAATAGAATCAATATTAGAGGCATTACAAGATTTATTTGTAGAATTCGATAACCAAGGACAAACTAACATTAAGAAACAAATTGAATCATCTATTTCTAAACAAGAAATTAGTTTAAATATAAATATTAGTAATATTGATGACAATGATGGCAATGGAGTAGGTTTTGGTTTGGGATTGAGTGGGGCAAGTTTAGTTGGAGGTTTATTATTTGCTTTTACAGGAATTGGGTTAATCCCAATTACTCTTACTGCTTTGGGCAGTGGTTTTAGCTTAGGAGCATTATTTGGTGAAAGTAAACAGGATAAAATCAAGAGAATTGTCTTAGAAAAAGGGTTGGAACAATTTTATGAATCCCAAGAAGAAACTTTTGATAAAATATCAGAGGAAATAACTTTAGCTTTTGAAAATAAAATAAAACTATCTAATCAAATAATTAAGGAAGCAATTTTACTTTTAGAAAGCATAATTGAAAAGCAAGATGTGCTTGATAAAAAAAGCAAAGAAATTAGTAATATTAATTCAAATATTAATGCTTTGATGGCTCAAATAACCTAATACATTTGTTGCTGATTAAGTAATAGTAAATATAATGTAATTCTAAGATTAGCGATTAGCCAATTTTAACTACTTACGCAGCAACACTGCATTTTAGTATCCGCCTGGTTTAGCTAAACTTTCAAACTTAGTAAGTTCAGCGTTGAATAATAGCTTAATTGTGCCAACTGGACCATTGCGATGCTTGACTATACTTACTTCGGTAATACCTCTATCGGGCGTATCAGGATTATAGTATTCATCGCGATAAATCATCATCACTAAATCCGCGTCTTGCTCAATGGAATTGTGAACTATTATATCGTTAGCAATAAAATTATGATGAATAGGAACAGTCAAATCATAAACTTCGGTTTTTCCTTTAGCCTCAATCGAGACGATTTTGTCCCAATATAAATCACTGTCTGCTAGGTTCTCAATTTCTTGAGACTTAACTACGGTAGCTAATTTACTTGCTCTTTCTCTACTAACGTTTTGTTTGTAAAGACTAGTACCACAATAATTATTTCCTAATAAAGACTGCATTTGACGACTAGTTATCTTATTGTGCTGCATTGACGGGACAGCAAACATTCTCCAAATGTCATGGGGAATAATGTCTCTATTAGTATTGGTAGATAGTTGAGCGAAATGATTAGCTATCTCAGCTAATTCTTGAGTTTTATAACCACCAACAGTTCCTATTAATTCAATAAATCTTGTAATGTCAGGTTTGCCACTAACAGTAACATGATACTGATTTTTTCCTTTTCCTATCTGGGGATGCAGAGATAAACGAGCATTAATTTCTAATCGAATAAGAAGACATTGAACATCGCTCGCCAATTCTTTGCTGCTGCTGGAATAGTAAATAGCGGGATTCGGTTTTCTCTTATTCACTAACTTTATACAGCCATCTGTCACCCAGAGGTGGCGCAAAAAGATAGCAATTGATTCTCTTGATTGCTCAAAAACTAGTTCTGGGGCAAATTTCTGATAAGAGCGTAAGCCCAAAATTCCTAATTGCTCTAACCACAACGTAATAGGGTTTTTAACATTATGTGTTAGATGATAATTAGCAGGTAAATAAACTTGATACCAGTTACGTTCTGAACTAATTCTCGGCTTAATTAAATTACCAAAGACTTCTACTGCTAGGAGTACAACTAAATCAGCTAAATCTTTTTCTCTAGTGGTGTATTGAATAGCATGGCGAGGTAAAGTACAACCATCTCCAATCAAGTGACCGAGTAAAGCTAATTTTGCTTGACTGATAGTTGATAAAACAGAACTAGACAATATTCGAGGAACAGCTAAATAGTCTCCTACAACTAATTCATCTAATCTTTTCCAGCCGTGAATAGTCAAAAACCTATGATTAGCTGTAGCGCGAATTTTACGCCCTAAAGCAGTTTGTAAGCTAAATACAGATTTAACTCCTGTAGCAAAAACTCGACTGACCAATGCTGATTCAATTTTTTGGGTAGTTTGATTTAATGCCCAAACGCTAAAACTAGACTTACCAACTAAATCTTTTATTGGTACTCTTACTCCAGTTTCAGCCATAGTGATTAGACTATCACCAGACAAGCAACCCGACTCACGTAAGTCAGATAACATCGGGCGTTTATTGGTTCTTTGTTCTACCCCGCGACTTAACTGAGATAAAGCTACAATTGGCACATTTAATTCCCTAGCCAAACCTTTTAAACTCCGCGTCATCTTCGATAGCTGCTGTACACGGTTATCATTGTCGCCTCCT
>JBGTNM010000562.1:0-11668 GCA_041743025.1 Microcystaceae cyanobacterium
AGCTTTATGACCAGATAGTTTGAGCGATTTGACAAGAATTTTGATTTCTTAGTAGAAAATAATTGAGCGATCGCTTACTATCACAGGGTTCTAGAACTTAGAAATAACAAGGGTTTTGCCAGAGTGACGGAAGAGGGATATCCCTCTTTCATCACTTTCGGAAATAGCGATCGCTGGAAGCTTTATGAACAGGTAGTTTGGACGATTTGACGAGATTTTTGATTTCTTAATAGGAAATAAGGAGGCGATCGCTTATTATCAAAGAGTTCTAGAATTTAGAAATCGCAAAGGTTTTCCCAGAGTGACGAAAGAGAGATATTATCAGCAAGAAGAGATTTGTGCCATTGCTTCTGGCGCAGTAGAATCGACAGTCAAACAAATTGACGAAGTCAGAGGAAGCCCTGCCTTTTCAAGGCAGGGTCTCTCTGACCGACGATTAAATTCCCTTTAGGAAGGCTATCATCCCTGCTACACCGTCCAAGTTAACGGAGATCGATTTGCTCATCATCGGCAGTGGCGGCATCTTTCTAACGGAAGTCAAGACTTGGAATGGGTCGTTCGCTGCCTACAGGGATAATTGGAAGCGACGAGAGGGAGTCAACTGGGTTCCCCTATCAAACAGTCCAACTTCCCAGAGTGCATACCATCAAAAAGTGTTTCAGCGATGGCCTGAGTGGCAAATGCCAAGACTTCCCAAACACTGCTTTAATGCACCTGTTGTCTTTCCCGTCGCTAAGTGGATAGGAGCCAAGGAATGTTGTGTTACGGTCTGTCACGGGATGAGAGCCTTTGCTGATTTGTTGCTGCAATCGCCGGAGTGTTTATCGACTAACCAGATTCTGACGCTCAGTCGAATGGTTGAAAGATGTGAGTTGACCCATTTGAGTCATTAAAAACAAGTTATTAAGAATAAATAACTCACCCTAGAATTAGGGTGAGTCAAGGTGTAGATGAGAGAGTGGTGTTTATCTAGCGGATACTTCCCACCGCCGCAGGTGTTTTCGGTGGCACTGGAGGTTGAAACTCCCGCAAACTCGGAAAGAGGAAATGATTTTCTTCAACGTATTGAGCGCCGAATAATCCTTTTTCAGCCCAAAAGTATTTATCCGTTGTGTGCTCGTTCCGTTTTACAATTAAAAGAGCCGGAGGCTGTATACCAACATCGTGGATATACTTTCTCGCGGCTGTGACTGGTTTATCATCACCACTTTCGATATTATACTGGGGTACTAGCTCTAGTATCTTGCGACCTTCCTGACGACGGCGACTTTTGCGCTTGCGTTTCCTTGCCAACCCAATTACCTCCTATTTCAGCTACACGCTGTAATCTTAGTTACAAAAGCCGAGGGAATTATATCTGGTTTTTTTCAAGAAATCAACAGTCTCTCAGAAAAATAATTTTTACCTTCTTCCTGCTAAAGCCTCGATCCCTGAAAGCTTTCTTCTAGGATAACCCCAAAATGGTCAAAACAGTCCATACAAAAATTAAAATTAATTAACATATCTTAATACTTGGAGTCGGTACGTGATGCCTCCAGCCCAATCCCCCTTCATTGCACCCAGTCAGGATTTTATTGCTCTGTGTCAGTCACAGATTCTGCTTGTGACTCAGGGATTGCAAGCAGACTGGAGTGTTGTGTATTTAACGGAAGGACTCGAAGGGGAAGCGCAAACCAAACTCATGCCAGTAGTAGCCTACCCGTCAACGGAGGCTTTTGCGGAAATCAACACTCAGGAAGCAGCCTTACCCCAAGGTTGGAACCGAGTGAAAACACCGCTCGCGCTACCGATTGCTCGTGCAGACACCTGGTTAATTCCCTCTCCTGCTCAACCCAGCCAGACAAAAGACCAAGGCTTAACCATCGCCCAGAATCGCCTCGTCTTGCCCCTACTCTATCAGGAAGTGATGCTCGGTTTATTAGTCACTGGACGCAGCGATCGCCCCTGGCAACCGGAGGAATTAGCGCAACTCGATAAAGTCGCGATAACCTTAGCGATCGCCTGCCTGTTAGATCGCCGTCAAAAAGGGTATTGGCAACAATTAAACGAGCAACAATCCCTGCAACAACAACAGCGCGATCGCCTTGACGATCTGTTTCATCAACTCCGCAATCCTCTGACGGCTTTGCGAACCTTCAGCAAACTCCTTCTCAAACGCCTGCACGCTGATCAAAAAAGCAGCACCATTGTTGAAGGAATAGTTAGAGAAAGCGATCGCCTACAAGAATTGCTCAAGACGTTTGAAGCGCAACAAGCACCTAGAGAAACGCTACCCGATATCGTCACGCTCGATACCGACTCGGTTGCCTTGCTAGAAACCCCCTCAATATCTGAGCCTCCTAAGCTCTTTGGCGATCGCTCAATGCCTTTAACCGCAGTGGCAGTAGCTGAAGTCTTAAAACCCCTGTTAGCTTCCGCCGAGGCGATCTCTCAAGAAAGAGACATTCACTTGACGGCTCAGATTCCTGCCGATTTACCTCTCATTCAGGCAAATGAGCTAGCACTACGGGAAGTATTGAGTAATTTAATCGATAATGCTCTAAAATACACAAATTCTGGAGGTTCAATTCAAGTAACTGTGAACCTGCTAACCCACTTGCAAGAAATCGCGATTGAGGATAGCGGTTGTGGCATCCCCGTTGAGGATCAGCCACACATTTTTGAGCGGCACTATCGAGGCATTCAGGCACAAGGCGAAATTGTGGGAAGTGGATTAGGTCTAGCGATCGCCAAAGATTTAGTCGAACAAATGCAGGGAACGATTGAACTGACCAGTCCGATTCGTCAAGGGAGAGGAACGCACTTTGCTATTCGGCTTCCCGTCGCGACCATCCAACCGATATTTTCTTAATGTCAGCGAGTCCCCATCAAATTGTCGTATCAATAAATCCGGGTGCTTGCCGCATAAAGCTGCAAGTCTCGTTCTAGGCTTCGAGAAATTCTGTTTCCCGACCTTTAGGGACAAAAAAGGAATTGATTAGGGCATTGCTGAATCGCTTCAACTTAACGCCCTGCTGTTTGGCAGCATCAATCAAGTTTTTCTGCCCTGGAACCGTCACTTCATTGTTGCCGACAGCAGACACTACAACATCGACCCCTTCACACACTTGCAGCAGAGTTTCAGGTTTCATTAAGTCACCTTCAACGATCGCTACGCCTTTTGCTTTCATTGCGTCAATTTTTTGGCGATTTTCTTCATTGCTGTCATTGCTCGATCTTCACCATTGCCTTAACTTCAACGGTTCCTTTGTCGAGCAGAGCAGCAACAATTTTAGAACCCAGCATTCCGGTAGAACCGACAACCGCCCCTAAAATAATCAGCGAGTGTGGTCTTGTCTTTCTTGCACGACCGAGTTAATCATTACTCAGGATAAAAATTGGGTAATTTCAATCAGGTTGCCATCGGGATCTCGAAGAAAACAGGATTTATATCCCCAATCGGGGAAAGACCAAGGCGTGTTAATTAATGTTACTCCTTGGGCTTTAAGGTGCTGACAAGCTTGATCTAAGTCATGGACTTCAAAACTTAAGGCTATGGCGTTGCGGCTTTCCCCATAGGTCAACTCTTGGTCGCTCCCCATAATCTCTTTCAACTTCTCGCGCTTGAGTAAAGTCAGCTTAGTCGTGCCTGTATCGAGTTCAGCGTATCCGTCATCTTCAGCAACAAAAGTGACCTCAAATTCTAAAAGCTCTCGGTAGAACTGTAAGCAAGCTTCGTAGTTAGCAACTTGGAGCCGCGTGTAAGCATAAGTAAATTTCAAGGTTCTTTCTCCTGCATTCTATAGAGATATTTCCATTCTCCTTTTACCTTAATATATCAGGACTTACGCAAGCACACTAGATGTAGTGCTATCTTTTGAAAGTGAGTGCTCGTCTGATTTGAGTGCGAGCGCTCACCATAAAAAATTGCTTCATGTCTAAGCAGAAATGATAAAATAATCATCTTGAAAGATTGAGCCATGATACTATTAATCTTTATCTGAGCCATGAATCAACCGTTATCGTCTCAATCTGACGCGATCCTAAAATATGGGGAACGAGTCATTGCAGAGGGGGAACTCATCACGTTTCCCAATCCGCGACCCGGACGGCATTACGATATTCATATTACCCTGCCGGAATTTACCTGTAAATGTCCTTTTTCTGGCTATCCTGATTTTGCCACGCTTTACCTGTCCTACGCGCCTAACGAAAAAGTGGTGGAATTAAAAGCCATCAAATTGTATGTCAACAGCTATCGCGATCGCTATATTTCTCACGAAGAAGTGATCAATCAAATTCTGGATGATTTTGTTGCAGCTTGCGATCCCCTAAAAGTAACACTCAAAGGAGATTTTAATCCGAGAGGCAACGTGCATACCGTCATAGAAGTCTGCCATCAAAAGAAATAGACTTCTTGCTGTTATATCATAGTTCTCATTCAATCATTTAAATCATAGTACCACTTTGCTAGCTTTTCTGGGGAAACCCCTAAATAGTAACCCATCACAATTAACTGGTTAATTAGGGTTGTTTTCAAAACCCCTAACTCCTGCCAACGACGAGCCGAAGTTAACACTTTGGCAGGGGCGATCACAATTTTTCCTATTCGTTTTAGGCGTTGAATAAATTCAAAATCCTCCATAATCGGTAAATCGGCAAACCCTCCCACTTCTCGAAAAACCGACGCTTTGAGAAAAAATGCTTGATCTCCGTAGGGAAAAGAGAAGAATCGCGATCGCAGGTTAACCAATCTTTCGATCAAACGCAGGGAAAGCTGATGACTATCAATCGCTAATTCAAAAGCTCCAACGACGGTTTGAGGATTCGATAAAATATTGCTAACGTGTTGTTTGTATCCGGCAGGTAAAAATGTATCTACATGGAGAAACAGCAAAATTTCTCCTGATGCAGCTACCGCACCATCATTCATTTGATTAGCACGTCCTGGTTGAGACGAAATAATCACTTTGACACCAAATCGTTGAGCTATTTGAACCGTTTTATCTTGACTACCTCCATCAACAACAATCACTTCTATATCGGAGTTATGTTGCAGTTGAAGTAAACTTTGATAAATTCTGTCTTGCTCATTGAGAACGGGAATAATAATGCTAATTGAAGACATAATATAGCTTTCTCGTTTTATGGCACTCCTTGTCTTCAAGCTCTGCCAAGGCGGCAAGAAAACCTACTTGAGTGGAACTAACGTTTGCCAATCTTTTTTGAATCATCCTCGGCTTGTTTCAGCCAAAATTCCGTTTCTTTGATCAAATTTTTAAGTAGAGTTTGATCAGAGCTTGCGAGAATATTATCAAGGTGTTTTTTTAGATACTGAATATCCTCTAAAATAACTTAACTGAGAGTACTATCAACCTTTTTTATCTGAATATTATTCATGACAGATACTTCCTAAAAATTAAAGAGAGTTGATTAACTGTTCTTTCATTATATTACCCTTAATGAGGGACTCTAAACCCAAAGTTCTGAAATCAAATCGTAATGTCCCGCTTGTTGAGGAGGATAGTCACCTGCTTCTATTCTGGCAATAATACGAGGTAATGCTTGAATAAAGGCTGAACTTCTATCTTTAGGATGGAGTGTCCAAGCATTAGGAGTCGTTAAATCTCCTCTGTAATATTCAGTCTGCTCTAATTTTTTAGATACCATTACCTCCCACGAGTTTAACTTACCTTTACCCGTCATATTATTGAGAAATGTTTGTAGCTGGACAGGTAAATTATTCAGCCATTCATTGCGATAGGAATGCCAAATAACCGGCAAAGGGAGTAAGCGATCAAATCGTTTACAGTCTAATAAATAAACTCTACTGCCAAAAAATTTAAATTTAAAGAATTGCTCTGAAATGGTTTCATAAGCAATATACTGATAAATTTTTCCGTCTTTTGTAGGGGGGCCGGCAAGCGGTCGGACAAACATCATTTGAGGATGTTGCTGCATTAATTGTACGCCTTCTTCAATCCAACTATAATTAGGCTGTTGGTGCAATAGCATATCACTATCAAAATGCAGCATATAGTCACTTTTACATGATTCAATGGTGAAAATAGACCCCAAAATTGGATATCCCTTAAAGTTGTGAGTACAGCGAATAGATGTGCCAAAATGCTTGCGATAAAGGCGATCGCGATCGCTAGAATTGTAGTTAATATCGACAACGCGATCAACCACACCCGCTATCAGCAATTTTTCAGTACACTCACGTAGTTGTTCCATCGTTCCAATACCGGGACGATTGACTTTATCCCCCATTAACGGCGCGGTGTCAACTGCCAACACCCTTTCTTCAAAAGGAAAGTTACACATTTTAACTAAATGTGGAATGGTATGCAAAATAAAAGAAACATCTGTTCGCGCTACAAAAATCCATAACGAACAGCTTGGAAGTGCCATCAAGATTGCCTCTAATCAGCTTACTTTATTGAGAAAACAGGCTATATTATATAACGAGTCTCAATCATTCGTACCAATGTAGCATAAACATTGGAGTCTGTCACAGGCTAGAAGCCTATGTTACTAATATGTGAAAAAAGATGCTACAACTTTTAAGAAGTTACAAAGATAGATTGGCACATAAATACTATCATTTTCGCATTCACAGTCTAGCCGATCCTTATCGAATACGCGGGAGAAAACAACCGATTAAAATTCTGTTTATTCTCAGCCATATGCGATCAGGGTCTTCTTTACTGACGCATATTCTTAATTCCAATCCTGAAATTATAGGCTATGGCGAGACTCACCTTAATTATGCCTCAGAACTCGATTTTAAAAAATTAATTTTTAAAGTGTACTGGCAGCTTAAAGACTATCAAATGAACCACCAGTATATTTTAGATAAAGTTTTACACAACCATAAATTTATTGAGCATAATTTTCTACTTTCAGAGCAAGTATACTGTATTTATCTTCTCAGGGAACCTCAAAGAACGCTCCCTAGTATCCTTGCTCTCAAATCTCATTGGAGTGAAAGTAAGGCGTTGAATTACTATATTGATCGATTGGCTATTTTGGAAAACTACGCACAGTTGATTAAAAGTAACCACAGTCTATTTATAACTTACGATCAGCTTGTCAATCAGAGTAGCTTAGTATTTAACGCTTTAAAAAGTTTTTTGGGTACACAAGAAGGGTTTTCTGCAAACTATAAAACACTGAAAACAACTGGTATGAAAGGAGTAGGTGACTCATCAGATAATATTAAAACAGGTCAAATTATTAAGACGGCTAGAAATCTTGAGCAGACAATTTCTGCTGAGTTGACAGAGCAAGCAGAAAAAGCTTTTAATCAATGTTATTCAACCTTAGCTAAATATTGCTTGAGCATAGAATAAGCACTTAATTAATCAGGGTTTCTTTTAAAAAGGAAAGATAAGTAAAGTCACAATAAATACCAAAATTGAACCAATTAGTTTAATTTGTAAGCGACTTAATGGCAGTCTTTTTTCCAATCCCAAAAAACCTAAAGTAAAATAACTCCATAACGCCACAATAATCGCCACTCCGATTCTTAGAATATTGCGTCGGTAAACATGAATAATTAGATCTATCCACGTCAGAGGAGCGTATTCTCTTTCTAGGGAAACCCTAGTGATTTTGAGAGTTTCCCAGGTTTTACCACCATCAGTAGATTTATATATCTCTGTCGTAGACGAACCGAAACCATACAATGTATTATCTATAGCATAATTAGGCGAAAACTGAATAGGACGACCAGCAGAGGGAAGCTCGTTCATTCGTGCCAAGGGAATTGAGCCATTTTCAAGCTGACTGAAGGTTGTGCCACCATCAATAGTTTTAAATAACCCTTCGCCTCTTAAGCTAACCACAAATGTTTGATCGTTTTGATAGTTAGGGGAAATATCTAATCCTTCGACATAACCATTTTCATTAAAGGAAGCATTTCTAATTTTTGTCCACGTATCTCCGCCATCATTCGTTAAATAAAAACCTAAATTAGTGCCTACAATCAGCGTCCGATCTTGCTTGAAATTAGGTGAAATGACCAACTGCGTATAACTCAATTGATCCAGAGGAGTATTGGCAGTTAATGCTTGCCAAGTCGAACCTCTATCAATACTTTTATGAACGCCATCCTTGGTCGTCGCATAAAGTGTTTCATCGGTTGCAAAATCTGGTGAAATGACCAGAGAAATTGCTTCATTGCGCTGTTTATTATCGAGTGTAGAAATAGCAAAAAACGTATTTCCGCCATCAGTTGAGCGCATGATTAAACCATACTGAGTTCCCAAATAAATGATTTTATCGTCTTCAAAATTAGGTGAAGGAACAATTCTCATCCCTCGCAGTCCTTGTCCAGGAACATTAGGAAGTGTGACAATTTGCCAATGCTGGCCTTGATCACTTGTCTTTAAAAAGTTATCCCACAGGAGGGTCGCGAAAATATTGTTATCTTGCTGATAGTTAGGCGAAAAAGCAATATCAAAAAAACGTCGGGGATCTTGATCCGGTTTTTCAAAATTTCCCGTCAAGCGAGGAACTTCTAGTCCAGTATTAATTGCCTCCCAGGTTTTTCCGGCATCCCGACTGAGATAAATATTACCGACATAAGTTACAAAAGCCAGGGTAGAATCCTTCTGATAGTTGGGAGAGATATCTAAACTCGTAATAGTGCCAGTAGATAAAGATTCTAGTTCCTGCCAATTTTTGCCGCCATTCGTCGTTTTAAATAAGCCATTAAATCCGGCTAGAAATATAGTTTTATCCTGGGTAAAAGCAGGCGAAACTTCTACATCACTAAAGTTGGGTTCATTGAGTTGGTCGGCTTGATGGTCTGTGGTTAAACCCTGACTGGAATACTGCCAATTTTTTCCTGAATCTTTTGAAATAAATAATCCTTTATCCCAAGTTGATAGAATAATTAAATCTGGATTAACTACAACAATATCTTTAATGTTTTTATCGGCAAGACCTTTATTAATGGCTGTAAAAGTTTTACCGCGATCGCTCGTTTTATAGATTCCTTGTTTTTCTGTTCCAATATAAAGGCTTCCCTCCTGAGAAAATGCCAGTGCAGCAATTACGCCACTATTACCAAGCGTCCCGATTTTATCCCAACTATCTCCTCGATTGTTTGAACGATATAAATTGCCTTGAGCGTCCCCAATCATAATCTCGTTTACTTGAGTTGGAGAAAAAGCGATCGCAGTAATTTTAATCTTTTGGTCTAACACCAATTTCCAAACTTGACCACCATTATCAGTTTTGTAGAGTCCGCCTTCCAAACCGCTAGCAAGCACTAAAGAGGGATCGTTGTTAGAAATAGCAACTAAACCCACGCCTCGCGTTTCTAATCCTGTACTAGCACTCTGCCAGACGTTGCCGCCATCTTCAGATTTAAAAATTCCATGATCGTAGGTTGATAAGAAAAGAATATTCTTATCTTGAGCGGACATATCGAAGCTAGTAATACCCGTTGGACTGCTGATACCTCTCGTAATTCGCTGCCAATTTTCGCCACCGTTGACCGATTTAAAAAGATTACTTCTAACCACAATAAAAACGGTTTTATCTTGCTGATAGTTAGGAGAAAGTTCGATGTGAGCGACATCATCATGCGGCCGATGAGCAAAGGCATTACCAGAAAAACAGCCGAAAAAAATAACAGTAATAACTAGGATGAGAATGAATCGTCTTAGGCTCAAGAAAAGCTTTGTCATAGAAAATATTCGCTCTTGCGATCGCAAATTTAGCCTAGTTAAGCTTAATGGCGGCAAAATTGTACACTTGCCAACATTAAAGTACTTCTCAATCATTGGTTAAAAGCATCTTGACTAATATAACATGAAGCTCACTAGCAATGGGTCAACGACACAACAACCTCAAAACTAAAAGCTCTTTTAAGCTTCTGTGGACTTGGTTGAGATATACTTCCTGATATATTTGGAAAACAGTCTCTCAACAAGAGATTTTACTTAAGCTAGGAATTAAATTCCGTGACACCCGTTTTTTGGAGCAAAAAACACCGCCCACCTCTGATGTCTATCTTAACTGCCACGCACTTTGATCCTCGAGTGCTACAGGTTATTTTTGAGAGAAAATACCGCAACTTCGCCTTGTGGATGGTGGTTTCTACGGGAATGACGTTGATGCTAGCCTGGAATTGGAAGTTAGTGCTAGCGACTTCGACGGGAATTGGCTCACTGTTGCTCATTTTTCTGAGCGATCGCGGGAACTGGCAGCGCTATTGGTCAATCTGGCGGCAGTTGTTTAGCGGTTCTCAAGGGAAACTGGCGATCGCCGCTTGTAGTGGTGGTGCGATCGCGGTTGGCACTTATTTGGCTGCCGCGATTTGGTCTGAGTCAGAACATCGCTGGTTAGCGGTTGGGAGTATTTTACAGGGACTCGGCACGTTGATGACGTTAGGATTGGTTTCTTGGCAGATTTTTAGCCATCGTCAGCAATTAGAAGCCAAAAATTTTGAGCAATGGCTGCGAGATTTGACGCAAACAGACGCGCTCAAGCGATTAATTGCGGTGCGACAATTAGCGAATTATGTTAGCCAACAACCGTTAAGTTCAAGGCAACGACAACAATTAGAAGAATATTATTGTTATATGCTTTCGACTGAAACTGAACCGCTAGTGCGTCAAGCGATCGCCGAAAGTTTGCAATTTGGGGCGCGTCCTCAAACCTCTGTCCCCATACCCCTTAAACCCCTGTTGAGAGTGAGTCAGCCGATTTTGGATTGATCTCAAAACGATAATTTTCGATGACAGGATTAGCCAACAAGCGATCGCACATTTGATCTAACTGCTGTTTGGCTTGGATTTCATCGCTAGCCGTTAAAATAAGTTCAATGTACTTACCCATTCTCACTTGTTCGACTCCCTCGTATCCGAGTTGTTTGAGTCCCGACTGTACCGCTACGCCTGCCGGATCTAAGACCGATGATCTGAGGGTAACGTAAATGCGACACTGGTATTGTTGAGACATTATGATGATTATTGCGATCAATCCTTTCATTATGCGAGCCAACCGCACCCGTTCTCAAGAGCGAATTTTTCAACTGCTGAAAACACTCGACCGCGCTATTTCTGCTCAAGATCTCTATTTAGAACTACGCCAAGGCGATCAAGGCATGGGATTAGCAACTGTCTATCGTTCTCTAGAAGCTTTAAAACGCGAAGGCTCTATTCAAGTCAGAACGCTTGCCAATGGAGAATCTTTGTATAGTTTAGTGCAACAAGATCGACACCACCTAACTTGTGTCAATTGTGGACGATCAATTCCGATTGATGAGTGTCCCGTGCATGATTTAGAAGATCGTTTAGAAGCGTCTCATCAATTTAAAGTTTACTACCACACGCTCGAATTTTTCGGGATATGCCAACAGTGTCAAAAGATCGCATCTGGCAGCTAAGCTAACACGCCTCTAAAATACCGATGAGTAACACTTAATGTAGGATGCGTTCAGAACGCATCCTACTAAGTACCTAGTTATCATGGCTCTCCCGTCCTTATGGTGATAAGTCAATTTAAGGAGCAAAACCTTAGTCAGCCTTGAACTTACAGCAATTTGAGACCAGTTAAGCCACAATTATAGATCATCGAATTGACTCAGCAAAGAGACCACAATGGTGAAACCAATTGATAGCATCATCCTCAGAAATAGCATTAATAGCATTTGTAATAGCAACATTAAGAG